>NZ_JABFRA010000022.1 GCF_013141425.1 Methylotenera sp. | reverse complement strand
CGAGAGATTTTAAGTCTCTTGTGTCTACCAATTTCACCACCCGGGCGGATAGTAGGTCTACATCAAATTGCGGAGCGTATTCTAACACTTTCCTTTGTATTTTTATAAGTAAAAAATGTGCTTTTTTAACTTTTCACTACAAAAAAATCACAAAATTAACACTTAACCTCGGAAATGACGTTTAAACTTGGTGCAACTCAAATAAAAACGGAGGTCTAAACCTCCGTCTTTATATCAAACAATTTATTTTTGCTGACGTATCAATTCAACACGTCGGTTAACTGCATTACCTTCTTTAGGGTCATTCTCGGCTATTGGTTGAGTATAGCCGTAACCTTTTGCTGTAAAGCGTTTAACATCAACGCCTTTTTTAACAATATAATCGAGAACTGCTTTTGCACGTTTTTCAGACAATGCTTGATTGTAATCAGCCTTTGAAGTGTCACGCTGATCAGTATGTCCAGCAATTTCCACACTCGCCTCGCCCCATTCTTTTAAAGTAACAATTGCGGCATCCAAAACAGGGTAGGAAACGGGTTTAATTTTGGCGCTATTAGTCTCAAATTGAACATCAGGAACCACTTTATTTGCTAATGGTTTAGCTTCGACCTTAACCGGTTCGACCGCTTTTAATGTGGTTAAAGTTGAGCTGAGCGGTTTTGCCTCTGCTAAAAGCGCGGCTTTATCTACGGTAATTTGAACTGGTGCAAGTGCTTGACAAACATTTTCGCTATCAAGATAACTTTCACGCTTATATTCTGGCAAACCACCTCGAGCAGCACCAATTCTATTCAACAACTCGCCTTGTCCAGCATATGTTCTGGCGTAAGCGGTTTGAATATCGAATTGCGTATTACTGAGTGATCTTTTTGCTTGAAAATATTCGTTCTCCGTGTCCAATAAGTCGAGCAAGGTACGTTGGCCAATGTCGAATTGCTTACGATAAGCTTCACGCGCGTTTTCAATGGAGTTTTTATGATTGGTACGATATTTTTCTTGTTCTTTAAGTTGCTGAATATCGTTGTAGGCAATTACCACCAGTTGTCGAGTATCCACGCAAGCTTTATCACGCAAGTCTAAAGAGTTATTCAATTTCTCCGCAGTCATTTTGACTGCGTTCTGATCAGAAAAACCATTAAATAAATTAAAATTCATGGTTAATTCAAGCAAGTCAGCTGCGCTAGAGCTAAATCGCCCATCATTACTTACGCCCAGATTTTTTCGAGCTTGCAAATCCAACTTAGGCAGATAGCGCGCTTCCCTAGTTTTAATCTCATCTTTACTCGCTTGGATATCTTCAATAGTAGAGAGTAAGTCCGGATTTTGATTGTATGCCACTTTTAATGCATCGGCTGAAGTAGGTTCCACACCTGCATTAAAAAACGTAGGAGCCTCTAAAGTCTCCGGCGGCAATTCCCCATAGAGTCGCTGTAAACGCGCAGTAACATCATGTAAATTCGTGGTTTCTGTGAGCAAATTCGCTTCAGCCAATGCCAAGCGACCAGACGCTTGTTCTAAGTCAACCTTACGAGCTACACCTGCATTTACGCGCTCTTGAATACGGTCAAAGAGTTGTTTATGTACCACGTAATTATCTTTTGCAAACTGACTTAGTTCGCGGTAGCGCAATGTATCAATGTAGGCGCGAATAAATTCCAAGGTCGTATTTTGCATCGCACTTTGTAACTCGTAGTAGCGAACACGATTTGCATGACCCAAGCGCTTAACTTCGCTACTGGTAGCAAAGCCATCAAATATCATTTGTCTTAACACCAACTCATTATTAAAACGAGGAATGGCAGTGCCATCTCCTGGCTTAATGAGTTCTTCTTGTTTCCTATAAGTAGAAACAATATCTGCTTTTGGTAGAAAACCCCCGCGTACCATGTCTTGCTCAAATCCTGATTCTAAAAAACGGTGATATCTGGATTGCACTTCTGGATTTGAAGTGACGGTTTTTTCAACCATATCCTTTAGACTAATGACAGTTTGTGCGGAATAGGCAACATTGCTCATGGCAATACCGAGGCTAGAAGCTAACACTAGGGAAATTAATTTGTATTTAAAATTATTATTCAAAACATTGTTTCCTTAAAATCAATTTGACTACGTCAATGTAGCTTCGAATGTTACCCATAAACATAGGTAGAATCAATAAGCATCTGTTTTATTTGAATTAAACAGGTATTTTTTAACAAGACTTTACAGTTTAAAGGCCGATTCTACTAGATAAATACGAATTTTAAATATCACCCAATTGAGTTATCCGCCTATTTTACTGACATTAAAAACTTTTCTTACTAAAAATCTTTCAATAAGAATTTATTTTGCAAACGGCCTAATTTTAATGATTCAAAAAAATCTATTGGTTTACTATTTAACTTGCATGATAATAGCGGTCTTACTTAAATACAGTCATCCTTTTAATGTCATCACCTACTGGCAGTAAAACAAAGCTTTCGGCACTTACATTGGCCGCACTAGGCGTGGTCTTTGGCGATATTGGTACCAGTCCGCTATACACCATTAAAGAAGTTTTCTCGGTAGGTACGCACCCTGTCCCACTGACGGAAGCAAATATGTACGGCATACTTTCGCTTATCGTCTGGGCGCTCATCATGGTGGTGTCGGTTAAATATGTAGCCTTTATCATGCGGGCCGATAACCGTGGCGAAGGTGGTATTATGGCTTTACTTGCACTTGCTAGTCACAATGCTGCTGGCAACATTAAAAAGCAGCACACTATTATGTTACTCGGCATTTTGGGGGCTTGTATGTTCTATGCCGACGGCATGATTACACCAGCCATTTCGGTACTATCGGCAGTAGAAGGTTTAGAACTCGCCGCGCCAATATTACACCCGATGATATTGCCAATTACCTTAATCGTCTTATTTGCATTATTTTGGGCGCAAAGTAAAGGCACCGCATTAGTTGGTGCTTTTTTTGGTCCAATTATGTTGCTTTGGTTTGGCACATTGGCTGGGTTAGGCATACACAGCATTATGCAAAATCCTACTATTTTGCATGCACTAAATCCCATTTACGCCATTCGTTTTTTTGCAATAAGTCCTTGGATTGCCTTTGTAGCATTGGGTGCGGTTGTTTTATCTGTTACTGGGGCCGAGGCTTTATATGCCGACATGGGACACTTTGGCCGCTTTCCAATTCGGCTAGCTTGGTTTGGTTTTGTGCTGCCAGCCTTAGTTTTAAACTACTTTGGTCAAGGGGCTTTAGTCTTATTAAACCCCGAGTCGATAAAGAATCCTTTTTACCTGCTGGCCCCTGAATGGATGCTTTATCCACTCATTATATTAGCCACGTTAGCGGCAGTAATTGCCTCTCAGGCGGTCATCACTGGAGCATTTTCAGTATCCCGCCAAGCACTGCAGTTAGGCTACTTACCGCGTATGCATGTAGAGCACACTTCCGAAAGTGAAGAAGGCCAAATCTACATGCCTCGTGTTAACTGGGGCTTAATGATTGCTGTCATGGCTTTAGTCTTGAGTTTCAAATCCTCGGGTAATTTAGCTGCCGCCTACGGCATTGCAGTCACTGGCGACATGGTCATCACCACCTTGCTTGCTGGCATCGTATTCCACAACATTTGGGGATGGAGCAAACTGCGCACAGGCATGCTAGTAGCCATGTTTTTGACGATCGATATTGCGTTTTTTAGCGCGAATGTATTAAAAATACCTGATGGTGGCTGGGTGCCTTTATTTATAGGCTTGATTATTTTCACCTTAATGCTGACGTGGAAGACTGGCCGCGCCATGGTCTACACCCGACTTAGAAACGAATCTATGGCACTAGAACCTTTC
>NZ_JABFRA010000084.1 GCF_013141425.1 Methylotenera sp. | reverse complement strand
TGCGCCCTTGCTAAAGTTTAAGAATTTAAACCTTAGCAACCAGTTTAAACGGTGATGTAGCTCAGCTGGTTAGAGCACAGGATTCATAATCCTGGGGTCGAGGGTTCAAGTCCCTCTTTCACCACCACAACATGGTGTCACAAAGTATCGTAACACCTCTAAAAGCCCCGTAGTTATTGACTTCGGGGCTTTTTTATTGCCTCAACCCGTCGCACAACATTCCTTGACATACCCCATTCAATTGGGGTAACTTTGTGGGGTAACTCTTATTTTAGAGCTTTTTACTCGGAAAGTTACCCCAAAATGGCACTTACAAACACCGCAATACAGAATGCAAAACCCGCTGAAAAGCCTTATAAACTCTATGATACAGACGGTTTATTCATGCAAGTTACCCCTGCTGGGGGTAGGTGGTGGCGATTTAAGTATCGTTTTGAGGGCAAAGAAAAGCTACTCTCACTTGGAACATATCCTGATGTATCGCTAAAGCAAGCCAGAGACAAGCGTGATGACGCCAGAAAGCTTATAGCCAATGATCAAATTGACCCTAGTGAAAAGCGGCAACAAATTAAAGCAGAGAAAATTCTCAGCTCCGCAAATAGCTTTGAATTAGTTGCGCGTGAATGGTGGAGCACTCACATGAAAAATAAAGCAGAGACTCACAAAGATAAAGTGATCAGACGCTTCGAGCTCTACTTATTCCCTTGGATTGGCAATATACCAATTGCCGATATAACCGCCCCTCAGCTTCTTCAGGTAGTTAAGCGTATAGAAAACCTCAATAAACTAGAAACAGCTCACAGAGCGTTGCAAACTGCTGGTCAAGTATTCCGCTATGCAGTGCAAACAGGTCGAGCCATTCGCGACATCACTTATGACCTTAAGGGCGCTTTACCTGCAACCACAACAAAACACATGGCTGCCTTTACTGACCCAAAAGATATAGCGGAGCTACTACGCGCAATTGACGGGTTTAACGGCACTGTAACCGTTCAATGTGCGCTTAAGCTTTCACCCTTAGTTTTCGCCAGACCAAGTGAGCTAAGGCAAGCAAAGTGGAGTGATATTGATTTAGAGGCTGGTGAATGGCGTTATGTAGTCAGTAAAACAAAAACCGACCATTTAGTACCACTATCCAAACAAGCCGTTGAGATTTTAAAAGTAATGCACCCTTTGTCTGGCCATAGAGAATACGTATTTCCAGGAGGGCACTCACCCTTAAGGCCAATGAGTGAAGCCGCAGTAAATGCAGCACTCAAACGCATGGGTTATGACACTCAAACACAAATAACTGGTCACGGCTTCAGAGCAATGGCTAGAACAATATTACATGAACGCCTCAATGTAGATCCGCATATTATCGAACACCAACTTGCCCATACAGTACCTGACAACCTTGGTAGCGCTTATAATCGCACTAGATTTATTGAGCAGCGCAAAGCTATGATGCAACAGTGGGCTGACTATCTTGATAGCATCAAAAATAAGCAGCAAGAATAAAAATTGTTAGATATTAAGGAGAAATTTTGAAAAACTTAATGAAATTTAAGAGCTGGTTAACAATAGATGATGCTGCAAAATATTTAAACGCCTTATTATCAGAGCCTGTTGAACCAAAAGACATATTGCAACTGGCACTAGACAATCATATAACCCTATCATTAAATTTCACTGAGATTGTTTCTGTTATGGAAGTTTCCATCAAACCTTTCTCTGAAGTACACCCAGAGTTTCCCTCCGATAATTATGATAAAGTAAACTTTAAAGATGATAGCTACCAAATTTCAACTTATCATCCTTTGCATAAAATTAATGGTCTGTGGGATTTGAAGTTGTTTGGCGCGGGAGAGGCATATATAAAATCTAGATTACTAATTTCTTTGAATAAGGATGAACAATTAAAAAATAGTAAATCATCAATTTATATTCAAAGAGACGATAAATCATATCGTCTTTATGAAAAACTTGAAAGTTATGATGAAGAGAATGAATTACTGCTATTAGATTCCTTTCTAGACAACGTAGTAAAAGTTGAAAACATAAACCCTGATGATGGTTACTACAAACCAATGCCAAATATCCCAAGTCATGCAATTTTAGTTGTAAGTCTAAATTCGCTAAAAGAATTTGAGCGCAAATTAGAAAATGAAAACTTGCATACGGCCAAATCTAAAGGGCTTAAATACGATGACAAGCCTAACTCCAAAGTTCACAGTGGTGCACTACTTATAATTGCGGCTCTAGCCCATAAATTAGGGATGGATATGGATAGTGATGTTGAAAACCAGATAAATATCAACAAAATTAATGGGTTAATTACAGACTTTGGTTTTACAATGAAAAATGACACCATCAAAGCTAGGCTTTCAGAAATTCCTGAAGCTCTACAAAATCGCAGTAAAGATATACAAGGCCGCCCCTTAAAAGAATATAAAAGAAAGCAAATAACGTAACTATTTTTTCCAATTGGATCCAATTGGATTTATAGAATTTTCTCAGCACTAATATTTGATCCGCCCTGCACTTTGCAGAAACGGAGAAAAATATTATGCAATCAACACACATTTCAGAATCACTTCAATTTTTTGACCAGCTTCCTGACTCGGCCAACGTAAGACTACCTGTTGTAAAAGCTCTATTCGCTTGTTCACCTGCAACTGTTTGGCGTGGCGTTAAGTCTGGCAGAATTCCCAAACCTAAAAAATTATCGCCTCGCACCACAGGGTGGAATGTTGGTGAACTTCGTCAAGCTCTAGCAAGTACTAAGTAGTGGCTGTTATGAGTAGAATCCAAATACTTCGCAATGGCGAAGACACTCCTTTTACCAAACCTATGAAGCGAGCGCTTTTGCGTGATGCACGCTTAAGCTATGGCGCCAGAGGCTTATTTGCAATGCTCTGGGACTTCCCGTCAGACTGGGTATTTTACTCATCTCATATTGTTGGTATGTCGCCTTGCGGGATGACTCAACTAAAGAGTTATCTTAAAGAGTTGCGCAATATTGGTGCCATCAAAATATTGCCAAAACAATTGAGTAATGAAGAAGCAATAGCACTCAATAAAGTAAGTCAAAAAAATTATAGAGCAGGCCAGATTACAGGTAAGCAGTGGATATTAAACAACCCTGACTACTGGGCAATCGAAACTTCTTTATCAAGTGCAAATAACGCAGATCAGCAAAACCCACCGAAAGATAGGTTTTCCACCTGTCGGCAAAGCCAAGCTTCGGAAACACCAAGCATCGGTGAATCAACCCCTAAGGTTTTGCAATTAGAAGGTTCTGCAAATATAAGACCACTACTACAGGATAACGAAGTAGCCAAAAATCCTAGTGGTAGTACAGATTATATTTTTCCAAAGCAATTAACTTCACAAGAACGTGAGATTGCCAAACCCCAATTAGAGGTCATTGATTCTGCTTTAGCCCAGGCTGTTTTGGACGAGTTAGCGGCTCGTCTAAACGCAAACAAAGTGACTGGCGCACCACTTAGCTATCTACGTTCACTCATTACACGTGCAAATACTGGTCAATTCTTACCAGAGGCAGGCGTTCGCGTAGCAGCAGCGCGAGAGCAAGCAAAGCTAGTGCAACTCAAAAAGGCGGCTGAAGTAATCAAGCCCAGTAATCCAAGCGAAATTCCAAAACACCTTGCAGCCATGCACCAAGTGCTTGGCCGCAAATCAACAACTAATACAAATCAAAAGGATTAATCATGCAAAACATAGCAAATAAACTCAATGCACTTGTAATCGAATTTTTAAATCAGTGGATTCACTATCTAGACCAGTTTTGGCCTATCGTCGGTGTGATATTCGGCTTTTGCATTGCACTGGCTTGGCTTAACCGCAACAACAAGGCCAGTGGATTTTTTACTGGCATCGCCATGCTTGCTTTGCTATTTCAGATTGGCTTTTACTTTGCCATTCCCTACGTCTCACTTTACTTTGCTGCAACTGAATTTCATTTGCCAGAACTTTATCTGTGGAGTTTTATTGGCGAAGCGGTTTCAGGCGTTGTCATGGTGTGGCTCATCATTCGCTATGGTTCACCATACATTGAAATGGTTAAAAACAAACTGACTAAAACATCCAGGGTAGAGAGGAATAAAAAAACCGACATTCGCCAAATTGGTGTGCATTTACCTAACGCACAGAAAGCTTATGCGCCAGAGAAATACTTCAATTTAAAGCGTGGCATGTTCTTTGGTCTCAACGAACAAAAGCAACCTGTTTACATACCCATGGATAAATGGCGAAAAACCCACCTAGACATCATTGGCACTACAGGCTCTGGCAAGGGTGTTGCAGCAGGCGTCTTGCTGACTCAGGCAGTATCATCTGGTGAGTGTGTCATCGTAGTTGACCCTAAAAACGATGAGTTTTTACCGCACGTAATGCATAAGGCTGCGCAAGAAGCAGGTGTACCTTATGTGTACATCGACTTACTTGCTGAGGCTGCGCAATGGAATCCATTACAGGCCAAAAACGAGACCGAGATTGAAGAGCTATTATCCGCGGGCTTTTCACTGGGTGAAAAAGGCACGGATGCAGACTTTTACCGCTTAGATGATAGGCGCGCAGCACGCATATTTGCCAATCTAGCTTATAGCAATCAAAAAACATTAATCAATACGCTGCAATTACTCATAGAACAACAACCAGATATAGCAGAAGCAGGCAAAAAATTTGTATCTGACTTAGAGGAAATAGGTTTAGTCAATGCTGTGAATACTACGCATGGTGCAGATCTCGCAAAACTCATGCAACAAGGTGCCGTGATTTACGTGCGCGGCTCAATGCGAAATCCACGCATTCTTAAGTTACAACGTATTTTTGTACTTTCCATGATTCAGCATATAGAAGTACGTGAGCGTGAATCTGCACGTCATGTGTGCCTGTTTATGGATGAATTCAAATATCTGATTTCACGCCCATCACTAGAAGCTTTGGGCGCTATTCGTGACAAACGCGCCCACGTCATTATTGCACACCAATCATTAGGCGATTTGCGTGACTGCCCAGCAGACCTAGACGCAGACTCAGTAGTAGCGTCCGTCAATGAGAACTGCGCGATTAAACTGGCCTATATGGTTCAAGACCCTGACACGGCAGACTGGCTTGCACGCATGAGCGGTTTAATTTTGGTTGATGATGAAATACGTCAAGTAAAGACTAACGCAGGGCTGACAGAAACCAGAAATGGTGAACGTACACTGCGACAAGCAGAACGTAACTTGATTGATACTAATATGTTGCAAGCCTTACCAGAACGTTGCGCTGTCTTGTTTGGCGCTGGTCTAGCTAAGTTCTTTTTTACATCGCCTATTTTGGTCAATAAAAGCACTAAAGCGACAACACCTATTGCAATTAAGCAAACATCACAGCCAACTGATGCTGGACTCAAAATGAGTAATGCGTCACTTACCACCGCGCAGAGTATGCTCGATGTTGATTAACTCATACCAACAACGCTGCGCACGAGCGCAATCCAAACGTGAGGTCATATTGCGCTTTTTACGTGATGAAACTTGGAGCAATCTGACAAACCTAGCAAACATGCTAGGTTTGTCAGAGCCAGCCGCATTCAAGACTGTTTGCCAAATGGAGCGTGATGGGTTTTTACTGAGATTCAAAGTCACTGCGTTAAGACTAAGCCTTTGGGGTATCACCCCGCAAGGGCTAGCCTTTGCATGGGGTGATGATGAACCGATGCAAATCAGGCCATACTTTGAACCGAGCAAACTATCCGTCATGACTATTGCGCATTACCTAGACATTCAACGTGCAAGACTCATAGCAGAACGTGCAGGCTGGACAAACTGGATTCCTGGCAATCGTTTACCTAAAGACATTAAAAAGCGGCCTGATGCCATAGCCACCAATACTGAAGGCCAGATCGTGGCTATAGAACTAGAACGTAGCATCAAGACTTTAAAACGCTATGAAGCCATCTTTGCGATTTACCTGCAAATGATGAAGCGAGATGAATATGCCAAAGTATATTACGTGTGCCCAGATGCAAGTTTTGCACCTAGGCTTATACGGATGTTTGAGCTCATTAAGTCAGTACCCGTTGCAGGTGAACGCGTACCCATTACAGAAAAGCATCGTGCCAGATTTCCAGTGTATGCACTAGATACCTGGCCATCTAAATCAGGCTGAATGGACAACATACTTGGATAAGCACCATAGGATAAACGACTTTCCCATGCAACTTACCCAAGTATGCTCACCATCTTAAACGCCTTATATTTAAAAGCGAAAGCCTATGCAGTTGGGCTGCACAAGCTTTTAGGAAGCCATCCTCTACTTGCTCTACCTTGCTGGACGCTAGGCAGCACAAGCATTCACCTCACGCGAGCAGTCTGGACGACTACCACTCTTGGAGGCTTTCAGCCTCTTTGATAGTTGTCTGCGCTGTACGCTTGCCATCTATCAAATTCACCTGCCGTCGCCGTCGCTGGCGCTCGACCAAAGAAGAAAACACAACAATTTAGACACGAATCTGCTGGCGCAGACACGCTTACTAAAAGTTGCCCGCCACGATGTTCTGGGTTTCGCTGGACGCTGCATATTATCTTCTTTGGTCGAGCGCCAGCTTGAGCTGTCACCGACGACGGCAGCTACGCACGCCCTTGTTTCGCTGGGGCGAACGCTTCGCTAACAAGGTCTTATCCGCACTAGGGTGCGGCTATCGCAGCTTAAGTTGCCACTCTGAACGAGTGACAATTTTAACCACCTGTCGGTAGTTAAAACAGACACAGCTATTTTTATGCTTGGGCAGAAAAATAGCTTCACTCACCTTGGGGTGGGCGGTCTGCCTATATTTAAACATAAGAAACTCTGTTACTATTCTGGGAATAAAAACCAAGAAGTTGGACGCCTCATGAAAATAATTACTGTTGCCGCGCTGAACATTGTAATGCCAGCCCCTCATAGCCCAGAGCGATATATAGAACTATTTCAAGAGGCATTTAACCTTAGGCTACAAACGAACCTAAGAGGTGATTTTGCTGGCATGATTGGCTCATGTCGAATTGAAGAAATAGATAAAAGAAATGTTATTAAAGGTGAACTTTATAAGTTTTTTGATTTAAAAATTGATGGTCAATGGTTTAACACTGAAGAGCAAAAATTAGCGGATGAAAAAGAAATTGCCGAGATAAAAATACCTAGCAATCTAAAACCGCATTTTCAAATTTTCCCGTTCATCTTTATACCTAGCAAACATAGGCTCTTTTTTATTTCTAAAGACAGTAAAGAGAACTTCAGTCCTGGGCAGGCAGAAAAAATGCTGTCTAGCATTTTTTTGGCTCAAACGCTTGTCGAAAAATATGGTGAAATCAACATTACAATTGAACCTAGTAGTGAGTCACTTGAGAAGATTTTCAGTATGCCTCGCCTGAAAAGCCTAATTATAGAGGTTACACCTCCTAACCCCGATGATCACGAAGAGGCTCAAAAGAGACTTTTTGAAAAACTTGACAACATTAATGCTGACAAACAAATAACAGAATATGTATCAAAGGACTCTGAAGGTCTAAATCCTAGCGAAGATATTAAGGCATTGGCAGAAATAGCAAAGTCAAACGGCAAAGTTTCAGGAAGAGGGGAAGATCAAACTGGGAATACAATAAACGTATCTACGGCAGCTCATCCTTTGTTAGAGAAAGCCGAATATAATCCAAAAGTGCAATCACGCTCAGAGGCGCTTCTATCCAAAGCATTTGAACTGCTTCAACAGATTATCGGCCGTCCATAAGCTATGCTTCAGAAATTTACAGCACCTTATATTGGAGTGTACAGAGTCATAAAACTGTACTGGTCGATTTATGGTGGATGGCAAGCGCTAGCATTTTCCCCTTATTTCCATTTTTCTATAATTCTTACGGTATTAATGTCTCAATACTGGCAAAATGAAGCTTGGTGGGATATAGCTATTTCAGTGCTGCCTAGCATTATAGGTTTTGCTTTGGGTGGTTATGCAATATGGTTGGGGTTTGGCGATGAAAAATTTCGTCATCTAATTACTGAGAATAACGACAATAGTAAACATAGCCCTTACCTTGAAGTTAGTGCAACTTTTGCGCATTTTATAATGATTCAATTACTAGCTTTGTTTGCAGCTATCATCGCTAAAGCCATGAATTTTCCAATATCGAAAATTCAATGGCTTCAGGATTTATTTATACAATTCAATATCTCTCAAACGCTAATACATGAAGAGGTTGCACCGTTTTTATATGCATTTAGCTTTCTTCTTTTTATATATGCAATTATGACAGCAGTGGCAGCTACATTCGCGGTTTTTAGAGTGGCTACATGGTTTGACAAATATAGAAATACGGTTGCTAAAGAAGATTCTGATAAGCAAAATTGACCACTATAAAAGCACTGCCTAGCACCATCACGCCAACCAAACCCAGTTGTCATTCCTGCTGCAAATTTCGTCAGCACTAAAAGCCAAGCCCAAGCAATTCGCAGGCAACCCCACCCCTGATTTTCGTTTTCTGCCCCGCCAGTCGAAGTGAGCGGGGAGCAGCAAACGAAATATCGATCAGGAGTAGGCAAATCAGCCTGCTCTAAATCATTGCACACAAAAAAAACAATCCCCCTTTCCGTTCCCCATGGGGAAGACGAGCAAAGAGCAGATTTTTAACTGCAACCGCTTTTCTTTTAGGAGATTGAACCATGACTACACTTTATGCCAACCCGTACAACATCGATGCAGCAGGCTTTTATTTCAATGATAATGATGAGTTTATTGAAAAATCAGCTAACTTAACCGACCGATACGGAAACCAAGTTGAAGAGTTTGAGATTGATTTTATTGATGGTGATGATGCCGCGCTATTTAATGCATGCGCCATTAACCAAGCCAATCTAAACAAATGGTTTGATGACATTGAAACCTTAGACGACCATGAAAAAATTAACCTGTATTACTTACTCAATGTTGTTGGTTACAATTTAAGCCAGGCTTTAGACAAGGTGGATGAACCAAGCATTACGAAATCTAGCTTACGTGATGCTGCCGAAGAGTTGTTTGATGAATGCTGGCTGCATGAGGTGCCAGAGAGCATCCGCTATTATATTGACTATGACAAGTTTGCTAGAGATTGCGAAATAGGCGGCGACTTGGTGGAATTTGAATACAACAACCAAACTTACACTTGCACCAACGCGGCAGGGGTATAAAAATACGGGGCATGCGCCCCTGTTTTTATCTGTAAAGATAATTGCAAATTCTCTGCATATTTCTCGCGACGTGATAAGAAAACGCCATATTCTTATCACGTCATGTTAGTTTCAGAGACAATCCACTATCTAATTTTGTCGATTACATCGACACATTAAAAAAACATGTCGATAAAACTCATTTTTATCGACATGTGGATAGTCATGAACAAAACTCAAATATCGACTAGAATGCTGTTTAAATATCTATAAAAACAATACTACTGATGACTACTAAATTCTTTACAAACGAAAATGAAAATACCCTGATTAGTAAGTTTGAAGGGGTATTAACATACAATCCAAACATTAAGTTTTTTGATAGCCTCGTAGGATACTTTCGCTCTTCTGGCTACTTTAAAGTACGTCCTTTTTTACTCCATGTACCTCAAATCAGAATTTTAGTAGGCATCAATGTCGACAAGCTACTTGCGCAAGCAAATGACAAAGGCTTAGATTTTTTTAGAAACAGTGAAAAAACTAAAGACGAGTTTATTGATGACCTGAAAAAAGACATCTCTGAAGCCAATTACGACAAAGAAACAGAAGACGGCATACTGCAATTTATAGATGATCTAATCACAAAGAAAATTGAAGTTCGCGCCCACCCTGATAAAAAAATACACGCAAAAATTTACATATTTAGACCAGACCCGTTTAATGAACACACGCAGGCAACTGTAATAACAGGCTCATCAAACTTTACTGATGCAGGGCTTGGCTCTGGGGTCATGCATAACTATGAATTTAACGTACAGCTAAACGACTATCAAGACGTAAAATTTGCAACTGATGAGTTTGAAAAGCTTTGGGCAGAATCCATTCCATTACTACCAGTGGATGTCCAGGATGTAAAAAAACAAACGCACCTCAACGACACAGTAACGCCCTTCGAGCTTTACGTTAAGGTACTCACAGAGTACTTTGACAAAAACATTGATTACGACCCAGACGCATTAGGCGATTTGCCCGATCAATTTAAAAAACTAAGCTATCAAATTGATGCGGTAAATGAAGGCTTCAACATGCTACTTAGGCACAATGGCTTCATACTAGCGGATGTTGTCGGTCTTGGGAAAACAATCATTGCCACGCTTGTCGCGAAGAAGTTCATCATGAAAAATGGTCGCGACTTTACTAAAATTTTAGTCGTTTACCCGCCAGCTGTAGAAAAGAACTGGAAAAATACATTTAGAGAATTCAAGCTAGACCGATATGTAAAATTTATTAGTAATGGCAGCCTGCAAAGAATTCTAGATGGTCATCAAGATTATTGGCTAAAAGAAGACTACGATTTAATCATTGTAGATGAGGCGCACAAGTTCAGAAATCACACTTCTGGCGCTTTCGACCAACTGCAAAAGATTTGCAAGGCGCCACGCACAAACAAAGGAACCATTGCAGATGAAAAATTTGTTGATAAGAAAAAGGTTATCTTAGTCTCTGCAACACCGCTTAATAATCGTCCAGACGATATATTGCATCAAGTCACCCTGTTCCAAGAGCCAAGACAATCAACTCTACCAATAGCTAATTTAACCGCTTTTTTTAATCGACATATTTCAAATTACAAAGATTTAAAAAGAGAAGATGCATTAGACGTTGAAAAGCTCAGAGACATATACGCTGATATACGCAAAAATATTATTCAGCCAATTACGATTAGACGCTCACGCACCGACTTAGAGAGCATTCCTGCTTACAAGCAAGACTTAGAAGAACAAGGTATTGTATTTCCTAAAGTGAACCCGCCGAAAAAAGTGGAATACTTTATGGATGCTGTTTTATCAGCATTATTCCTTAAGACTGTAGACTACTTAACAGACCCAACCAAGTTGACTTACGCTCGCTACCAAGCGGTAGCCAGTTTAAAACCTGAGTTTCAAGAAAACTACGAAAATGCGGAGCGCATTTCTAAATCGCTCGCATTTATTATTAAAACACAGCTCGTTAAGCGTATTGAAAGCAGCTTTTATGCATTCAAATCTTCACTAAAAACGTTCCAAAAAGCAAACGCTCGCATGATCGACATGTTTGCTAAAGACCAGATTTTTATCGCGCCAGACCTCGATATTAATAAGTTGATGGATAAAGGCCTTACCGACGAAGAAATCGCCGCCGAGATTGAAAAAATTAGCGCTGACCTACCTAAAAACCAACAGTTTAAGGCTGATAACTTTGCACCAGAATTTGTAGATCAATTGCAGCACGACGCCGTATTGTTAGATGAGCTTGTTGAAGCCTGGGATGCTGTTAAAGATGATCCTAAGTTAAAAGAGTTTTTGCACAAATTAAGCAGCGAATTCCTAAACCCTAAAACCAACCTTAACGGCAAATTGGTCATATTCTCAGAATCAAAAGATACTGTTACTTATTTAAGCAAAGCCTTAATAGATGCTGGCAGAGAAGATTTACTGGTGATCAGCAGTGAAAACCGCCGCGAAAAATACGATACGATTGTTGAAAACTTTGATGCAAACTACCCATTAGAGATTGATAAACAAAAAGGTAAAGAGCAAAAAAACGATTACAACATCATTATCACCACTGAAGTGCTTGCAGAAGGTGTAAACCTGCACCGCGCCAATGTAGTTATCCATTACGACACTCCTTGGAACTCAACCAAACTAATGCAACGTATTGGGCGGGTTAATCGTATTGGCACTTCAGCCACGCAAATATACAACTACGTGTTTTACCCTTCAGCCCAAGGTAACGAGCAAATTAAACTCACGCAAACTGCCTTCATGAAAATTCAGGCTTTCCATGCAACCTTTGGCGAAGATAACCAAATTTTCTCTACCGATGAAATTATGGATGAAAGCAAATTATTCAGTGGAGAATACAAAGAAGCTGAAGATGAGCGCTTAAAATACTTGCACGAATTACGCCAATTCAAAAAGGAAAACCGCGCTTGGTTTGAAAAAATCAGAAAACTACCGATGAAAAGCCGCACTGGCCGCGTAGCAAAAGATAGTGGACGGCCAGAAGTTGCTAATGGTACGGCTGCATTTTTAAAGACCTCTCACAAGTTAGAGTTTTACTGGATAGAAGAATCTAAACCAACAGAAATTACACCGCTTGAGGCATTTAAGTTATTTAAAGCAGATCAAGCAGAAAAGCCAGCAGCATTGATTGAGCAGCACCATGATCACGTGCAACAAGCATTAACCCATTTTGAGCAGGTGGAGCAAGACTACGCTATAGAACGTGATGAGCCAACGGCACTTGGTGTAAAGGCAATGCGCGTGAAAAAGTTCTTAGCAGAGCTGGCTAGACTACCTATCGCTTCAGAGAAGCAACAAGACTATATCAAAAAATTAGTAGCGTTAATTGAAATCGGTCGATACACCAAACTACCAGACAAAATAGATAAGCTCCAAAAGGCTGCCAAGAAAGGGGCTAACCCATTACAGCTTTTGAAGGACGTAGATTTAATCGCAGCAGAATACAACATTAAAGATGACGAGGTAAGCAAAGACGTTGCCGTAAAATTTGCTAAACCACAACTCATACTTTCAGAATCGTTTAAGTAACTTATGGCTACACAACAAGAAAAAATTAGCGCTATTCAAGACATATTGAACTCTCAATATAGCAGCACACGCTGGAAAACTTTTTTAAGTGAGCTGTTTACCAGCAGCAACTTTTTTAGCAATCCAACGCCATTACTAGGCATTAACGCGACTGTAGCAAGCCAAGCACTTCAAATTGGTAGCATCACCATTATACAAAGTGGAATCAGCAGAAACATTGCGGTATATGAAGTAACACTGGCAGACAACGTTGTATTAGAGCGCAACCGTGTAGGTTTGCGTAACCTGTTAAAACCGCACTGGAAACAACAAGACGCAGCATTTATTGTTTACCACCACCCACAAGACAAAAGCTGGCGATTTAGCTATGTATCAGAACTCAAAACCTTTAATGAGGCTGGCGAATATGTAGACAATAAAACAGAACCTAAGCGCTACACCTATGTGCTTGGTGAAAATGAGTCTTGTCGTACAGCCGCAATCCAGTTTAGCAAGCTACAAGATAAGGCAAGCAATGCCACACTAGATGACATTAAAGAAGCCTTCTCTGTTGAAAAAATGTCTAAGGAGTTTTTTGACACTTACAAAGATCACTACCAAGATTTTGTGCAATATTTAACTGGCAAGCGCCTAGAAAAGGTATCTGGCAAATGGGAGGAGGTTGTTAAGCATGCGCCCAACACGCAACTCATTACTATTTTCAATAATAATGAAAAGGATGTACGTGACTTTTGTAAAAAGCTGCTTGGCCGCATTGTTTTCTTATACTTCATTCAAAAAAAGGGCTGGCTAGGTGTTCCGCTGCATGACAAATGGGGCAACGGAAAACCAGACTTTATAAGCCGCTTACTGGCTAATTGTCGCAATCCAAGCATTTTTTATAGTGAGTATTTAAGTAAGTTATTTTTTGAAACACTCAACCAACCACGGCCAGATGACTTAGCAGAAGTCATCCCTGGCGAGAAAACACGCGTTCCCTACCTAAATGGCGGCTTGTTTGAAGAAGATGACCCCAATCAACGTGGCCTCATATTTGAGGCAGAATTATTTAAAGACCTTTTTACTTTTTTTGATCAGTACAACTTCACCATTTATGAAGATGACCCTAACGACCACACCGTAGCGGTTGACCCAGAAATGCTGGGACATATTTTTGAAAATTTACTAGAAGATAATAAAGACAAAGGCGCGTACTACACTCCAAAAGAAATTGTGCACTACATGTGCCAAGAAAGCCTGATTGAATACCTCACCACTTGGTTTGAAGGCAAAAATTATCAGGTGCAACAAGATACCTTTATCAGCTTTGATAACGCACAACAGGCAAGCTTTCTATCTGCCAATGAAGGACGCACTGGACAAAGTGTATTAGAGATTGCACAATCAGCACGATCCACTGGCAAAATGATCAACCGTAGTCTGATAGAAAAACTACTCAAAAAACAATTGAGCGATGAAGATAAACAAGCTGTAATTGAACATGCTGCTGAATTTAATGAGGCATTAGATAAAGTAAAAGTATGCGATCCTGCAATTGGCTCAGGTGCATTCCCAATGGGGTTGTTACTTGAGATTTTTACCGCCAAACAAACCATACACACATTTACGCATGGTGACTTAACAACCTTTGAGCCAGCAACAGTAAAACTCAATATTATTCAAAACAGCATTTATGGGGTAGATATTGAACGTGGTGCAGTAGATATTGCACGCTTACGCTTCTGGCTTAGCCTAGTGGTCGATGAGCCAGAACCACAGCCCTTGCCTAATTTGGATTACAAAATTGTGGTAGGTAATAGCTTAATCAGCAAGCTGGGTAATGAAGTTATTGAAATTGATTGGGACGTCAAACCTCAAGACACAGGACTGTTTGGCGCGGATGACGCTAACAAAATCCAAGCAATTCTCAAGCAGCTCTCGCAATTACAAAAAGAGTTTTTTGATCCATCAACAAGAAAAAAAGAGCACGCAACCAAAATCAGAGATTTAAAAATTGATTTGTTAATTGAACAACTAAACTTAATGATAAAAAATGGTGGCGCAATAACACCAAAGCAAGGTACAAAAAAGAGTCTTGATGTTGCAAAGTTAGAAGGTGATTTGCAAATCGCAGGTTATAAACAACAATTAGTTAACCTAAATATTTTAAAAAATAGCCCCGAGATCCCTTTAGATTTCTTTGATTGGAGACTTAACTTTGCTGAAATTTTGATTAAAGATATTGCCGACCGAAGAGGCTTCGATATTGTAATAGGCAATCCGCCCTATTTTAATATTGATACATTTGGGGCCGGATCTGAAATGCTCAAATTATTACCAAGAAAATATCCTGAAGTCTACATGGACAAAAGTGACATTCTCTTTTACTTCATATCCGTGGCTCAAAAGATCACAAGCGCCCAGGTTTCTTTCATTATTTCAAACGCGATGCTTTTTTCAGATAAAGCGAAAAAACTTCGTAATTTCATGATTGATAATTTACCTATTCAAAAAATTATTAATTTTGAACGGTATATGGTTTTCAACAGCGCAAGCATTACATCCATGATGATTTTTATGGATAAACATAAGAAAGGTGAGACAGTTGTTCAAAACTTTAAAGAATCAAGTTACGAGATTAATACCTTATTAGGCGACTTTCGAAAAAATGAAAATTACTATTCAATTAACTTTAGGAAAGATAATGTTTTCGCTCTAGTTAATAGTTTAGAAGACAATCTAATCAACAAAATTGATTCTAAGCATAGGAGACTTGGGGAAATATTTAAAGTTGGCAAAGGAATGGAAACTGCAGCGAACGAGGTGTTTTGTTTTAACAATTACCCCGAAAACTTTAATAAATCAATCATAAAGAAAAGAATGAGTGGTGAAATTATTGAGAAATATACTCATAAAGATTCAATTGAGTATCTAATTTATTTTGAGCATGCTGAAAGTTTTAGCAACTTACCTGTGGAAGTTAAAAACCATTTAAACGCGCACAAGTTAAAATTAGAAAGTCGTGCTACTGTCAAAAATGAGGGTAGAGCATGGTGGCGCTACAGCAGACCAATGCATAAAGAATTCTATCATCATGAAAAAATATGGTGCTCTTACCGAGCGAAAGAAAATGTTTTTTGTCTTGACGAAACGAATGATTTTATTGGTTTAACTAATACAACTGCAATTTTTGCAACAAATCAAGAATTCAATATTAAGTACGTTCTGGCTCTACTTAACTCTAAAATTTTAAACTACAGGTACAAATCAATCGGTAAGCAAACTGGAAGTGGTGTTTTCGAATATTTTGAGAACCAAGTATCAAAACTACCTATCGCATCAGCAAACTATTTAGTTCAAAAGAAATTCTCAGATTTAATTGATTTAATATTAAAAAATAAAAAGCTAAATTTGGATACAAAAGATATTGAGCATAAGATTGATTACATGAGCTATAAACTCTACAACTTGAGTTATGTAGAAGTAAAAGTTATCGACCCAAACTTTGATATATCTGAAGCAGAATATAACGCTATAGTAATTTAGCTTTTAATTCTTTTTTTGTAGTAGCTTGCTGAACGCCTTGCGTGAAACTTGATAGCAAGGCTTCAGCAGCATCCAAAGCGCCGTCATTCCCTGGCAGAGATTTTGCCATTTGCACTATCAGGTTTTCTTTTTTGCTATCAATAAGTTCAGCCATTTTTTCAATGGTGCTTTGGTCAGCAATGGCTGCAACGTCGTAACCAAGTAGCCAAGCACCCATCAACTCTGGGTCGTAATTCATAGCCTCTAAAGCCTCTGGCGGTGGAACTTCATAGATTCTGTCTGTATTGCCAGCTTCATGATATGCGCGCAGCAGCGTAAGCAAATCAAGCGCATCTTTATTCTCTGTAGCTGTGCCACGCTCAGACCACGCAAATACCTTTAATATTGCTAGCCCAGCCAACGAGACTACTTTAATTGCTAAGTCGGTATCTAGCTCAACCAATAGCGCTGATTCTAGTGCCTCTTGATAGCCGCTTACACTCATCACCACATCTAACTCTGGCGGCCATGCAATCATGTTGTTATCATCCTGCACAGCCCCAAAGGGGATAATATCTACAACAAAACCATGCTCAATTAAGCTAGATTGATAGACTAGCCTTTGTTTTACTTTTGACAGCTCTTTAAACTTGCCTGTGGCGATCAAGTTTTGCTTAATTTGGTGGAATTGATCCCAACTTTCAACCGCAAATGCAAAATCAATATCGCCCGTTGCACGACCAGGGTTTAAGCCGTAGATATTTTCTAGCAGAATCACTTTTGCCTGTGCGCCAACCAACAGCAACTCTAATCCCATTGCTTTGCTTACCGCGCTTATTTCACGCACAATTTCAACTGTCAGTACACCAACTGGCTTAATAGGTTTAATTATTTGCATGTTGGATTAACCTGTCATAAATCATTTTTGCCGTCTCTAAGTTACGTGGGTCATTGCTTGCAATAAGGTCGGCATAGACTAACAAAGTGGGTACAGTCTCTGGCAAGAAGTCTGCATCATCAAAATCCCAAAAAGCTTCTAATAACTCAATATCACCATATGGGTCTGGCACAAGCCTATTTTCAACAATCAGCTTGTTGATATTTTTCTTAAATTCTTTACCATGCAAGTATAAGGTGTAAAAGTTTGGTTTTAGGTAATGTGTAAGCCTATCAGCCGCCACTTCGCCACCCCATTGGGCTTCGTATTGCTTAACATTTAGATGCTTCCACCAATCCATATTATTTGCCCTGAAGCGTCTTGGGTTTAACTTGGGGCGCAATTTAATGGGGTAGTTTGTTACCCATTCTTGAATCAGTTTTTCTTGCTGAATCAATACGCGATTATTTTTCTTACCATCCCCAAGCGTCATCGCTCTAGCAGCCAAGTCATTAAACCCCCAGCCCACGGCACCTAGCGCAATGCCTGCTACTTTGGCGATTTCACGATAAGGCGCATTCAACATCTCAGGGTTGCACAACAACGCAAACACCATACGCAGATTGGTAGGCGTAAGCGCTTTGTTTCCCTTGAAGTAGTTCATCGGGTTATTTTGATTTAGCTCTTGCTTTTGTCCTTTAATAAAAATGAATAACCCAGGCTCATTAATATAAGCGTTACCCGCCAAATCAATAAAATTAAGCCCCAGCTCTTTACAGTTATTAGCTGCTGCATCTGTCAGCTTAGGTGCGATAAGTAATGGCTCTAGGTTAAAAGCTTCTAGTCTGTTTTTGACTTGGCCAATCGTAGTAAAACGGTCAACATGTTTAACATCAAGAACAAACTCGTAATTTTTATTATTAATTTCAACTTGGATAATTGCATCCGCTTGCATTTTTAGTGCCTCGTACTTAGTCACTTTAATATGCAATCCAGCAGTTTGCCTCAGAGCATCTATCGCCTGATCTAGCATGTCTTTATCTTTAAGGTTATACAATTCCATTTTGTTCATTTAATACTTTTGTTCACGTAACGTGAACATTACATTAAATTGAACATCACAGTCAACACTTTTGTTCATTTATTTCCATTGTTCACGTTCCGTGAACGTTGATTACTGTTGAACAGGCTACCAAGAGTATATTATTAGTTGTGTTTGGGTTAAGCTTTGACTTAAATGAAATCAAGGATGCAGGGAATATGCAGAACAATCTCATAACCGTTAGCCTAAAAGAGTTCAATCATGCAATGAAAACTTTTAAACTTGGCGTTCCAAGAAAAAATGCCAAGAAAAAACCTATTATTCCACCAGCAGTTTTATCTTTTTTTGATGGAATATTGACCATTGAAAGTGATGAAAAACTCGTTAATATTCGCGCAACAGGGGAGTGGCATGGTAAAGCAGAGTTTAGCAATTCTATTGTCAATGCAATAGCGATGGTTCCATTGTCAACCAACCCGTTAGTTATAAAATATACTGGTGAAAAGCTGTTAATTGGTAGCACCTCAGTTACATGTAAATGGACGCTCTTGAACGAAAGAAAAATTAATCAATTAAGCAATCCATCAGTTATAGATATATTTGCAATGTATCGTACTTTACCTGCTCATCAAGCTCATGCCGATGGAATAGCAAAAAAATATAAATCCGTGCATCAAGCAATGTTAAAAGAAACAGAAAAAACTGCAAAAAAACTTAGCGCTTACGAAATTACTCAAGAAGACCTAATTACTTTAATTGAGGCTAAAACCGAAGCTAAGATTTCGAGTAATAACTAGCAAATGTTATGAGTAAACTTAAACAATTGGGGTAACTTTAGGGGTAACATATTTTTAATAAATACTTAAACCTATGTAGATAAAGGTCTGCAAGAAGATGTTTTGTTGACTCTTTCACCACCA
>NZ_JABFRA010000010.1 GCF_013141425.1 Methylotenera sp. | reverse complement strand
CACGTGAAGTGACCATTACTGTGCGCCAAGTCGATTTAAAATTTAAAGGGCAAGATTACCTGCTTAAATGGGTGAACCCCAATGTGTATTTTCACGTGACCACTGCTTACAATATTTTACGCCATAATGGGGTGGAACTTGGGAAGTCAGACTTTTTAGGGCCAAGAAAATAATTTAAATACTCGATCCAACCTCCAATAAAAAGCAGAATATGCGTTTAAAAGTTAGGTGAAGGCGAACCGATAGGCATTAGCTTTAAAGTCACTGTTTTACTGTCTTTTTGCCAATATAGCGGCAATGTGTGATTTGGAAATTGTAGGAGTAGCACAACGCCCTGTTCCAAAAAAGTTCGTGCCATTGGTGGCAAATGCTCGTTAAATGCACAACCTTTTTTGCTAATTAATCCCTCAACATTTAGCATCTCAGGTTCACCTGTTTGTGGGTACGCCACCAGTCTCCATGCAGTATTCCAGCCCAAATTATAGTGGCTGCCATAATGCTGGTCTAAATCTAGCTCACAGGCATTTAAAATCAAGGGTAAATCGGGTAATGGTTTAGCCGCTTGCTTTTGCTTCTCCATCAAAGCATTCCAAGCTTTGATGGAAGCAAGCCTTGATTGTGGTGAAAATGGTGAATCACTAAAATCATAATCATCTGGTTTTTTCAGGGTATTTAATCGATTAACACCCTGCTCTAATTTTGCTACATCGCTGGTATATTCCAATTGTTCGTTCAATAAATATTGAGCTTTTGGACGCGCCTCTTCAACTCCCAACTGCGTGGCTTTTTCATAAAACTCGATAGCCTCATCTTTATTGACTGGCTGACCTTTCCCTGATTCTGCCATTTCGCCTAAATGTAAATAAGCAACGCCTACATTTTGTGCCGCGCCTTTTTGCAGGGCCGCTTTAGCCTCAGGATAATTTTTATCCTCTAACTGCAAGGCGCCATAGTTTGTCCAAGAAGTTGCGTCATTTTTATCCATACCCATCTGCAACCAAGTCGCGGCTTTCTTGCGCAATGCGGCTAAATCAAAGTGCTCTTTCAATAAGGCATGAGCATTGTTCACCACTAAATAGGCACGCAGATATTGCCTCGAGACTAAATCGTAACCCTTGTCCTCTGGTTTTAAGGTGTAAGCCTCCGCATAATAATCGCCTGATTGAATTATGCTATCGGCGATTTTCTTCGCATCCCACGGATCAAACCCATTCAACGTTTCTTGTGAGACGTTATAAGCTTTAGCCAAATTATAAAGTGTGGGGAATTTTAAACCGCGGCTCAGCGCCTCTTCATATAGCTTAATTGCATCATCTTTTAGGCCTTCATCTAACGCAATCGAGCCCAAATTATGGCTTGCACGCGCCGACCCTTTTTCGCGCGCCTGCTCATACAGCGTTTTGGCTTGCGCCAAATCTACTGGCACACCTAAGCCCAAATGATTGGCTTTACCTAAAAGAAACAAAGCATCTACGTTGCCTTTAGCGGCATCTGCACGTGCAGCAGGCAAGAACTGTTCATATTGCTTGTTAGTAAATTGCTCTTCTAGAGTCACAGCATAAGCTAAATCAATAAACCAAAAACTAAGCATTAGCCAAAGCAATATTTTGTTCATTGATGACATTTCCATGAATTTTTACACATCATACCGCTTAAATATGCCAACAATAACTAAATTGAATTGAGAGTTTTTCGGCTGTTGGGGTGCCGAGTATACCAATTGAATGGCGTAGGTCATGCTATAGAAATTGAACTACAGAACAATTGATAAGTGCCTCCATTTAGGGTTATTCAAATCAATTAAATATTCAAGACTACAGTGATTTTATACACCCAATTTTTAGCAATTACAACAAAAATTAAACGGGTTTAAAGCATTTTTATTAGCAAAATGTACGAAGATTTATGTTTTAAACTTGTAAAACACATGCTCTGCAAGCCAATATCCATGCGGGTCGCAGGGCAGGTCATTTAGGCAGCTTTGGGGAGTTATTACTAGAAAAATTGATAACGATGGGCAACGGTTTGCCCATCGTTAGGCTTGCTGGCGGAGCGGACGGGACTCGAACCCGCGACCCCCTGCGTGACAGGCAGGTATTCTAACCAACTGAACTACCACTCCAAAACGGTACGTTTTTAACTAAACAAAACGTATTTAAACTCGCTCACTTATTATTAAAACAACAAGAAAAACGATAGTCACACTTGCAGGATAATGGTGGGTGCTAACGGGGTCGAACCGCTGACATTCGCCTTGTAAGGGCGACGCTCTACCAACTGAGCTAAGCACCCTGCCTGACTAACGAGGTGCGCATATTACATGAAATTTAGAAATTTTTCCAAGTTTGATTGAATAAATTTAGAAAATATTTGAAATTTATTATTCTTCGTACTTAAACGGCACAATCACCTCGCGCGAAGCCAGCACAATTTCGCGTAAAAAACACAATAAAGCCAAAATGACCGAGAACATAGAAGATATAAATGCCAGCAATACAATGTGCGGCATTTTAAAACCTGATTCCACCGAGATAAACAAAGCCACAATCGAAACGCATACGCACAAAGCCGCCAGCGTTGCCAAGCCGATTGCACGCCTAAGCCATTTGGTGCGCCTAACGATAATCGCCAGCTCATCGCTCACCTTTGCACGCTTCTCACTCGGCATATCATTTAACAAGCGCGCTCTATCAATAGAGCGACCCAAACGCCCGATTAACACGCCAAGAATAGAGCCTATTCCGGTAAGTAAAAACACAGGCGCAACCGCGTCACGAATCGCTTCAGAAACAGAATGAATATCGGTAATCGGGGTCATCATGGTAAAAGGGCTTTGCTTAGAGTTGAACGTGATAAATCAAACTTAGTAAATTACACTTGGTAAACCAAAATAGGTGAATGAAATTTAGCCGTAAAACACAAACCCGTCAATTTGTTTTACTTCTTGCTTACACATTCCATGCAACACCATCAATCTTAAAAACAAAAAAGGAGCCGAAGCCCCTTTTTATATGTGGTCGGCGTGGAGAGATTCGAACTCCCGACATCCTGCTCCCAAAGCAGGCGCGCTACCAGGCTACGCTACACGCCGAAGGCCGGCACTATACTGAGAACCCGCCTCGCAGTCAATATTTAGCACATCAATTCACTAGAAAATTGCCCAAAATAAGCTAAAACTCCTGCCCTGCAACCGCAAGGGTTGTCCCCACAGAATATACCAGCTAAAGTTGGTTATTCATACGTGAGACCCAATATCCATGCGGGTTGCAGGGCATGCCTAAAACATCTTTGCAAATCACCCATTAGCCTATAGAAAGCGTATGATTAAACTGTAATCTAGTAAAATTCAACGGTAAGAAAAAGAGGAAAAGCATCATGGCAAACGACCCAAAAGACCACAAATTTAACGAACATGTAAAAGCGATTGAAGAACACAAATCTCTACTAGAAAAACTGCATTTAGAAAATGACGCAGATTTAGCCAAAGCCAAAAACTCGCTAGAAAACCTCGCCATCACGCTTGAAGAATATTTAAAAGTGATTGGTGTGCCATAGCCTTAAATCGTCCATGACACATCCCGAATGATTTAATACGCCACCATCACCTCATTGCGGCGCAAAAATGGCAACGTCCACGGCGGATTGTAACGCGCTAGTTCAGGCGTGCCGATAGGCGTGATGTTTTTGCTTTTAAGCCAAGCTAACAACTCCGCTGTTTTTTTAGCGGTTTTTTCCTCGCCTGCCAAACCAGAAAAACGCAACACCGCAGCGCGGCTTTCTGGCAGCTCGCGCAAAGTCACCGCGCCATTATTGGGTGTTGGCAAGGTGCTTAAGGA
>NZ_JABFRA010000005.1 GCF_013141425.1 Methylotenera sp. | reverse complement strand
TTAAACCTAAACCCTTAAGCTTAAGTCATGCAAGTTCCATTTGCCTTCACCCAGTAAGTCTAGTTCTTTGTTATGGAAATCTAACAGACTGCTACGGTGGCCCACGCTAACGATAATGCTATCTGGCAGTGATTGGCGCAATAGTTGATACATGGAATATTCCAAGCCTTCATCCATGGCAGAGCTGGCTTCATCTAAAAATATCAGTTCTGCGCGACTAAGCAAAGCCCGCCCGATAGCGAGGCGTTGTTGTTCACCCAAAGATAAAATGCTGCTCCAGTCAGCTTCTTGGTCTAAGCGCGTTATTAGATGCGGCAATTGGCACTCGCGTAATATCTCAGTCGCTTCGTCACCGGACTCAGCTGATGAGGGGTAGTACAACGCGGTGCGCAATGTGCCCAGCGGCAAATAGGGCTTTTGCGATAGAAATAACACTTGCTCTGTTGGTCGCAGTACTTTACCGATGACATAGGGCCAAAGCCCAGCAATAGCACGTAGTAGGGTGGTTTTGCCAGATCCTGAGCGACCACGGATAAGTAGCGAGTCGCCCTTGACTAAGCTTAAATGTAAATCTGACAGCAGTAGGGCTTGTGATGGCGTGTGCACAGTGAATGCGCTGATGGTAAGGCCGTGTTGCGTTTGCTCGATTTCTGCGGCGGGTAATCGCTCAACAGCGTCTAGCGTTTCAAGAAAGCCGCTCAGCCGGTTTAATACCGCGCGGAAATTGGCAAAGTCGTCGTAAGAACTACGTAAAAAGGATAAGGCGTCTTGTACCTGACCAAAAGCCTGTGAGGTTTGCATCATGTCGCCCAACGTGATTTTACCGCTTAGTAAACGTGGTGCTTGCACAATAAATGGAAAGACAACGGCAGTCTGACTAATCGCGAGGTTAAAGCCTTGAAATTTAAGCGAACGAAATACAATGGCCCACATATTGCTGATGATGTCGGAAAAACGCGACAGCAAATTGCCTCGTTCAATGCCTTCACCGCGATAAAACGCGATGCTCTCGCCGTATTCACGCACGCGGATTAAGGCGTAGCGGAAATTCGCGTTGAATTTTTCATTTAAAAAGTTAAGCGCAATCAAAGGTCGACCCAACTTAACCGCAAACACCGTGGCGATGAGCACGTACAGATAGACCAAAAATACCATGGCGCGCGGAATTTCAATGCCAAATAAAGCCAGCGCACCAGATAGCGTCCACAAAATCAGCGTGAATGAAAACAGTGATACCACGGCATCTAACAAGCCCATCGACAAGTTGAGCGAGGAGGTCACAAAGCTATCCACGTCTTGCTGGATACGCTGGTCAGGGTTGTCGGCACTGCCTTCTACATACTGGCTACGAAAATAACTTTGCTTGGCCAACCAGCGCGCAATCATGGCGTCGGTTAACCAAGCCCGCCAACGAATTAGAAAAGCCTGTCGCAGGTAAAAGTTTAGCAAAGTACGCGCAACGTGAATCGTGGCAAGCACGGCAAACACCAGCAACATGAACCAAAAGGCCTTGGCATCCAGTTTTTGCATGGCGCTATAAAAGCCGTTATACCAAAACGAAAACAGCACGTTCATGCGCACCGAAAATAGCGTGAGTAGAATAATCACGGTTAATGTAATGAGCGGCGCTTTACTGCGTGCAGGGCTAAAGTAAGGCCAAGCCAAACGTTTGAATTGACGCCCCCATGCTGTCCAGCGGCCTAGTGCTGTGGAGATTAAAAACAAACCAATTAAACTCAGCACAAAAGCTTTGCCCATCCAGATAACACTAGCGAGCAGTTCGTGATTCCAATCCATGGCACGTCCTTCTTGTTTTTAATATTAGTGATTTTTCGTGTAATTTTGCCACAGCATGTTAAGTCGTGCGCAGTATTTTGCAGATAACTTAAGAATATACAAAAGGATAGGTTGCAATCCACCCTATACAAGCTGAGCAGATAATGCAATCCTATGGTTTTTGAAATCGTTTACAATCTATTATGCTCAGTACCCTAGCTATTGCCAACTACCGCTCACTACTTAAGCTTAACATTAAGTTGGGGCAGCTCAATGTGATTACTGGCGCCAATGGTAGCGGTAAGTCTAACCTTTACCGTGCATTGCGATTGCTAGCAGAAACCGCACAAGGCGGTGTGATTAACGCACTGGCGAAAGAAGGAGGCTTGGATTCTACCTTTTGGGCAGGGCCCGAAGTGTTTACTAAAGGTATGAAAGACGGTAGTGAGCCTGTGCAGGGTTTGCGCCGAAAAACATCCCTTCGCTTAAGATTAGGCTTTGCCACGCAAGAAGATTTTGGCTATGCCATTGCGCTAGGTTTGCCCTCGCCTGATGGAACTTCAATGTTCACGCACGATCCAGAAATTAAGCACGAGGCAATATGGCATGGCACGCTTTTTCGCCCAGCCAGCACACTAGTTGAGCGCGATAATGCGGTGATTAAAATACGCGATGGCCGCAGTTGGCAAGTCTCGCAAACCATACAAAGTTTTGATAGCTTATTTAGCCAAACGGCCGACCCCGAACGCGCACCTGAAACTCTGCGTCTGCGCGAGAGCATACGTCAATGGCGTTTTTATGACCACTTCCGTACCGATGCTGATGCGCCTGCACGCCAACCCCAGCTTGGCACACGCACGCCCGTACTGCATCACGACGGGCGTGACTTAGCTGCTGCTTTGCGCACCATTTATGAAATCGGCGATAGGCAAGCCTTAGAGGATGCGATTAGTGATGCTTTTCCAGGCTCGCACCTCAACATTGTGCAGCAAGATGGCGGGAGATTTGTCATTGAATTTCACCATTATGGCCTGCTACGCCCATTAAGCGGTGCGGAACTTTCTGACGGCATGTTGCGCTATTTGTTGCTAGTAGCTGCACTGCTCACGCCGCGTCCACCGCCATTAATGGTACTAAACGAGCCTGAAAACAGTCTGCACCCTGATTTATTACCTGCCCTTGCACGGCTGATTATTCAGGCAACCAAACACACACAAGTATGGGTGGTTTCACACGCACAAACTTTAATTGTTACGTTAAAGCAATCAGAGTTTTGCAATGCTATTGAGCTAGAGAAGGTGTTGGGAGAAACCAAAGTGAATGGGCAAACAGGCTTGCTGAGTACACCTAGTTGGCATTGGCCGGATGGTGGATAAACGTACAAAAAGCAAACATAGCCTGTAAACAATACGGGGTAAATTTTACATTCTATTACTTAAGCCCTCCCGTAATCTTTAAGGGGTTGCTGAGCAAGCCATTCTAAGTTTCGAATAATAGGGGTGACTTAAAGCGGAGGATAGTAATCTGCTAAAAGTTATCCGCTTGACTAAATCACTTGAATGCGTAAATGGTGGTTTATTTTAAGCGCTAAAAATGGTATTTTATCGTTCTTTTCAATAAGTTAATTAAATGGAGTTGTTATGGCTGTTCAACGTACGCTTTCTATCATCAAACCAGATGCAGTAGCAAAAAATGTCATCGGTAAAATCTACACACGTTTTGAAAACGCGGGTTTAAAAATTGTGGCTGCTAAATTAGCGCAATTGACGCAAGCTGAGGCTGAAGGTTTCTATGCGGTGCATAAAGAGCGTCCTTTCTTTGCTGATTTAGTGAAATTTATGATTTCTGGCCCAGTGATGATTCAAGCACTTGAAGGCGAAAATGCTGTTCAAGTTAATCGTGATTTAATGGGCGCGACTAACCCTAAAGAAGCTGCTGCTGGTACGATTCGTGCTGATTTTGCTGAAAGTATTGATGCTAACGCAGTGCACGGTTCAGATTCAGCAGAAAATGCGGCAATCGAAATCGCTTATTTCTTCGGTAAATAATTCAATCTTCGTCATTATGCTGCGT
>NZ_JABFRA010000090.1 GCF_013141425.1 Methylotenera sp. | reverse complement strand
AATTTAGACAATAGCGGCACAGTAGAATATAAAAAAACCACCCCAGTGATTGGTGCGGTTTGGAAAGTAACACCAATTATTAATCTTTACGCAAATTATGGAAGAGGTTTTGAAACACCTACTTTTATTGAGGCTGCGTATAATAGTACGAGTGGAAATGCAACACCTAATCTTAATTTAAAACCTAGTGAAAGCCGAAATTTTGAATTAGGTGCGAAAGCGTTTATTAGCGACAATACTCAAGCTAACCTAAACTTGTTTAGAATAACGACAAAAGATGAGCTTGTAGTGAGTACAAGTAATTCTGGTAGATCAGTCTATACCAATGCGAACGACACCAAACGTACTGGTGCAGAACTTTCTATCGACTCTAAATTTGCCAACAATATATCCACCTACTTTTCATACTCCCTTCTGAATGCAAAGTTTGATTCCGATTTTGGTGCTATTACTTCCGGCAATAAAATTCCAGGCACTTACAAAACACAACTGTACGGTGAAGCTGCCTGGAAATATGCGCCTCTTGGCTTTAGCACTGCTTTTGAAGGTCGTCATAATAGTAAGGTGTATGTTAATGACACAAACACCGATACTGCACCTTCTTACACAATTTTTAACTTACGCGCTGGCTTTGAACAAAATATTAGCAACTGGCATTTAAGCGAATTTTTACGAGTGGAAAATATGTTTGATAAAGACTACATTGGATCCGTTCGGATTAATGACACTACAGCTACAGGAGGCCGCTACTACGAACCTGCTTCAGATAGAACATACCTTCTAGGCCTAAATGCAAACTATAAGTTCTAAGTCTGAAATATCAACCAACCCGCTTCGGCGGGTTTTTTCTTGATTATCTACATAGGCATTAGCTAGTGATTTTAGTGATGTTTTAGTGTTTAATGCTAATCTAAATACGTCCACCATATTACCAATCCATATTACTGAGAGTGTTATGAAAATTATTGTCGACCTAAAAATTCTTGATGACCGCCTGCATGAACAGATGCCAACCTACGCCACTGAGGGTTCTGCAGGCTTAGATTTACGTGCCTGCATTGACGCGCCTATTACCTTACAACCTGGTGAGACCACACTCATCCCTACTGGCATGGCGATTCATTTAGACAATATTTACCATGCTGCGCTGATTTTACCGCGCTCAGGGCTTGGTCATAAGCATGGTATTGTTTTAGGCAACTTGATTGGTTTAATTGATTCCGATTACCAAGGTCAACTCATGGTGTCCTGCTGGAATCGTGGGAATACTGCATTTGAACTCAACCCCATGGAGCGTATTGCGCAACTGGTCATCGTGCCTGTTCTGCAAGCCGACTTTCATTTAGTAGATGATTTTGACGCGAGCGTGCGTGGCGAAGGTGGTTTTGGTAGTACGGGCAAACACTAATCTTGCTTAAATGCGCTAATAATATGAATATTATTACAATTTAACTGATATTTCCCTTGAGAATAGATTCACTTTCGTACTATAATTGCGGTCTTTCTAAAAAAGCAACGTATTTCAAGATTAAGCGTTAAGGATCAAAACTATGGCACGTGTATGTATGGTAACTGGCAAAAAGCCAATGGTGGGTAACACTGTTTCTCACGCTAATAACAGAACAAAACGTCGTTTTTTACCTAATTTGCAAAACCGCAAATTTTGGGTTGAGAGCGAAAATCGCTGGGTAAGCCTCCGCATTACTAACAATGCTTTACGTACTATCGACAAAAACGGTATTGATGCCGTGCTTGCTGATTTGCGTGCTGGCGGCCATAAAATCTAAAGGTAGAATATTATGCGTGAAAAAATCAAATTAGAATCAAGTGCTGGTACAGGCCATTTTTATACCACTACTAAAAATAAACGTACAATGCCAGGTAAAATGGAAATCAAGAAATTTGATCCAGTTGTTCGCCAACATGTGATGTATAAAGAAACTAAACTTAAATAGTAATTCGTTTATTACTTGTAAGTTTATAAAAAACCCGCTTAGTGCGGGTTTTTTTATTGATAGATACAATTGATCGAATCAATTGCAGTGTAAAAACTTGCGACTAAAACCGTGACTTAAGCTTCAGGTTGCGGTTCATTTAAAATGCGCACTTCTCGTTGCGGGTAGGGTATAGAAATATTGTTTTTTTGAAAAGCCCGCCAAACTTCCAGATAAATTTCAGTCTTTAAATTAGCATAACCCTCTTCAGGATCTGGTATCCAAAGATTCATTGCCAAATCTATGCCATTTTCCCCAAAACCTTGGATTTGAACTGCAGGCAAAGGCAATTCAAGTACGCGTGGGTGCCGCATCGCAATTTCATGCATCAACTCCATGGCTAACTCTAAAGAGCTACCATAACTGATTTGCACAGGTAACTGGACCCTTGCTTTATGGTCAGCCGACGAATGATTGATTACCGGATTAATAATCAAGTTTTCATTTGGAATAATGACTTCCGTTCCGTCCAACTTGCGCAACACCAAGTAACGTGTGCGCAAATCACTCACTACGCCATAATGGGTATCGATTGTCAGCACATCACCAATTTGCATGGACTTATCTAGCAAGATAACAAAGCCACTAATGTAATTACTTACAATACGCTGCAAACCGAACCCTAGGCCGACACCTAAGGCTCCACCAAATACTGAAAGCATGGTGATATCTAAACCTACAGCTGATAGCCCAATGAGCACGCCGATAAATAACAAGAATATACGCAAAAGTTTAGATAGCACCACGCGTAAATTCATATTTACATTCTGTGCATTCATCAACCTATTTTCTACCACACGGCTAAACCACAAGGTTATAAAAATAGTTACTAATATGGTGAGTAATGCTTGTACCGCTAGTAGTAAATTTAATGAATTTTTACCAATGCTAAATTTTATTTCTTCGAGTGCACTTAACATTTCAGGCAGAAATCCACTTAAATGCAAAGCGGTTAGAATCCAGATAAAACCTGCGACAGTATTTTCAAGCGTTTTAAGTAAACCACCTGGCGCAACGATATAGCGTACGGCATACACAAGCAAACGAATTGCCGCCATGGCCAATAGTAGCTTGCCAGCAAGGTGTAACAAGCTTGTATGTTGCCAATGTGCAAGAATCGCTTGTGCAATATAGACAAAAATAAGAGTACTCAACGGAAATAACACACGATTGATACCACCAATGCCCAGCTTCCAGTTTTCTGGTGCATTACGCATCACATAGGCACGCAGGGCACCATTAATCGCCCAAGCCAATACTGAGGCAGCAATAATGATAGCGAACTGCCATAAGGCAGCAGCTGTAGAAATATCGTTGAGTACTTCTTGCCAAATCAATTGAATTTCTTGATTCATAATTTGTTGTAAATACTACACCTTTTAGTAAGTTGTTTAGTAGTTAAGAGGTTGCACACGAAAGTTAATTTAAGAAATTGTGCTCTAAATGCTAAATAAGAAAGATTGTAGCTAACCCCAAAAAGATAAAGAATCCACCACTATCAGTCACTGCTGTTATCAGCACACTTGAACCAACAGCTGGGTCGCGTCCAAGCTTGTTCATAATTAAAGGAATCATTACACCCATTAATGCAGCTAATATTAAATTGAGTGTCATTGCGGCCATCATGACTAAACCTAGGTGGTAATTTCCATATAAGGCATAGGCAATTACTGCGAGCACGCCCCCCCATATCAGCCCATTTAGCAAGGCAACGCCAATCTCTTTTGTGATGAGTGATTTCATATTGTGAGAGGCCACTTGTCCTAAAGCTAAACCGCGGACTATCATTGTGGTGGTCTGATTGCCTGAGTTTCCACCGATACCTGCCACAATTGGCATTAACGCGGCTAATGCAACTATCTTTTCAATCGAGCCTTCAAACAAACCTATCACTCGTGACGCCACAATAGCAGTCATTAAATTCAGCGCCAGCCATGCCCAACGGTTTTGCACAGACTTCCAAATGGACGCGAAAAAGTCTTCCTCTTCACGCAAGCCTGCCATAGATAACATGTCGCTTTCAGTTTCTTCACGAATATAGTCCATCACGGCATCTACTGTAACGCGGCCAACCAATTTGTTTTCATTATCGATAACAGGCGCAGTTACTAGATCGTAACGCTCAAAGGCTTTTGCCGCGTCATCAGCAATGTCTTCTGGATGAAAAGTAACCGCATCCTCCGCCATTACATCAGCCACATTGGCATCCAAATCATTGACGACCAAGCGCTTTAAAGGAAGTACGCCACGCAGTATGCCATCTCTATCGACGACAAATAATTTATCAGTATGGTCAGGTAAGCTACCTAAACGGCGCATATAGCGTAAAGCAACTTCAAGCGTGATGTCTTCACGAATGGTAACAATATCGAAATCCATGATAGAACCAACAGCATCATCCGAATAGGATAAAGCAGATTGCAAGCGTGCTCTATTTTGAGAATCTAGACTATCGAGTAAGTCTTGAAGTACATCTTTAGGCAAATCTGGCGCTAAATCGGCCAGCTCATCTGTGTCAAGTTGCTCTGCTGCCGCAAGCAACTCTTGTGAATCCATGTCCGCAATCAGTGTCTGGCGAACGGCATCCGACACCTCCAGCAGGATATCACCGTCCCTATCCGCTTTAACTAGCTCCCAGACATCTAAACGCTGCTCTAAAGGTAGCGCTTCAAGAATGTCAGCAACATCAGCTGGATGCAATGCGTCCAACTTCTTTTGCAATTCATAAAGATTTTGTTTATGAACTAGCGATTCTACAAGGTCATGATTTGCCATCGCTTGTTTATGCACAAGCTCTTCAACCAGCTTATGTTTTTCTAGCAAGGTAATTACCTGTTGCAGATTTTCGCTTAAACTTTCTTTATATTCTTGATTTTCTGCCATGTTAACCTGTGAATAATAGTGGCTGATTTAGCTAATATCGTAAATTTAGATATGTGCCATTATGGTTTATTTTCGTCAGAAATTAAGCTTTTTGACTGAAATTTAAAAAAATATCTAGTACATCACTTAATAATTGATAGAGTAATGAAATGATACAATTACGATTATACTCAACATCACACTGCCACTTATGTGACGAGGCAGAAATCTTACTGTTAACTCTAACTAAGCAATATGATGTGCATTTTACAACAATAGAAATCTCTGGAAGTGACGAGCTAATTGAAAAATATGGCACAAGAATACCTGTTGTACGGCGATTGAATGACAACGCTGAATTTCAGTGGCCTTTCTCATTATTGGAACTAGAACAATTTATTCTAAGTAGCAATCGCTAGCATTATATTTTCAACCAACTAAAAAGCCAGCATATAGCTGGCTTTTTAGTTGGTTACTGAGGTAGCTTTACGCTTATTCCGTTACTGTAGCCTCTAGACCTGTATCTGGGCGATCAACCAACTCAACCAATGCCATAGGTGCATTATCACCATTACGGAAACCACATTTCAAAACACGTAAGTAACCGCCATTACGTGCAAGGTAACGTGGACCTAATTCACCAAACAACTTAGTGACAATATCATTATCACGTATACGACTAAACGCCAAGCGTCGATTCGCCAAGGTTGATGTTTTACCAAGAGTAATCAGAGGTTCTGCAAACTTACGCAGTTCTTTTGCTTTTGGTAAAGTAGTTTTAATGACCTCGTGACGTAATAATGACGCAGTCATGTTACGAAACATCGCTGCACGATGGCTGCTAGTACGATTTAATTTACGATTGCTATTACCGTGACGCATAGTAATTCCTTAAAGTTTCTATTTTAAGCTTAAAAAATTAAGCTTTTTCAAGACCAACAGGTGGCCAGTTTTCTAATTTCATGCCTAATGTTAGGCCACGAGTTGCTAATACATCTTTAATCTCATTCAGTGATTTACGTCCTAGGTTTGGCGCTTTTAAAAGCTCATTCTCAGTACGTTGGATCAAATCACCTATGTAGAATATATTTTCTGCTTTCAAGCAATTTGCAGAACGTACAGTTAATTCCAAGTCATCTACTGGGCGCAGTAAGATTGGATCTACTTGCGGAGCTGATTTAACTTCCACTTCGCTTGGCGCACCTTCTAAATCGGCGAATACAGAGAGTTGACCCATTAAGATACGTGCTGCATCGCGAATGGCTTGTTCAGGTTCAATGACGCCGTTAGTTTCAACATCCATCACCAATTTATCCAAATCAGTACGTTGCTCAACGCGGGCGCTTTCCACTTGATAGCTAACTTTATTGATTGGGCTAAATGACGCATCAACCATTATAAAACCAAGCACACGATCTTCTTCATTTGCTTTTTGGCGTGCAGGAACAGGTTGATAACCACGACCCATAGCTACTTTAACTTCTAAATTAAGCTTACCGCCTTTAGTCAGGTGAGCAATCACATGATCAGGGTTGACAATTTCAGCATCATGGCCAGTTTCAAAATCACCAGCAGTTACAACGCCCTCAACCGATTTATTTAAAACTAAAATAGTTTCTGATTTTGTATTTAACTTTAAAGCTACGCCTTTAAGATTAAGTAGAATATCTACTACATCTTCTTGCACGCCATCTAAAGTAGAATACTCATGTACAACACCGTCAATTTTAACTTCTGTAATGGCAAAGCCAGGAATTGAAGATAATAAAACACGACGTAAAGCATTACCTAATGTGTAGCCAAAGCCACGTTCCATCGGCTCTAACGTTACACGTGCGCGCAATGGAGATAAGACCTCTACATCTACTACACGTGGTTTTAAGTATTCGGTAGGACTGTTTTGCATAGTTATACCTTTTAATTTTTTGTATTAATCTCTATAACCTTGCGGTATCAGAGCAAATGTTTAAGTGAGTCGCTAAACGACTCACTTAACTTAACAATTTAAATCTTAATTATTTTGAGTAAAGCTCAACAACCAAGGACTCATTGATTGTTGGTGGCAATTCATCACGTTGCGGCTTTGCCTTAAAGGTACCTTTAAGTGCTTTAACATCCACTTCAATCCATGCTGGGAAGCCACGTTGTTCAGCAGCCTCTAAAGCACCTTTGATACGTAATTGTGTTTTAGAAGACTCAGCCACACTCACTACATCACCAGCTTTAACTTGGTATGAAGGAATATTTACACGACGTCCATTTACCAAAATGCTATTGTGACGCACAATTTGTCGAGCTTCAGTACGTGAACCACCAAGACCCATGCGGTAAGTAACGTTATCTAAACGACACTCTAAAAGTTGCAATAAGTTTTCACCAGTGATGCCTTTTTGGCGATCTGCTTCTGCGTAGTAGCTACGGAATTGAGCTTCTAGTACGCCGTAAATACGACGAACTTTTTGTTTTTCACGCAATTGAACACCGTAGTCTGACAAACGTTGGTTGCGACGTTGACCATGCTGCCCAGGTGGGAAGTTACGTTTTTCGATTGCACATTTGTCAGTGAAGCATTTCTCAGCCTTTAAAAAAAGCTTTTCGCCTTCACGACGACATTGACGGCACTTAGGGTCTAAATTTCTAGCCAAGGGATTCTCCTGTTATTTCTACTATAGTGAGCTTAAGCTCAACTTAAATGCGGCGTTTTTTAGGTGGACGGCAGCCGTTGTGTGGTACTGGCGTCACATCAGTTATGCTGGTGATTTTAAAACCAGCTGCATTAAGCGCGCGCACTGCAGATTCACGACCTGGGCCTGGGCCTTTAATACGCACTTCTAAATTCTTAACACCATTTTCTTGTGCTGATTTACCAGCAACCTCTGCAGCAACCTGTGCAGCAAAAGGCGTACTCTTACGTGAGCCTTTAAAACCTTGGCCACCAGAAGTAGCCCATGACAGTGCGTTACCTTGGCGATCTGTAATGGTGATGATGGTATTGTTAAAAGATGCATGCACGTGGGCAATACCCTCTGCAATATTCTTTTTAACTTTTTTTCTTACGCGTACATTAGCTTTTGCCATGTTGCACTTTCCTTACCAATAAATCTTACTGAAATGTGTAAACCTAAAATTTTGAGCTAATTAACAGCTTACTTAGCTTGTTTAATCGCTTTAACAGGACCTTTACGTGTACGCGCATTTGTTTTTGTACGCTGACCACGAACTGGCAAACCACGGCGGTGACGAACACCACGATAGCATCCTAAATCCATCAATCGTTTGATATTCATAGAAACTTCGCGACGTAGATCACCTTCAACTTTTTCTTTAGCAACTTCATCACGCAATTTATCTACATCTGCGTCATTTAAGTCTTTCATTTTTGTTGTTGCTAGAACGCCAGCTGCAGCACAAATTTTTTGTGCTGTAACACGTCCAATGCCAAAAATTGCAGTTAATGCAACATCAGCATGTTTGTTATTTGGGATGTTTACCCCTGCAATACGCGCCATACTTTACTCCAAATTTAGGTTTACCTAAAATCCATTGCTTTAAAAAAGTCGAGGATTTTAACAGTAAAACCAATTTATATCAATTAGCTTATCTTCTGATCAATTAAAATATTGACCAACTTAATTAGTGGCTATATCCAACAACCACTAATTGGATTAATAAAACTCTATTATCCTTGGCGTTGTTTATGACGTGGGTCTGTACAAATGATACGTACAACACCACGACGGCGAACAACTTTACAATTACGGCATAATGCTTTAACAGATGCACGAACTCTCATTTATAACTCCATCACTTCTTTAACTTCGGATTCTTAAATTAAAACTTATATTTCACTTACTATTTTTTAGCATTACCTTTGAAATTTGCTTTTTTAAGCAAACCTTCATATTGGTTCGACATCAAGTGAGACTGTACCTGCGTCATAAAATCCATCGTCACAACAACAATAATTAGTAACGAAGTGCCGCCGAAATAAAATGGCGTATTAAATTTCAATCTTAAAAATTCGGGCAACAAACAAACTAATGTAATGTATATAGCGCCTATCAAAGTCAATCGACCCATAATTCTATCGATGTACTTAGCGGTTTGATCTCCAGGTCGAATACCTGGTACAAAAGCACCACTTTTCTTTAGATTATCCGCAGTATCTTTTGGATTAAACTGCAATGCTGTATAAAAAAAGCAAAAGAAAACAATTGCCACTGTAAAAAACAAAATATAGATTGGTTGACCAGGAGATAATGCTGCTGCTGCATCTTTAAGCCAATACATACTTTCTTTGCTACCAAACCAGCCCGCCAATGTTGCCGGGAACATAATAATACTTGCAGCAAAAATTGGTGGAATTACACCTGCCATATTTAATTTCAAAGGAAGATGCGTCGTTTGACCGCCATATACCTTATTTCCCACTTGGCGCTTTGCGTAATTTACCGTAATTTTACGTTGACCACGCTCAACAAAAACCACCAGTGCTGTTACCAAAACGACTGCCACTAACAAGAAAAATGCTAACGGTATACTAAATGCTCCTGTATTGACCATCTCCGCTGTTGTACCTAGTGCGCTTGGCAAGCCGGCAACAATACCAGCAAAAATGATAATAGAGATACCATTACCAATACCACGCTCAGTAATTTGCTCACCTAACCACATCAAAAACATTGTGCCGCTAACAAGCGTAACAACAGCAGTAAGTCTGAACATCATTCCCGGATCTAAAACTAGACCCGGCTGACTTTCTAAAGCTATTGCAATACCTAAAGCTTGAAATGTCGCCAATACGACAGTGCCGTAACGCGTATATTTCGTAATAACTCTGCGACCAGCTTCGCCTTCTTTCTTCAACTGCTCCAACTTAGGTGAAACTGCCGACATTAACTGCATAATAATTGATGCAGAGATATAAGGCATGATACCTAAAGCAAAAACAGTAAACCTTGAAAGAGCACCACCAGAGAACATGTTAAACATGCCTAAAATGCCACCGCTTTGAGATTCAAAAAGCTTCGCAAGTACTACTGGATCGATCCCGGGAACCGGCACATGAGCACCGAGGCGAAATACGATTAATGCTCCAAGCACAAAAAACAAGCGGCTTTTAAGCTCTCCCATTTTTGATGCTGTTTTTAACAATCCATCTTGTGCCAAAATATTACTCTTACGCAGCTTCTAAAATCTTACCGCCAGCGGCTTCAACTGCGGCACGTGCGCCTTTAGTTAAAAGCAACCCTTGGATGTTATATTTTTTTGTAACATCGCCAGACAAAAACAATTTAGCATTATTAACAGTACCAGAAACGATATTAGCTGCCTTTAACGCCAACAAATCAATCACTTCATTTGGAATTAGAGCCAATTCACTAGTACGTACATGTGCTGTTTTAGCTTTTGTTAGTGATTTAAAACCACGTTTTGGCAAGCGGCGTTGTATAGGCATTTGACCGCCCTCAAAGCCCACTTTATGAAAGCCGCCAGTACGTGATTTTTGGCCTTTATGACCACGACCAGCTGTTTTACCGAAACCAGAACCGATACCACGACCAACGCGACGACGTTCTTTCTTTGCGCCTTCAGCAGGCTTAATTGTATTTAATTGCATTATCCTTCTACCTTTAAGAGATAGCCTACAGTATTGATCATACCGCGAATTGCTGGAGTATCTTGTAACTCAACCGTATGGTGCATACGACGTAAGCCTAAACCAGTAACGGTAGCCTTATGTGCTTGAATGCGTCCAATTGTACTTTTAACCAACGTCACTTTAATTGGTGTCGCTTCTTTTTTTGTTTTAGCCATGATTAGCCTCTAATTTCTTCAACTGATTTACCGCGTTTAGCTGCGATTTCTGCTGGTGTGTTCATTGACTCTAGGCCATTTAAAGTAGCGCGAACTAGATTGTAAGGGTTTGTAGAACCAATACATTTAGCCACAACATTAGTAACACCCATCACTTCAAAAATAGCGCGCATTGCGCCACCAGCGATAATGCCAGTACCTTCTGAAGCTGGTTGAATGAACACTTTAGCTGCACCATGAACACCTGTAACAGCGTGATGTAATGTGCCATTAGTTAAATTAATTTTTAACATACCACGACGCGCTTCATCCATAGCTTTTTGTACCGCAACTGGTACTTCACGTGCTTTACCCTTACCCATGCCAACAGCGCCATCGCCATCGCCTACCACAGTAAGAGCTGCAAAACTCATAATGCGACCACCTTTAACCGTTTTACTTACACGATTAACTGCAATCATTTTTTCGCGCAAACCATCAGTCTGCTGCTGTTGCTGTTCTATTTCTCTCGCCATCATTAACCTCTTTAGCAATCAGACCAATTAGAAGGATAAGCCGTGTTCGCGAGCGGCATCTGCCAACGCTTTAATACGACCATGATATTTATAACCTGAACGATCAAAAGCAACAGCAGTAACACCAGCTTTTTTGGCTTTTTCAGCAATCAGTTTACCAATAGCTGCAGCTGCTTCCACATTGCCGCCATTTTTAATTTTTTTACGAACGTCAGCTTCTACTGTTGAAGCACTAACAATTACCTTATCACCTGTTTCAGCGATAATTTGAGCGTAAATGTGCGTATTGGTACGGTGCACACTTAGGCGTGTAACTTTTAGCTCTGCAATTTTGGCACGGGTTTTACGTGCACGACGCAAGCGATTATTTACGTTGTTCATTTTTTAAGCCTTATTTCTTTTTGGTTTCTTTAATTACAACAACTTCATCTGCATAGCGAACGCCTTTGCCTTTATAAGGCTCTGGAGCACGATATGCACGAATCTGCGCTGCAACCTGGCCAATCACCTGCTTATCAACACCTGTTAACAGAATTTCTGTTGGTGTGGCAGTTGTCACAGTCACACCTGAAGGCATTTTGTGATTAATTGGATGTGAATAACCTAATTCTAGGTTCAGCACCGTACCTTGTGCAGCCGCCTTGTAACCAACACCAACCAGCGTTAGTTTACGAGTAAAGCCTTCAGATACACCTTTAACCATATTAGCGACTAAAGCGCGCAATGTACCTGACATAGCGCGTGAATGCTGAGCATCACTAGAAGCTTGAAACGTAATCGTTTCACCTTCACGCTTAAGCACAACCGCATCTGTTAATGGATGTGATAATTTACCTAAAGGACCGCTTACATTGATTGAATTAGCACTTAATACGACTTCAACCTTTTCTGGAATAGCGACCGGATTTTTAGCAACACGTGACATTTGCTTCTCCTTAAGCCACTACGCAGAGCACTTCACCACCGATACCGGCAGCTTGAGCTTTACGATCTGTCATTACACCCTTGGATGTGGACACAATTGTCACACCAAGACCATTCATTACCTTAGGAATCTCTTGACTTCCTTTGTACACGCGCAAACCAGGCTTGCTTATACGCTGAATACGCTCAATAACTGGACGACCAGCATAATATTTAAGGCTAATATTCAAAGTTGCCTTATTGCCTTCTTTTTGCACCGCAAAATCTTCAATATAACCTTCATCCTTAAGCACGCTAGCAATAGCAGACTTAACATTTGATGAAGGCATAGCAACAACCGCTTTGTTAACCATTTGCGCATTACGAATACGCGTCAACATGTCGGCAATCGGATCACTCATACTCATAGCTATATCCTCCTATTACCAGCTGGCTTTAGTGACGCCTGGCACTTGGCCACTCATCATTAAATCGCGTAACTTACTACGCCCAATACCGAATTTACTAAACACACCACGTGGGCGACCAGTTAAAGCACAACGATTACGAAGACGAACTGGGCTTGAGTTACGTGGAAGCGCCTGGAATTTCAAACGCGCTTCATGGCGACTTTCAGCTGTAGCATTAACGTCATTCATTGCCGCTTCTAGCGCAGCACGTTTCACAGCAAATTTACTTACAGTTGCGCGACGTTTAATTTCGCGTTCTGTCATACAGGTTTTAGCCATAACTTAACCTCTGAAAGGAAAACTAAACGCAGCAAGCAGAGCTTTTGCTTCTTCATCCGTTTTCGCAGTAGTTGTAATAGTGATATTCATTCCACGAATTGCATCGATTTTATCGTATTCAATTTCAGGAAAAATGATTTGCTCTTTAACACCCATGTTGTAGTTACCGCGACCATCAAATGATTTCGCAGAAATACCGCGGAAGTCACGAATACGTGGAATAGCTACAGTAACCAAACGATCCAAGAACTCATACATGCGTTCGCGACGTAAAGTTACTTTACAGCCAACAGGATAATCATCACGAATCTTAAATGCAGCCACTGATTTTTTAGCTTTAGTTACGATTGCCTTTTGACCAGCAATTTTCTCCATGTCGCCAACAGCGTGTTCCATTACCTTTTTATCTGCAACAGCTTCCCCAACACCCATATTAAGTGTGATTTTATCAATGCGAGGCACTTGCATTACTGAAGTGTAACCAAATTGCTCAGTCAAAGTTTTAACAACTGAGTCTTTATAAAAATCTTTTAAACGCGCCATAATTCTTCCTATGCGTCCACAGCTTCGCCATTAGATTTGAATACGCGAATTTTGCGGCCATCATCTAAAGTTTTGAAGCCTACGCGATCACCTTTTTGTGTCGCACTGTTAAATAAAGCAACGTTAGAAATGTCTAATGGCATTTCTTTAGCAATAATGCCTCCAGCAATACCTTTCATCGGGTTAGCCTTTGCGTGTTTCTTAACCAAGTTAAGACCCTCAACAACAACATGGCCCGAATCAAGAATACTAATAACTGTACCTTGCTTACCTTTGTCTTTACCGGTATTTAGGATGACCTGATCACCCTTACGAATTTTGTTCATGTGAGCTCCTACAAAACTTCTGGCGCTAATGAAACGATTTTCATGAATTTTTCAGTACGTAATTCACGTGTTACTGGCCCGAATATACGAGTACCAATCGGTTCTAGCTTGTTATTTAACAGTACTGCAGCATTGCTGTCGAACTTAACCAAAGAGCCATCTGGACGACGAACACCTTTAGCCGTACGTACAACTACCGCGCTGTAAACTTCGCCTTTTTTAACACGACCACGTGGGGCAGCATCTTTGATGCTCACCTTAATGATGTCGCCAATTCCAGCGTAACGACGCTTAGAGCCACCTAACACCTTGATGCATTGCACAGAGCGCGCACCAGTGTTATCGGCAACTTCTAGCCGAGATTGCATTTGAATCATGAGAATAATCTCCAACTTAATCCGTTAAACCAACACCAGCCATTTTTAATCAAAAGACAAACTTTCAATTAACACGGCCGATAGACCCGGTCAGTATTGGGGCGAGAGCTTATGGCTCGCCTAAATAGCCAAACATTATAACTTGCTTTGTGTAGCTTCGCAATCATTATTCAGAATAAATGCGAAACTACGGCCAAATTACTTAAGCAGTTTTAACTACCCAAGTTTTGGTTTTTGAAAGCGGGCGACTTTCAATAATAGTTACTACGTCGCCTTCTTTAACGCTATTAGTTTCATCATGCGCATGAAATTTTTTAGATTGACGCACAACTTTACCAATTAACGGATGCTTAACCTTACGCTCAACCAAAACTGTTACAGTTTTGTCCATTTTGTCGCTTACAACGCGGCCTGTAAGGCTACGTACTACTTTTGTCGTTTCAGTCATTATTATGCCTGTTTCGCTTTCTCAGCCAATACAAGCTTAACGCGTGCTACATCTTTGCGTACTTTACCTAGCTGATCTACTTTAGATAATTGCTGAGTAGCCACTTGCATGCGAAGTGAGAATTGCGCACGGCGCAATTCAATTAACTCTGCATTTAGCTCTTCAGCGCTTTTTGCTCTTAAATCGGATGCTTTCATGTTAGCGTACCTTCCTTAACTGCCGATTTGACGAGTCATGAATGTCGTTTCAATTGGCAGCTTAGCAGCAGCCAAACGGAACGCTTCACGTGCAAGCTCTTCGCTCACGCCGTCCATCTCGTATAACATTTTACCTGGTTGGATTTGAGCTACGTAGTACTCTGTACTACCTTTACCGTTACCCATACGTACTTCAGCAGGTTTTTTAGAAATTGGTTGATCTGGGAAAATGCGAATCCATACACGACCACCACGTTTAATGTGACGAGTCATTACGCGACGTGCAGCCTCAATTTGACGCGCAGTTAAACGGCCACGGCCAACTGCTTTCAAACCAAAATCACCAAAACTTACTTTATTACCCGTAGTTGCAATGCCCTTGTTGCGGCCCTTTTGCATCTTACGATATTTTTGTCTAGACGGTTGTAGCATCTTTAGCCCTCGGCTTTCTTACTTTTTTCTCTGGCTCAGCAACTGGAGTTGTAGTAGCACCGATAGGAGCCTGTACATTACCCGCAAAAATTTCACCTTTGAATACCCAAACTTTAATACCGATAATACCGTATGTTGTTGAAGCTTCAGCAACACCGTAATCTATGTCAGCACGAAGTGTATGTAAAGGCACACGGCCTTCACGATACCATTCAGTACGAGCAATTTCGATACCATTTAGACGACCTGAACTCATGATTTTGATACCTTGAGCACCTAAACGCATTGCATTTTGCATTGCACGCTTCATGGCACGACGGAACATCACACGCTTTTCAAGTTGTTGAGCGATTGATTGTGCAATCAAAGTTGCATCAAGTTCAGGCTTACGCACTTCTTCAATGTTCAAATGAACTGGAACGCCCATCAAACCTTGTAAAGCGGTACGTAAAGACTCGATATCTTCACCTTTTTTACCAATAACCACACCAGGACGTGCACTGTAAATTGTGATTTTTGCATTTTTAGCAGGACGTTCAATCAATATACGGCTAACAGCTGCTGCAGCTAATTTTTTGTTTAAGAACTCACGTACTTTAATGTCGCCTTGCAACATTGCAGGGAAGTTCTTGCTATTGGCATACCAACGTGAGGACCAATTTTTTTGGACGCTCAAACGGAAACCAATTGGATGAATTTTCTGACCCATATTTTATCCCTTAATTTCCGACGGTCACGTGAATGTGACAGGTTGGTTTAGTAATACGACCAGCGCGACCTTTTGCACGTGGACGAATTCGTTTAAGCACAATACCTTTATCAACATAAATTGAAGTAACTTTCAATTCGTCGATATCAGCGCCATTGTTATGTTCCGCATTAGCAATTGCAGATTCAACAACTTTCTTAATAATTTCAGCACCTTTTTTAGGTGTGAAATTAAGAATGTTAAGTGCGTGATCTACTTTCTTGCCGCGAACAAGGTCTGCCACCAATCTAGCCTTTTGAGGAGAAAGATGAACACCTTTTAATATTGCAGATACTTGCATCTTCAGCTCCTACTTCTTAGCTTTTTTGTCGGCTGCATGTCCTTTGAATGTACGCGTTAACGCAAATTCACCGAGCTTGTGACCTACCATGTTTTCAGAAATCAACACTGGAATGTGTTGCTTACCATTGTGAATCGCAATAGTAAGACCAATAAAATCTGGGAAAATTGTAGAACGTCGTGACCAAGTCTTAATTGGTTTACGATCGCGACTTGCTGCCGCAACTTCTACTTTTTTAGCCAAATGACCATCAATAAATGGACCTTTTTTAAGTGAACGTGCCATAAATTACCTTACGCCTCTCGGACGACGACTAATACGCATATTATCTGTACGTTTACTGCTACGTGTACGATAACCCTTAGTTTTAACACCCCATGGGCTAACTGGATTCATACCTGCAGCTGTACGACCTTCACCACCACCGTGCGGGTGATCAACCGGGTTCATCACCACACCGCGAACGGTTGGGCGAACACCACGCCAGCGCATCGCACCAGCTTTACCGATTGAGCGCAATGAATGCTCTTCATTACCCACTTCACCTAAAGTTGCCATGCAATCAACGTGTACGCGGCGAACTTCACCTGAACGTAAACGTAATTGAGCATAAGCGCCTTCACGTGCTAGCAACTGTACTGATGTACCTGCTGAACGTGCTATTTGCGCGCCCTTACCAGGTTGCAATTCGATACAATGAATCGTACTACCTACCGGGATGTTGCGAAGCGGCATCGCATTACCAATTTTAATTGGCGCTTCTGAACCACTAATTAATTGCGTACCAGCAACTACACCACGTGGTGCAATAATGTAGCGACGCTCTCCATCTGCGTAAACCAATAAAGCAATGTGCGCAGTGCGATTTGGATCATATTCGATATGCTCTACTGTCGCTGGTATGCCTGTCTTATTACGACGGAAGTCAATTAATCGATAATGCTGTTTATGACCACCGCCTTGGTGACGCGTTGTAATTCGGCCGTTATTATTACGACCTGCGTGTCTACTTTGACTCTCCAACAGCGGTGCGTGTGGTTTACCTTTATAAAGGTCAGGCGTTACCACCTTGACTACACCACGACGACCCGGGGACGTTGGCTTGACTTTTACTAATGCCATCTCATCTCTCCTTATTCAGCCGCTGCGAAGTTAATTTCTTGACCTGGCTTCAAGCTTACATAAGCTTTTTTCCAGTCTTTACGCTTGCCAATACCCTTGCCAGCGCGCTTTGTTTTACCGCCTACATTGATCGTAGCCACCTTATCAACTTCAACTTTAAAAACCAGCTCAACCGCAGCCTTAATTTCTGGTTTTGTTGCATCTGTGCGTACGATAAATGCAATTTGTTGGTGTTTGTCGGCAATGTAAGTTGCCTTTTCAGTAATTTGCGGTGCTAAGATAACTTGCAACAAGCGATCTTGAGTCTTAGTAATAGCCGTTATCATGCTAGCATCTCCTCAAGTTTCTTCACTGCAGCAGCTGTCGCCACAACATTTGGGAAACGTACTAAGCTCACAGGGTCAGCGTATTGCGCTTCAACCACCATTACGTTAATTAAGTTGCGTGAAGATAAATATAAATTCTCATCAAAACCATCGGTTAGTACTAATACAGCACCTTCGTAACCCAAACCTTTGATTTTCTCAGCCAAAGCTTTAGTTTTTGGTGTAGTCACAACAAACTCCTCAACTACACTTAAACGATCCTGACGCACCAACTCAGATAGAATTGTTTGCATACCAGCACGATAAGCCTTACGGTTTACCTTGTGACTGAAATTTTCATCTGGTGAATTTGGGAATGCGCGACCACCTCCGCGCCAGATTGGGCTCGACGTCATACCAGCACGTGCGTTACCCGTTCCTTTTTGTGCGTATGGCTTATGCGTCGTATGCGCGACATTGCCACGGCCTTTTTGTGCGCGAGTAGCTGTTCGTGCATTTGCCATATAGGCAACAACAACTTGATGCACTAAGGCTTCGTTAAAATCACGGCCGAAAGTATCATCTGACACTGTCACACCTTTTTTAACTGCCTTACCGTTCTTATCCTGTAATTTAAGTTCCATTATTTAGAACCTCCCTGTGCCTTAGTAGCCTTAGCTTTGATGGCAGGACGAACAACAACATCACCACCTTTAGAACCAGGGATAGCACCTTTAATCAACAACAAATTGCGCTCAACATCAACTCGAACAATTTCCAAGTTTTGCGTTGTCACCTTAGTTGCGCCTAAGTGGCCAGGCATACGCTTACCAGGAAAAACACGTCCAGGATCTTGCGCCATACCGATAGAGCCAGGTACGTTATGTGATTTAGAGTTACCATGCGAAGCACGGTTAGACTTAAAGTGATGGCGCTTAATAGCACCTGCAAAGCCCTTACCCAAAGAGGTTCCAGTAACGTCAACAATTTGACCCACTTGGAAAATATCAACTGTGATATTTGCGCCCTCAGTGTAATTAGCTAACACTTCACCAGTTACCGAGAATTCTTGAATGCCAGCACCTGCAGCTGAACCCGACTTGGCGTAATGCCCAGTCAGCGCTTTATTGATGCGGCTAGCACGACGAGCGCCATAAGCAACTTGAAGGCTAGTATAGCCGTCGCTCGCGATTGTCTTGATCTGTGTCACGCGGTTAGGTACAACTTCCAACACGGTTACTGGGATGCTTGCGCCATCTTCAGTAAACACGCGGGTCATACCCACTTTGCGACCAATAAGCCCTAAGCTCATGATCGTATCCTTATTATTTAGTTAAAAAGCCGATTACAATTGACCGACTTCTGTGAAAGAGGCCGGATTATACCGAACCCCCAATACTTTTACAACTACATTTTACTACTTAAATTTTTACAGCTTGATTTCTACATCTACACCAGCTGGCAAATCTAATTTCATTAACGCATCAACTGTTTTATCTGTAGGATCAACAATATCCATTAAACGT
>NZ_JABFRA010000134.1 GCF_013141425.1 Methylotenera sp. | reverse complement strand
CGGTTGGCCTTCTGGCGCCTTGTACAACCTGCCACAATAGGCACTCACTTCTCTTGGCTTTTCCCCTCTAAGCCAAGAGAAGCTTTATTTTTTATGTAGGAGCGGCTAGTAGCCGCGAATGGTTAAATGCTTTCGCGATGAAGCATCGCTCCTACAAAACCACAGGGCTGACTGGCTTTGAATGGCACTTTTAATGATGCTCTGCGAGCCGCATGGATATTGGCTCGCAGAGCATGTGTTCGTACGCTTGAATCGGGCAACCAGCCGTTTAATTTTCATATTCATCACGTTTGTACAATTCCACCATTACTTTATAAAACATATAATATGTTTTATATAAGACATAAGTGTTATATAATTTACGCACTACCTTGCTACTTTAGTATACTAATTCAACATGTATTAATTATTTGAAAGATCATTATGGCTCTTGTTTCGTTACGTCAATTGCTTGATCACGCTGCTGAACATGATTATGGTTTAGCGGCTTTTAATGTCAATAACATGGAGCAGGTTCTCGCTATTATGCAAGCGGCGGATGAGGTGAATAGCCCGGTGATTCTGCAAGGCTCTGCGGGCGCCCGTAAGTATGCGGGGGAGGCTTTTTTGCGGCATTTAGTGCTGGCAGCGATTGAAACTTACCCGCATATTCCCGTTGTGATGCATCAAGACCACGGCCAATCGCCTGCTGTTTGTATTCAAGCCATACGTTCTGGTTTTTCTAGCGTGATGATGGATGGCTCATTGATGGAGGATGCAAAGACTCCTTCTACTTACCAATACAACGTGGATGTCACAAAAAATATTGTTGAAATTGCGCATGCTATTGGCGTGTCTGTTGAAGGTGAGTTGGGTGTGCTTGGCTCTTTGGAAACTGGCCTTGCTGGTGAAGAAGATGGCTCTGGTGCTGTTGGCGTTTTAAGCCATGACCAAATGCTTACCGACCCAGAAGAAGCAGCTGATTTTGTACGCAGAACAGGCGTTGATGCGCTAGCCATTGCCATTGGAACTTCACATGGCGCATATAAATTTAGCAAACCGCCCACTGGCAAAACACTTGCGATTAGCCGCATTAAAGAAATTCATAACCGCATTCCTAATACGCATTTGGTAATGCATGGTTCATCTTCTGTGCCTCAAGAGTGGCTACAGATTATCAATGAGTTTGGCGGTGACATGGGTGAAACCTATGGTGTACCAGTAGAGGAAATTGTCGAAGGCATCAAACACGGCGTGCGGAAAATCAATATCGATACGGATTTACGCATGGCGTATACAGGCTCAATTCGTAAATTTTTTACGGAAAAAAGAAAAGAATTCGACCCAAGAAAATTTCTCAGCGCATCGACCATCGCTATGCGTGCGATTTGCAAAGAGCGCTACGAAGCCTTTGGCTCTGCTGGGCAAGCTGCGCTGATTAAGCCAATCTCATGCGACCAAATGGCGGTGCGCTATAAATCTGGCGAATTGCAGTCTATTATCAAATAGATTGTTAAACAAAATCGCTCACACAATCTTGAAATCGACTTCACTCCCTTAAAGTATATAAGGAACTCAATATGCGGCGTAACCTAGTGGTAGGAAATTGGAAAATGCATGGCGACATTCACAGCAACCAAGTGCTGCTGAGCGCACTGATCAACGGTTTGAATAATTATCAGAATGCCGATTATGTGGTGTGCGTACCAAACCCCTATTTGCATCAAACCAGAACACTACTTGAAAACACAAACATTGCTTGGGGCGGGCAGAATGTAAACCAGTTTGAAGAAGGTGCTTTTACTGGTGCAGTATCTCCACACATGCTCACAGACTTGGGTTGCACTTTTGTGATATTGGGGCACTCAGAAAGACGCGTGCTTTTTCATGAAACCAATCTATCGGCAGCCGCTCGATTTGATGCTTCGATTAAAGCTAATCTTACCCCCATTTTATGCGTGGGCGAAACGCTGGCAGAACATGATGCAGGATTAACCGAGGTGATTGTGGCAAGCCAGATGGATGCAGTAATGGCAACCCTGAGCGACGACGACTTTGCCAGAGCTATGCATCTCAATATGGTATTTGCCTATGAGCCAGTGTGGGCGGTGGGGACAGGTAAAACTGCCACTCCTGAGCAGGCGCAGGAAGTACACCACTTTATTCGCCAACGCATAGCGCGACGCAATGCGGAAGCGGCTGCGCTAGTTCGCATTGTTTATGGTGGCAGCGTAAAAGCCAGCAATGCCGCACAACTGTTTAATATGCCCGATGTGGATGGTGGGCTGGTAGGCGGCGCCTCTTTAGATGCGGATGAGTTTATCGCTATTTGTAAAGCGGCTAATTAACAGCCAAAGAGTTTCATCAATCATTTGCGCTTAGGTTTTGTTTGGTGATAAGCCACAATTCTATCAACTTCACTCTTACAACCCATCATTACTGGCACACGCTGATGTATGCCAGTTGGTTGCACCTCTAAAATCCGCTGTGTGCCTGTTGTAGAAGCACCGCCTGCTTGTTCCACAATAAAACTCATGGGATTCGCCTCATACATCAAACGTAATTTTCCAGACCGCGAGTTGCTATCTGTGGGGTACATAAATACGCCGCCACGCACCAATATGCGGTGCACTTCCGCCACCATAGACGCTACCCAGCGCATATTAAAGTCTTTCTTGCGGTCACCCTCTTCGCCCTGCAAACATTCATCAATGTAACGCTGTACAGGTTCGCGCCAAAAACGATAGTTGGACATATTAATGGCGAACTCTTGGGTTTCTTTTGCAATTTGCATATTCGGGTGTGTCAGCAAAAATTCATTCGAATCGGCATCCAGCGTAAAGCCATTAACGCCATTGCCCGCAGTAAGTACAAACATGGTAGATGTGCCATACAAGGCATAGCCAGCGCAAATCTGCTCAGTGCCAGACTGTAGAAAGTCGGCTAATTCTGGTTTCTTATTGGCACTTTTCAGAATTGAGAAAATAGTGCCGACTGAGATATTTACATTGACGTTGGACGAGCCATCCAGCGGATCGAAAGAAAGCAAATATTGGCCATTTTTACACTTATCTTGTGCAATTTCAACCACATCGACCAACTCTTCTGAGGCCATACCTGCGATATAACCACTTTGCTGACACGCTTCAATAAAAATATCATTGGTAATCACGTCTAAGGCTTTTTGCACTTCCCCCTGCACGTTTTCGGAAGCCAGACTGCCCATATTTCCCGCGAGAGCTCCTTTATCAATTGCCACTGCGATTTTTTTGCAGGCGCTTAGCACATCCGCCAATATTGCATTTAGCGCAACGCTATGTTCGCCTTGTAAGTGTTGTGTTAAAAACGCAGTGATATTGGTATGTTTTGACATAAATTTTTCCTATTTTTATGCTTTAGCCAGCTTGGTTGATTAAATAAGATGGCAAGCATCTTGATGTGCAATTGTGCCACTTTAGCTATGCTATTTGGTAAAAATACGCAGCTCAACAAAAATGTAAAACAATGTAACAGCAAATTACTGGACAACTTGAACATGCTCAGTTAAAGTTATAACAGGTTTTTTCATTGGTATTCCTTAATTTGATGCAATTTACGGTAAGCTAAACTAGGATACGAAAAAATCACCAATTGGGGTAATTCGAATGCGTACTAAAACAACAATTTTCAGTAAATCAATCGTCATCGCGTGCTTATTCACGCTCACCATGCTATCTGGTTGCGCCTCGCAAGCAAATAAAGACCCGCTAGAAGGCTTAAATCGTGGCGTTTACAAATTTAACGACGTGACCGATAAAGCACTTTTTAAGCCAGTAGCAAAAGCCTATAAAGCCGTTACCCCTTCACCTGTTCGTGCTGGCTTCAACAATTTTTTCAATAATCTAGGCTCGATCACCACTGTTTTAAACGATTTACTACAGTTTAAATTTGCCAACGCATTTACCGACGCTGGCCGCTTTGTCATTAACAGCACATTTGGTTTAGCAGGTTTTATTGATGTGGCTGGCATGGACAATATTCCACTGCGTAAAGAAGATTTTGGCCAAACACTTGGCCATTGGGGCGTTGGCAATGGCGCATACTTAGTGCTACCTTTTATTGGCCCATCGAGCCTGCGCGACACGACGGGGCTAGTATTTGATACAGCAACCTCTGACCCCATTACCTACACACGCAACATTGGTGAAATTCGACTAGCTAACCAACTGCGTGGCGGGCAGTTTATAGACAAACGCACCGAACTATTAACCGCCACCGATTTGGTAGACGAGGCCTCGCTTGATCCGTACGCCTTTACTCGCGATGCTTACCTACAAAAACGCGCAAGCTTGGTGCAGGACGGCCTTGTGCCAAAAGAGTTGATTCACGATGATTTTGAAGAAGTCGATGCAGAAGCTAGAGAAAAATAAATAATTTTTCTCACTTAAATAAACCATAACTAAAGAATAAACCGTAAAAAGCCGACTAATCGTCGGCTTTTTAGTTACAAATACTGCGCTTTTACTCGCTTGCCACCGTCATGCGCTCAATCAAAATAGAACCAACTTGTTTAGAGCCTTGAATATTGACGTCATTCCCTATCCCCACGATTGATTTGAGCATATCGGCCATATTGCTGGCAATGGTAATTTCTTCTACAGGATGCACAATCACACCATTTTCCACCCAAAATCCTGCCGCACCGCGGGAATAATCACCCGTTACCATGTTAATACCGCTACCCAATAATTCGGTAACAAACAACCCCGTGCCCATTTGTTTTAGCAAGCCAGCTAAATCCAGCAAACCTGATTGCACGATTAAATTATGATTACCACCCGCATTGCCCGTGCTTTGCATGCCTAATTTACGTGCCGAATAACTGCCCAACACATAGCCCTGCAGCACGCCATCTTTCACTAATTGACGTGACTTTGTTGCCACACCTTCACTATCAAACGGGCTACTCGCCAAGCCCTTTTTAAGATGTGGCTCTTCATCGATATTGAGCAAGGGCGAAGCGATTTGCTTGCCTAGACTATCCAGCAAAAACGAGGATTTTCGGTATAGATTACCACCTGAAATTGCACTCACTAAGTTAGAAATCAGACCGCTCGCTAAGGGCGCCTCAAATATAACGGGAACTTGGCATGTTTTAATTTTTTTTGAATTTAACCGCCGTACTGTACGCTCACCCGCGCGTTTGCCTATTGCAGCAGGAGATTCAATATCAGCCGCCGCACGCGCTGTGCTATACCAGTAATCGCGCTGCATGCTGTCACCCGACTCCGCAATCACTGAGCAACTCACACCATGACGCGAACTGGAATAGCCACCAGTAAAACCGTGGCTATTACTATACGCAAAGTAGCCTTCACCAGTTGAAACACTTGCACCTTCAGAATTAGTTATCCGCTTATCGACAGCCAGTGCTGCGGCTTCGCACTCTTTGGCTATGGCAATCGCTTCTTCTACTGAAATATCCCAAGGATGATGTAAGTCTAAATCTAATATTTCTTTCGCCATTAGGCTGGCCTCGGCCAGACCACAAAACGTGTCTTTGGCTGTATACTTAGCAATATTACAAGCCGCTGAAACCGTATCTTTTATGGCTTGCAGGCTCAAATCGGAAGTGCTGGCATGACCTTTTTGTTGCCCAAAATAAACAGTAACCGACACGCCTTTATCACGATTGTATTCAATATTTTCAACCTCATTCAAGCGCACCGAAACATTTTGCCCGACACTTAAGCTAATTTCGGCTTCGGCTGAAGTTGCGCCTAAAGATTTTGCCACTTTAAGTACATCTTCTGACATCTGTTTAATTTCATTCAAAGAATAACTAAATCTGGAATCTGCCATAACACTTTCAACTATAAAAAATAATCTAAAATTTAAACGAAATCCGAATCGGAATCTCAAACTGAAACTAAGTAAACTTCTAGGCTGTTATAATACCGCACTATGAAACCCAAAAAGACAACTAAAGACAGTGAATTCAATAATAGCGTTGATGCCAATGTCGAAGAACCGATCAGCAAAACCAAGCTAAAAGCCGAAGCCGATGCGCAACAAGAGCTAGGCATCAGGTTATCTGAATTACCCAAAGACAAGTTGCTCAAGTTAGATTTGCCTGAAGATGTGCTGACAGCTGTTCTCGATACAAAAAAAATCACCGCGAACGGTGCGATTCGCCGTCATCGGCAGTACCTAGGGCGATTAATGCGTGAAATAGATAACGCACCTATCCTAGAACAATTAGCCCGCTGGGATGGCAAACACACCGCTGAGAATGCTTATTTTCATGGCTTGGAACGCTGGCGCGATCGCATGATTGCAGACAGTAATGTGCTTGCTGAATTTATGGCTCTATATCCTAAAACGGATAGCCAACAATTGCGGACTTTGATTCGCAATGCGCAAAAAGAACTAGTAGCGTCAAAGCCACCCAAGAGCAGCCGTGAGATTTTCAAGTTACTGCGTGAAATCACGCAGCCTCTACTGGAAAATAGCAATACGGATGATGGTGATATGCCTATTAATGAAGAATAACTAAAAAATACCTTATGTTAAGTACACTCATTATCATTTTCATCATTACATACACTGCCATTGCGTTTGAACATCCAATCAAAATAAATAAGTCAGCTTCAGCTTTACTTGGCGCAGGTCTACTTTGGACTGTTTACGCCATTTTCACCAACGATCATTCACTAGTAAATCACCAGTTAAGCGAATCCATCACTACTATAGCGCAGATTGTATTCTTCTTAATCGGCGCGATGACGATTGTGGAAGTCATCGATGCTCACAACGGCTTTGATGTGATCACTTCTCGCATTAAGACCACTAAGCTATCTTCTTTTATGTGGCTAGTCGGATTTGTAACTTTCTTTTTAAGCGCAATATTAGACAACCTGACTACAACCATCGTTATGATTTCTCTAATAAAAAAACTCTTAGGCAAGCAAGAAGATCGCCTTCTTTTTGCCTCTATGATTGTAATTGCCGCAAATGCAGGTGGTGCATGGTCCCCTCTGGGTGATGTGACAACGACAATGCTGTGGATAGGCGGACAAATTACTGCTCTTCCCATTATTAAGGGACTTTTTCTAGCATCTTTAGTTAACCTGATTGTGCCATTATTGATAGTAAGCCATTCGCTAAAAGACAAAGTATTACTACCAATTACTTACTCTGAAAACACTAACTCGTCGAAACGGAATATATTTGAGCGTAATGTGATATTTTTTATGGGTTTAGGTGTGCTGGTATTAGTGCCTGCTTTTAAAACTTATACTCACCTACCGCCATTTATGGGAGTGCTACTAGGCTTAGGCTTTGTATGGCTGGTGAGTGACTTATTGCACAAAAATAAAGATAACGAAGAAAAACAACATTTATCTCTGGTAAATGCGCTAATGCGCATAGATATGAGTTCAATTGTGTTCTTTATTGGAATATTACTTGCAGTCGCCACGCTAGAGCACAGCCATATTCTCAAATCACTTGCCACACTATTAGACCAACATATAGGTCGACTAGATTTAATTGTAACTGTCATTGGCTTGCTTAGCGCGATTGTGGATAATGTGCCGCTTGTAGCTGCCTCTATGGGCATGTATGACTTAGCAACCTACCCAGCCGATAGCTTTTTATGGGAATTTATTGCTTATGCTGCTGGCACTGGCGGCTCGATTCTTATCATTGGCTCAGCTGCTGGGGTTGCGGCGATGGGCTTAGAGAAAATAACGTTTGGCTGGTATCTGAAGAAAATCAGTTGGCTGGCATTAATTGGCTACTTTGCAGGCAATGCCACTTATATTCTGCAATACAATCTTACTCATTAAAATTGCTAGGTTTACTAGAACTTTAAACCTAGCAATATATCCTAATCTAGTGCTAATTATGTGAATTCAAAACGACCATAGTTTTCACATTCTCGTCACCATGACGGAGTAAAACATCTATTGTTTGACCTTGATAGCGCTTCACCGCGCCTAATAAATCATCGGCTTTCTCTAGCGCCACATCCCCTATTTTAAGTAATGTGTCACCCGTGGCAATGCTTGCCTTAGCCGCTGGCGAGTCTTTAATTACCGCTATTATCTTTAGACCAGGTTGCACCGTGCCCTCTTCACTTGGATTAGTCGAGACTTTTACCAATTTAATGACATGCACACCAAAGAGAGGCATAGGCAACTTTGCCCAATAACTAGCGGAATGAACAGTTTTCTCATTTTTAGAATTCTCTTCATTGGCTTCCTGAATCATTTTTTTACCTTCTTCAGTTCCATCAAAATTCACCATATTGGTCGTAAGTGATGTAGGTTTATCGTACACCAAGACGCGATCCGCTTTTATTTTCTTCCCATAAGCTTTCGCTAACTCTGCTGGTATTTTTGCTGAAACAAATTCTGAGGTTCCCATCATGTCATAGCCACTTTCTAACATACGGGTGGCATCTGCCTCTTGATTTTCACCTATCTCTAATGTGGTATCAGGTGAAACGTTAAGCGATTTAAGGTGACGATCATTTTGCTCAACATATCTCTCCTCAAACAGGTTTGAATTGGGCTTAACTACATCATAGGCATGCGCTTTTGGCATTAATAGAACAGCACCCAAACCCAAAAGACTCAACAGCATCGTTCTGCCGATCATTTTGTTATTCAATACTTGTATACGGGTTTGATTATTCTTATCCAATTGCCGGATTTTTGACTGCATAAAATGTCCTTTACGTTGAAAATGTTATGATTACCTTTCTTACCTTTAACTACGACTCATCAATGACAAAAGAATTCATTAAAATTGGTTTAATTTCAATTAGCGACCGTGCCAGTAGTGGCTTTTATGAAGATTTAGGTCTGCCTACACTAGAGAACTGGCTTGAAAGTGTTCTGATCACACCTTTTGAAATAGCTGCTCGCTTAATTGCAGATGAACAAGATGAGATTGAATCTACGCTGATTGATTTGGTTGATAATGTAAAATGCAGTTTGATATTAACCACAGGTGGCACTGGCCCAGCCTTGCGAGATGTAACACCAGAAGCAACATTAGCTGTGGCTGATAAGGAAATGCCAGGGTTTGGTGAGCAAATGCGCCAAATAAGCTTAAATTTTGTGCCGACGGCTATATTGTCTCGACAAGTCGCTGTGATTCGCAAACAATGTTTAATCATTAACTTACCAGGACAGCCAAAAGCGATTGGACAAACGCTAGAAGGCTTAAAAGATGAAGCGGGCACTACAAAAGTGCATGGTATATTTGCCGCTGTACCTTATTGTTTGGACCTCATTGGCGCACCATATATGGAAACTAACGAGACTTTAGTTAAAGCATTTCGACCAAAATCAGCAATAAAACCTCAATAATTATCAATAGAATTTCTAGGGAAAAACGATGGCTAATTTTTTACAAAAAATAAAAGGGAGTGATATGGAAAATAGTTCAGCAACAAAGTCCTATGCTAAATTTATCGTACTCGGCATCATTGCTGCTGTGCTACTAACATGGTTATGGCCGCTTCGTAGCGTACCGACCGGTAGTCGTGGCGTTGTTACAGTCGGCGGTGCCATTCAGGGCATTGAGAGCGAAGGCTTCATGCTACTCGCACCTTGGCAAACCCTCAGTATATTTAACATTCGTGCGGAAGAAGCTGCAGTAGAAAACGCCGATGGTAGCACTAGCGACACCCAGCCTGTGCGCGTGAGCTTAACTATTCGCTATAGCATTAAGCCAGATAAAGTGGCTGAAGTATTTGAAAAGTATAGCCACGACGGCAATCTGCAATCGTATGTGCAAACCGCCACGCAAGAAGTTTTTAAAGCAGTCACAGCAAAATACACCGCACCAGATTTAATTGGAAAACGGTCCTTAGTATCAGGCGACATTCTAGATGCACTTCGCAAGAAATTAGAAGTCTACGGCGCCCAAGTGATTAATGTCGACATGCGTAACTTTTCCTTCTCACAAGACTACATGGCCGCCATTAGTGCCAAAGTGACACAGGAGCAATTACGCCTAGGCGCAGAAAATAAACTTAAAACCGTAGAAGCCGAGCAGAAGCAAAAAGTTGCCGTTGCTGAGGCAGAAGCCACTGCGCTCAAAGCACAAGCTGATGGTGAGGCGTATCAAATACTAAAACTCGCCACCGCCCAAGCCGATGCTTTAAAAGTACAAAATGCAGCCTTGGCACAAAATAAAGATGTGCTCGAACTACGGCGCATTGAGGTAGAGCAAACTAAAGCCGCTAAATGGGATGGCCAATTACCCTCCGCCGTTTATGCCAGTGCGCCAATACCGTTCTTTAATGCGCCTAGCAGTGTATCTAAATAATTATATTTTTAGTCACATTGCAGGAATGGGTTATTAATCCATTCCTTGCAAAAACACCATGTCAGAATTTAATTTAATCAAAAAATACTTCACGCGCCTCACCCGCCAAACCAGTTTAGGCGTGGGTGACGACGCCGCACTGATTTCCATTTCAAATGGAATGGACCTAGCCATTTCGGCAGATATGTTGGTAGCGGGTACTCACTTTTTTGCTGATGCTGATGCTTATCTATTGGGCTGGAAGTCGCTAGCGGTAAATATTTCAGACATGGCGGCGATGGGTGCAAACCCAAAATGGGCGACCTTGGCAATTGCTTTACCAGAAGTGAATGAAGCTTGGTTAGCGGAATTCTCCTGTGGATTTTTTGCCTGCGCGACAGACTTCAATGTCGACTTAATTGGTGGCGACACAACACGTGGCCCCCTTACCATCAGCGTACAAATCATGGGTGAAGTGCCTACCGGACAAGCGATTAAACGTAGTGGTGCAAAAGTGGGAGACGACATCTGGGTGTCAGGCAACTTAGGTAGCGCTGCACTCGGTTTAGCGCACTTACAAGGCAAAATAGTGCTTGAAAACGATGCCCTGCAAGCCAGCATCCATGCGCTTCACAAGCCTGCCCCACGAGCCGCATTGGGATTGGCTCTAAGAGGCATCGCAAATAGCTGCATTGATGTTTCGGATGGCTTGTTGGCAGATTTAGGTCATATACTTCAAGCTTCTAATATAGGTGCAGCATTAGCTTTAGAGACCTTGCCATGCCATGATTTTTTGCGCATTCATCTGAATAAACCTGCTTTTCAGCAATACGTTCTAGCAGGTGGCGACGATTACGAACTATGCTTTACTGCGCCTAAAAGCAAACGCAAGACGATTTATTCGATTAGTCATCAACTCAACTTGCCTTTGACGATCATCGGCGAAACGCATGCATCTACTGGCTTAGAAGTGACATACTTAAAGCAGAAAATTAAAATAACTAAAAAAGGATTTAATCATTTCGACTAATTTTAGGTAAACTGACTCCATTCAAAGACACCAATATAATGCAGCCAAATGTTAAATTTTTAATCGCTCACCCAGCCCACTTTTTTGGCCTTGGTTTTGGCAGCGGTTTGGCTAAAAAAGCACCAGGTACCTTTGGCACACTGGTTGGTCTACCTTTGTTCTGGCTAATTTCGATTTATAGCTTATCCACCCAACTCGCCATCATTAGCGCACTATTTTTAATTGGTATTTATTTTTGCGATGTAACTGGCAAAGCGCTCGGTGTAGCGGACCACGGCGGCATTGTTTGGGACGAAATTGTCGCCATGATATTAGTACTTACTTTCACACTTAACACTTGGGAATGGTGGCTTTCAGCATTTTTGCTATTTCGCTTATTTGATATCTGGAAACCGTTTCCTATCCACTATTTTGACAAAAAACTTAAGCACGGTTTTGGTGTGATGTTTGATGATTTACTGGCCGCGATTTATGCTATTGCCAGTTTAAAGGGCATTGAATGGCTGACGATGAGCTAATTAAATTAGCCCCCAAGCTGGGGCTTGCTCTTAAAGCACGTGGCTACACCTTAGCACTTGCTGAATCTTGTACGGGTGGTATGGTAGCTCAATATGTCACGGCGATTGCAGGAAGTTCGGCTTGGTTTGACCGAGGATTTATTACATATAGCAATCAAGCCAAAATGGAAATGTTAGGGGTTACAAACCTAAGCTTAGAAAACTTTGGCGCAGTAAGTGAACAAACTGCTATCGAAATGGCTTTGGGCGCCCTTAAAAACAGTTGCGCGCAAATCGCTGCCAGCATTACTGGTATTGCAGGCCCTGACGGTGGAACCCCAGAAAAACCAGTAGGCACAGTTTGTTTTGCATGGGTGAGCAATGAATTTGCCGCTCAAGCCGTAACTAAACACTTTAACGGCAACCGCGAAAGCATCCGCCAACAAGCCGCCGTTACACTAATAACAGGGCTTATTGACAGATTGAAAGCTTGAGTCGCAAATAAATTTAGTTAATGACGTCCGCCACGATCACCGTGATCATGACCTCTGCCAAAATCTCTGCCACCGTGACCTCTGCCGCCACGATCCCATCTTTGATGATCACGATAATGGCCGCGGCTCCAATCTCTGCCATGACCATGGCGACCATCATCATAATATTGATAAGAAATTAATGGCTGATAATAGACTTGTGGAGCGGGTCTATAGTAAGTGGGCGCACCGTAATAAACCACCGGTGGCGCTGGGTAATACGCGACTGGTGGTGCATAACCATAACCACCTATATTGATACCTAAACTAAATGAATCGCGGGCTTGAGCAGTTGATATCGAGGCCACGCCAATGGTTAAAGCCAGAATTGCTGAATGTAATAGTTTCATGTTTGATCTCCGTTCACAAAATTTAGATTGTGTACATTAAGAACGCATTACTTCGTGTGAGGTTGACCATAATAGGTAAGTTGTAGTTCAAATAAATTGATAAGATGCAAACTAAACCACAAACTTGCACACTAATTTTTAGGATAAATACATGATAATTTTGAAAGAAAAATAACCAAAGCAAAAAACAGTACACCTAAGGTACAATTTACGGCAATGGCCAATATGAAAAGCCCATCCATAATCCTCCAGGAACGCATACGCAACAAAAGCTCTTGGTCCGCCGCACTTGGGCGAAATAAGCATTTAAGTCCAACAATCAGCGTACCCGCGACAAATAAAGCCACTACTCCTCACAAAGCAATCTGTAAATTATTTGGCATTAGTAGTTTCTTGCAACGCACCTTTTGCGCGGTTAATAATCGTTACCACTAATAGCAATAACATTACAACTAGCGCCCAATTCATCCATGCACCAATCAGCACTCCAGCGCCAAGTGCAAGCGCAATTGCCCCTAGCCAAAATGCGCGATCACTTTTACCCATAGGACCTTGGAACTGGCGCTTTGCGCCAATTTGTATAGCAACAACGCCCATCATTTCGCTGATAGTTGCCAATAATACCAACAATACTACTAAGGTAGCGCAAACATGTGGCAACAAAGCCAAAGGCAAATACAGTGCGGCATCTGCAATCACATCACCCAATTCATTCAATATCGCACCTAACTGTGACTGCTGTGCATGTTCACGTGCTAACATTCCATCAATCGCATTTAAACCCATGCGCATAAACAACATCAAAGGCAAAACTAGCAAAGGCCAACGAGCATGCGGTTGCCATGCAATGAACGCACCGCCGATAAAAGATATCAACACCGCCGCTATCGTCACTTGATTGGCGGTAACGCCTACGCTTGCGAGCGCCCTCACAATAGGTCTTAAGAAGGCCTGAAAACGCGGCTTTAAATCGTAAATCGACGGCAAAATAATTTCCTTTTATCAGAGTAAAAATAAAACCACATTATGGTACGAAACAGCCTTCAAGCAGCAGGCAATTGATTTTAACTTAGCTGAGCCATGTATTACTTTGCAGGTTGTGGCTAACACAATAATTTACATCGACTTTAATTCTCAAATAATAACAATCTAAACACCATTGAGCCTTACTTTAGGGGCGAATTTATGGAATAATCATGCGATTCAATTCGTAATAAAATTCAAAGGCGACACATGGACGATAATAAAAGTAAAGCACTGAGCGCGGCACTCGCACAAATTGAAAAGCAATTTGGCAAAGGCTCCATCATGCGCATGGGTGACAGCGACATTGGTGAAGACATTCAAGCCGTTTCAACTGGCTCATTAGGCCTTGATATTGCCTTGGGCATCGGCGGCTTACCACGTGGCCGCGTAATTGAGATTTACGGTCCAGAATCCTCTGGTAAAACTACATTAACGCTTTCAGTAATTGCACAAATGCAAAAAACTGGCGGCGTTGCAGCATTTATCGATGCTGAACATGCGCTAGACCCACAATATGCAGCGAAACTTGGCGTGAATGTGCCCGATTTATTAATTTCTCAACCAGATACAGGAGAGCAAGCGCTTGAAATCGTTGATATGTTAGTGCGTTCAGGTTCTGTAGATATTGTTGTAGTTGACTCTGTTGCAGCATTAACGCCACGCGCCGAAATTGAAGGCGAAATGGGCGATTCCCACATGGGTTTACAAGCGCGCTTGATGAGCCAAGCTTTGCGTAAACTTACAGGTAATATCAAACGCACCAACACCATGGTGATTTTTATTAACCAAATCCGCATGAAAATTGGCGTGATGTTTGGCAACCCAGAAACGACCACAGGTGGTAATGCGCTTAAATTCTACGCATCGGTTCGTTTGGATATTCGTCGCACAGGTGCAATTAAAAAAGGTGACGAAGTCATTGGTTCTGAAACACGCGTAAAAGTGATTAAAAACAAGGTTGCGCCGCCATTCAAACAAGCTGAATTTGACATTCTATATGGCGAAGGTATCTCACGCGAAGGCGAGATTATTGAACTTGGGGCCAACTTGAAACTGGTTGAGAAAGCGGGTTCTTGGTATAGCTACAATGGCGAAAAAATTGGCCAAGGTAAAGATAATGCGCGCGAATTCTTAAGATCAAATCCAGCCATTGCCAACGAAATCGATGCAAAAATTCGCGCAAATATGAAATCGTTAAGCGAAGCATTGCCTGCGGTACGCTCTGAAGAAGACTAAGAGCGACAAGTATTATCGGAGCAAGCCATAGAATTTAAACCCAAAAGCCTGCGACAACGGGCGCTTGATTTTCTAGGTAAGCGTGAGTATTCGTACTTTGAGCTTGCTCAGAAATTAAAAGCTTTTGCCGAAGACTCAGATGACATTCCGGCCCTTCTGGATGATTTCAAAAAGCGTGGCTGGCTTTCAGATGCTAGGTTTACCGAACAATTGGTGCATGCAAGACAAAGTAAATTTGGTAGCGCACGCGTAGCAAATGAGTTAAGAGAAAAAGGCGTAGCCGATGATTTAATCGCTCACGCTGTAGAAGAAATAAAGGTAAATGAGCTAGATTTTGCACGTGAAATTTGCCGCAAAAAGTTTAAAGCTAGCCCAAGTAGCCGCGAAGACTGGGCAAAACAGGCAAGGTTTTTACAAAGTCGTGGTTTTGGCTTTGATGTGATTAAAAAAGTGCTTAATGAAAAAAGCAGCAACGAATCAGCCAATGATTAAATAAAATTGTAATTAAAATCAACGATAAACAAACAATGACAATCAAACTAAGTAACAATCCAAGCAGCAACGAAATCCGTAAAGCATTTTTAGATTTCTTTGCCTCTAAAGGCCATCAAGTGGTGGCGTCTAGTTCACTTGTGCCTCATGGCGACCCTACACTGCTATTCACCAACGCAGGGATGAACCAATTTAAAGATGTGTTTCTTGGCTTTGACAAACGGCCATATACCCGCGCTACCACTAGCCAAAAATGCGTGCGCGCTGGCGGCAAACATAACGACCTTGAAAACGTAGGTTACACCGCGCGTCACCACACATTTTTTGAAATGTTGGGTAACTTTAGCTTTGGCGATTACTTCAAAGAAGATGCGATTGCATACGCTTGGGAGTTACTCACAGAAGTTTTCAAACTACCAAAAGACAAACTGACTGTTACCGTTTATGCAGATGACGATGAAGCATATAACATTTGGCATGAAAAAATCGGCGTGCCTACTGAACGTATTATTCGCATTGGTGACAACAAAGGTTCACGTTACGCATCAGACAACTTCTGGATGATGGGTGACACTGGTCCATGTGGTCCATGTACCGAAATTTTCTATGACCATGGATACCACCACTTCGGCGGCCCCCCAGGCAGCCCTGATGAAGATGGTGACCGCTTTATCGAAATTTGGAATAACGTGTTTATGCAATTCAACCGCGACGAAGCGGGCGTGATGCATCCACTACCAAAACCATCTGTCGATACAGGTATGGGGTTGGAGCGTATTTCTGCGATATTGCAGCACGTGCATGCCAACTACGAAATTGATATTTTCCAAGGCTTAATCGCAGCAGCAGCGCGCGAAACTAACACATCAGATTTAAGCATCCCATCCCTTAAAGTATTGGCCGACCATATTCGTGCGTGCTCCTTTTTAATCACTGATGGCGTGATTCCAGGCAATGAAGGCCGCGGATATGTGCTACGACGTATTATTCGCCGCGCAATTCGTCATGGATACAAGTTAGGTGCTCGCAAAGCATTCTTCCACAAACTTGTGCCAGATTTAGTGAAGCAAATGGGCGAAGCCTATCCTGAATTAGTCGCGAATCAAACTCGCGTGATGGATATGCTAAAACTAGAAGAAGACCGCTTCTTTGAAACCATTGAAAACGGCATGGAGATACTAGAGGCTGAGCTGGCAACAATGGCTAAAGCTAACAGCACCCTTTTCAATGGTGACCTAGCATTCAAACTGCATGACACTTTTGGCTTCCCATTAGACTTAACCGCTGACATCTGCCGTGAACGTGATGTCAATGTAGATAGTGCCGCTTTCGATGCCGCCATGACACGCCAAAAAGAACAAGCTCGCGCAGCTGGCAAGTTCAAAATGGCAACTAATCTTGAATACTCTGGTGCAAATACTGAGTTTAAAGGTTACGAAACACTAGAAGCTAACGCTAAGATTTTAGCTTTATACAAAGATGGCACATCAGTTAATCATCTTTCAGAAGGCGAGCAAGGCGTAGTGGTATTAGATAACACGCCCTTCTACGCCGAGTCTGGCGGCCAAGTGGGCGATAACGGCACACTAAAAGCAGAAAACGGCATTTTTGCAGTGGAAGATACACAAAAAATCCAAGCCGCAGTATTTGGTCATCACGGTATTTTAAAAACTGGAAAAATCAGTGTGGGCGATAGCCTAAAAGCCAATGTTGACTTGGTTGCTCGCGCTAACATTATGCGCAACCACTCTGCAACACACTTGATGCACAAAGCACTTCGCGAAACATTAGGTGAGCACGTACAACAAAAAGGCTCATTAGTTGATGCAGATAAAACCCGCTTCGACTTTGTGCATAATACGCCTATGACCGATGCAGAAATCGCCAAAGTTGAAGCGATTGTGAATGCTGAAATATTAGCAAATGCAGCTTGCCAAGCGCGTGTGATGGATATTGAATCCGCACAAAAAACTGGCGCAATGATGCTGTTTGGCGAAAAATATGGCGAAAAAGTGCGTGTGCTGGATATTGGTAGTTCGCGTGAGCTATGCGGTGGTACACACGTTTCAAGAACTGGTGACATTGGCTTATTCAAAATCACAGGAGAGTCTGGCGTAGCTGCAGGCGTTCGCCGTGTTGAAGCCACAACAGGAAATGGTGCATTAAGACTCATTAATGTGCAACAAGCCTTAATTGCACAACTCGCTAGCGACCTCAAAACACCTGCAGGTGAACTTGCATCAAAAGTGACGCAATTAAGCGAGCATGCTAAATCTTTAGAAAAAGAGTTAGCGCGCTTAAAATCTAAACTTGCTTCATCTCAAGGTGATGATTTAGCGACACAAGCGACTGAAATCTCTGGCGTGAAAATATTAGCGGTAACGCTTGAAGGTGCGGATGCAAACACCTTGCGCGAAACAATGGATAAGCTGAAAGATAAACTAAAATCAGCAGCCATAGTCTTAGCGAGTGTTAATGATGACAAGGTGAGCTTGGCAGCAGGCGTTACGCCAGACCTAGTCGCTAAAATCAAGGCGGGCGAACTGGTGAACTTTGTGGCACAGCAAGTAGGTGGCAAAGGTGGCGGTAAGCCTGACATGGCGATGGCGGGAGGTACTGATGCGAGCCAATTACCTAAAGCCCTTGCCAGCGTAAGTGACTGGGTAAGCAGTAAACTATAATTCAACTCAATTTTATTAAGTATTTAAGAGCTAAAAATGGCATTAATCGTACAAAAATATGGTGGCACTTCAGTAGCGAATCCTGAACGAATACGCAACGTTGCCAGACGTGTCGCGCGTTATAAAGCAATGGGGCATCAAGTCGTAGTAGTGGTTTCGGCGATGTCTGGTGAAACAAATAAACTCATTAGTCTTGCAAAAGAACTCATGGCAGAACCGGATCCACGCGAATTGGATATGATTATTTCAACGGGTGAGCAAGTAACAATCGGTTTAACTGCGCTTGCGCTAATTGAACTCGGCATCAAAGCGAAAAGCTATACTGGGGCACAAGTTAAGATTCTAACCGACGATGCTTACACCAAAGCGCGCATCTTAAATATCGACCAACATAATCTTAAAGCCGACTTAGACGCTGGCTATGTTTGCGTTGTTGCTGGCTTTCAAGGCCAAGATGCACAAGGCAACATTACCACGCTTGGCCGTGGCGGTTCAGACACTACAGGGGTTGCCCTTGCTGCCGCATTAAATGCAGATGAATGCCAAATTTACACAGACGTCGATGGCGTATACACCACTGACCCGCGAGTAGTACCAGATGCACGTAGATTAAAGTCCATCACATTTGAAGAAATGCTTGAATTAGCCAGTCAAGGCTCAAAAGTTCTGCAAATACGCTCAGTAGAGTTTGCGGGTAAATATAAAGTTAAATTGCGCGTGCTTTCAAGCTTTGAAGACGAAGGCGATGGCACGCTGATTACATTTGAGGAAGAAGACAACATGGAACAACCCATCATTTCTGGCATTGCGTTTAACCGCGATGAAGCCAAAATCACTGTGCTAGGCGTGCCAGACAAACCAGGCATCGCATACCAAATTTTAGGCCCAATTGCTGATGCCAACATTGACGTTGATATGATTATTCAAAACACTGGCGCCGATGGCACAACCGACTTTACATTCACGGTTCATAAAAACGAGATGAACAAAGCTTTGGGAATTCTGCGCGACAAAGTACAAGGCCATATTGGCGCACGTGAAATTAGCGGTGATGACAAAATTGCGAAAGTCTCAGTAGTTGGCGTTGGCATGCGCTCTCACGTCGGCATAGCAAGCCAAATGTTCCGCACATTGGCTGAAGAAGGCATCAACATACAAATGATTTCGACTTCAGAAATTAAAATTGCGGTAGTGGTAGACGAAAAATACTTAGAACTAGCTGTAAGAGTTCTACATAAAGCGTTTGAGTTGGAAAAAGCTTAACCTTATTTCCAACCTATCCATCAGCAATAGATTCTCATACAAACTTTTGATTGAGAATCCATTGATTTTTAGGTACCAATCAAGTAATATCGCGCCCTCGATTAAGAAGTTTAATTGAATAGCGTAATCAGGAAAACTGATAAGCGCCACTAAGCCAGCCAAGCTGGCAAGTGTAGCTAAAAACGGAGAGCTGGCCGAGTGGTCGAAGGCACTTCCCTGCTAAGGAAGCATACGGGCTTAAATCTGTATCGAGGGTTCGAATCCCTCGCTCTCCGCCAAGTTTTACTTAAAGATTGTTATTTTTTCTTTAAGAAATATGCAGTATGTTGTATAATACTGCCATGCGCCCGTAGCTCAGCTGGATAGAGTACTTGGCTACGAACCAAGGGGTCGGGCGTTCGAATCGCTCCGGGCGCACCAA
>NZ_JABFRA010000001.1 GCF_013141425.1 Methylotenera sp. | reverse complement strand
TCTTCTTTGTGGCACACCTGCATACCATCCCACAGGAGAGAGAAATAATTGAACAATGTCGGCTAATCCATCTCCATTAACATCCATTAACTGGGTGCCCATATTAGTACCAGAACCACCAGTTATGTAGGTATCAGGCAAACTATTAGTGTAACTATCACTTTTAATAAAACTACTTCCAGTGTTTAGATACACTCTTCTTTGTGGCACACCTGCATACCATCCCACAGGAGAGAGAAATAATTGAACAATGTCAACCAATCCATCTCCATTAATATCTATCATCTGAGTGCCCATATCTCCAGTACTTCCAGAGAAGTATGTGTCGGTTAAACTATTGGAATAACTATCACTCTTAACAAAGGTATTGCCATTATTTAAAAACACTCTTCTTTGTGGCACATTGCCATATGCCCCATTCAAAGAAAGGTATAGCTGAACAATGTCAACCAATCCATCTCCATTAATATCTATCATCTGAGTGCCCATATCTCCAGTACTTCCAGAGAAGTATGTGTCAGTTAAACTATTGGAATAACCATCACTTTTACTAACTCCTATTTGGCTATCGGTCTGCCACCCCAACCCTACCGCCTGCAAACAAGTAGGTGTGGTTGTGTTGCCATCACACTCCGTCAATGTTTTTAAGCGTGAGCGTTGCGTTGCAGTGCCTTGTTCATAGGTTAAGCGATAGTCTTTCACCAAGGTCGTGTTCATGTAGGTCTTGATGTTGGTCATGCGTTTAGTCGATTTCATCACCGAGCCTGCATGGTAACCTGTGCTTGGGTCCGGTCTGGCTTCGTAACTGAATTGCACAGAGGCATAGGGAGCAAGTGCTGGAGTGGCGCTTGCGTTACCAGTGTAGTCTACTCTGCTGACGTAGGCTTCTCCGTTCGGATTGTCTTCTACATAGGTAACTGTGATGTAGTTGCCTTTGGTGTCACTGATCTTGTTCACACCCCAACTGCGTACTACCGTTTTAGCTGCCGCTTCGATGCGTGAGTCTGCGGTGTTGCCGTATTCAATCACCTGCCCTGCTTTGGTCCAGACTTTGAAGTAGTCTGGGCCGTTGGCTACGGTGGTGGTGTAGCTTATTATCTTGGCGAAGTTGGCACTTTCAGTGCGATATTCTGTTGTGCCGAGACCGGCATAAGTACCGCCAGTGGAGATGAGGCGTTGGCCGTCTATGCAGATTTTGTCAGTGGCGTCGTAGTTGACGCCGCCAACTGCGCCGTCTTGGATAATGGTTTTAGGACAGCGGCTAATTTGTGAGAGTCCGTCTAAGCCCCAGCCCATGCCTAGAATGCCGTTACCACCATTGCTGTTGTAGTTGAGGCTGAGTGTGGGGGCCATGCCTGCTGTGCCAGGTGGGACTTGGATGGGGATGCTGTAGTTGGCACTGCCGTCTGAACCTATACTGAAGTTGCCGTTGGTGGTGAACGGGGTGGCGGCGTTAGCAGTCATGGTAAGTGTCATCAACATCAATGTCATCAACAGCGTTGATTGGGTGTTGTTTAATGTAGAGTGTCGTATCATTGCTTAGCCTTTTGTTTATCTTGTTTGTTGCTGTGTTTTACTTTTTCGTATTCTTAATGATTGCGTGTCACATGTTTGAGTGCGGTATTCGTCATCGTGATCCCCTATGGCACAGTTAGCGGTGCAGGTGGTGCTGGATTAGGAGTCGTACTGGTGACCGTGGAGCGTAATAGTCTGCCGAGTAGCCAGTTAGTGCTGTTGATGACACTGAAGTTAGCTGGGTTATTCAGGTAGACGTTGTTGGTGGTCTTCACATAGCCATCATTGCTGTTCACAACAATCTGTGTGGCGTTGCCAAAGTCGTCGTATTGATTGGTTGTGGTGGTGCTGTTAATGGGCGTAGTGCCACCTAGTTCAAAGCTTTGTTCTAGCGATTGACTGAGGTACGGGAATTGACTGGTGGCAGTGCCTGCGCTTAATAGCCTATTGGTATAGGTGAGTGCACTGGCGCCGATGACAGCATTACTTGAGGTGATGCGTTTCTCAGTCTGACAAGGTAAGCCTATATAGGGGTAGTCTTGTCTGAAGAAGGTGGTGCTGTTGGTGTCTGCTTCTACGGAGGTGACCTTTTGATAGCGGAAGCCTAGGGAGCCGCGACCGGTCATGTGGACTTTGGCACCGCCGTAGCTGTAGTTGTTGTTGAGTACACCGCCGTTGCCGTCTGAGACGGTGGCGGTAGAGACTACATACTGGGCGTCCTGGGTGTTGAGGATGGGGTAGCTGTTGCTTGTTCCATCAGTGCCTAGTGGTTGTGGGCAGGTGGTCGTGCCCACCTCGCCTGTTGTGCCTTTGACGTAAATACTGTTGTCAGTAATGGGCTTGTAGGTTAGGGATGTGGTGGTGCCTAGGCCGGGGGTTAGGGTGGTGAGGAGGTCAACTGGCACTGCTGAAGCGGTTGATACCTGAACACCACCGCTCGAGAATCCAACCACATCCGGCTTACCATCTCCATTCACATCAGCCATCATTCTTGGGTGATGCCCAACGGCCCAACCACCTGAAGTTACTCCGTAAGAATTGACCCACATCGCAGGCGCAGTAAATCCTGTACCAGTAGATAAAGATACTAAAACTCCTGCACTTGAAAAACCAATAACATCGGCCTTACCGTCTCCATTCACATCAGCCATCATGCGTGGGTGATAAGACTCCGACCAGCCGCCTGATGTTTCACCATAAGCATTGACCCACATCGCAGGCGTGGTAAATCCTGTAGCAGTAGATAAAGATACTAAAACTCCCGCACCTGAAAAACCGACAACATCATCCTTACCATCTCCATTCACATCAGCCATCATTCTTGGGTGATGCCCAACGGCCCAACCACCTGAAGTTACTCCGTAAGAATTGACCCACATCGCAGGCGCAGTAAATCCTGTACCAGTAGATAAAGATACTAAAACTCCTGCACTTGAAAAACCAATAACATCGGCCTTACCGTCTCCATTCACATCAGCCATCATGCGTGGGTGATAAGACTCCGACCAGCCGCCTGATGTTTCACCATAAGCATTGACCCACATCGCAGGCGTGGTAAATCCTGTAGCAGTAGATAAAGATACTAAAACTCCCGCACCTGAAAAACCGACAACATCATCCTTACCATCTCCATTCACATCAGCCATCATTCTTGGGTGATGCCCAACGGCCCAACCACCTGAAGTTACTCCGTAAGAATTGACCCATAACAAAGGGGTTGAAAAACCAGCTAAAGAATCCGTTACAGACATATTTACCGCCTGCAAACAAGCAGGCGTAGCTGTATTCCCATCACACTCCGTCAATGTTTTTAAGCGTGAGCGTTGCGTTGCAGTGCCTTGTTCATAGGTTAAGCGGTAGTCTTTCACCAAGGTTGTGTTCATGTAGGTCTTGATGTTGGTCATGCGTTTGGTCGATTTCATCACCGAACCTGCATGGTATCCTGTACTTGGGTCAGGTCTGGTCTCATAGGTGAACTGTACGTTTGCGTATGGAGTGAGCGCTGGACTTGAAGTAGCGTTGCCTGTGTAGTCAATTCTACTGACGTAGGCTTCTCCGTTAGGATTGTCTTCGGTGTAGCTTACCGTGATGTAGTTGCCTTTGGTGTCACTGATCTTGTTGACGCCCCAGCTTCTTGCAGTTGCGATGCCGGCTGCTTCAATGCGTGAATCTGTGGTGTTGCCATATTCAATAACTTGTCCTGCTTTGGTCCAGACTTTGAAGTAGGCCGGTCCATTTCCTGCGCTTCCGTATGAGATGATCTTGGCAAAGTTAGCTTGTTCTGTTCGGTATTCGGTGAGGTTGGCGCCATAAGCTGCAGTAGTGGTGTAGATTTTGGTGGTGGCGTTATATGTATCGGTGGTGGCTATGAGGCGTTGGCCATCTATGCAGAATCTGTCGGTGTTAGTGAAGTTTACGCCATTGATAACGCCGTCTTGAATGAGCGTGGTAGGACATCTGGTAATTTGAGAGAGTCCGTCTATGCCCCAGCCCATGCCGAGTAGTC
>NZ_JABFRA010000036.1 GCF_013141425.1 Methylotenera sp. | reverse complement strand
TTAGCACTTCTTTGATGTTGGTTTCAGACCAAGTTTTAATCGCATAAAGCATGTCTTTAAGCGTGTGACCAAGCGGGGTGAGGGCGTATTCTACTTTTGGCGGTACTGTCGCGTATACTTTTCTGTTGACTAAGCCGTCACGTTCTAAGCCGCGTAGGGTTTGCGTGAGCATTTTTTGTGAGATGCCACCAATTTCACGTTGGAGACTGCTGAAGCGTTTGGTTTCGCTTTCTAGCAGTATTACAACTAACACTGTCCATTTGTCGGCGATTCTATTGAGTATCAAACGCGTGGGGCAGTCTGCATTGAATGCGCAGGCTTGTGGTTGACTACCTAAATTTTCAAAGCTGTCTGTAATTAAGTCGTCCATATTTAACCTCGTTATTTTATAGGTATCTAAAAAGTGCCTATATGATGTTTTGGTGCCTACTTACTAAAAGTGACTAATGTGATTATACTGTGTTCAATGAATTAAGCCTATGGTCTTATGTTGGTTAACAGACGGACTTTTGGGAGCTGAAATGCAATATTCAATCTTGAATTATCTTGGAGAATAGACGATGAGCAATGTCATAGTGATTTACCACAGTGGTTATGGCCACACCAAAAAACAAGCGGAAGCAGTAGCGGAAGGTGCAAAGGCCGATTTAATTGCCATTGATGCGAATGGCGATATTACCGAAGCGGATTGGTTGAAGTTAGAGGTTGCTAAAGCAATTATTTTCGGCTCGCCTACCTATATGGGCTCTGTCAGCTGGCAGTTTAAAAAGTTTGCCGATGCGAGCTCTAAAGCTTGGTTTACGCAAAAATGGAAAAATAAGATATTTGCAGGCTTTACCAATTCAGCTTCGCTGAATGGGGATAAATTTTCTACGATTCAGTATTTTATTACGCTCGCCATGCAGCATTCCGGCGTATGGGTGGGTACAGGTCTATTACCAGCCAGCACCAAGGCGGCAAAGCGTGACGACACCAATTCTCTGGGCGGATTTTCTGGCGCGTTAATGGCTACGCCTTCTGACGCCACAGTTGAGGAAGTGAATAAAGGCGATTTAGAAACAGCTAAATTATTAGGTGTGCGAGTTGCTGAATTTGCTAATAAAATTTAAGCAAATAAATCTTGATGAATTGGAGCAGGGCGCTGACTATCCGCGCGTTCTTCCAAGAAATCAAAGGTGAGCGGACAGCGCGTTGGTTTTTTTGCGGCTTTTCGACGCTTAGGTGTGGCGGCTTCTAGGTCAATATAAGGTGTTTGGCTGATGCGCACGTAACCTGAGCTTGCAAGTTTTTGTGCGGTGGTTTCAAAGAGGCTGAGTGGATTATCGATATTTTGTAGGGTAACAACTGTTTTGCTGACTTTTAGTACGTTGTACATAACAAATTTGGCTGCGGTTTGTTTGCCGTAAATTTCGCCTGTATGAATTTCCACAATACCTCCAAAACCAAGTGTTTTTCTATATTAGCGCCACCAATAGCGATTCACAAGTGTTTTGCAGAGATTCAAATCTTTCTGCGTAGATTAATGTGCGCTTTAATCAGTTCTTTTGCTTGGTGGCGGAACATGGAGCCGTCAGTATCTTTAACCCATAAATGCAGTAAGCCGCTAAAGAACAAATGTGTATCAAGTGCGAGGTCGATTGGACTCAGTTTAACGGCTAATATGCCTTGCGACTCTGCACGTTCGTAGACATGTTTAATTTTACTGATGATACTAGAACAATTGCTCAAAATTTCTTGTGGAACCGAAGCGAATTCGTCAACGTATTCGCATTTAATCATCATGATTTCGTACATTTGACGCATTTCTAGGTTGTTATTCAGATCGTCTATCGTTTGGCAAAGGCTATTTTCAATTTGAGTGAGCGGATCTTCATTGGAGGCTAATGTGAGTGAGTCATCCATGCGGTCAATTAAAGGTAAAAAAACTTGCTCTCGAATGGCTTGGTAAATTTCAGTTTTATTTTTGAAATGCCAATAAACTGCACCACGCGTCACTTCAGCATGTGTTGCAATGTGTTCTAAGGTTGATCGGCTGACGCCACGCGACAGAAATACCGCTCGCGCAGAATTAATGATGCGCTTGCGTGTCAGTTCAGCATCTTCTTTAGTTTTTCTAACCATTTAGTCGAGTCTCACATGTAAAATTCTTGATTCACAAATTTTAATGAAAAAGCATTCATGTAAATTTAAAACAATTTTGTTAAATAGTTGTAAATTTAATATACATGCATGATTGTTTGTATATAATATACATACAAATTTGTATGTAAGCAAGCTTAATATTCACAACTATGAACAAAAATACTATATTAATCATTAGCATAATCAGTTAATTTGCCAATAAGTAATTAAAGAAGTAATTAAAGTGGAGCTACCAATGTCATTCAACAACACAAAACAACGCGCTCAAGTGAGTTTATTAAAAACTACAGCACTAATCTTAGCGATTGGTTTAGCTTTAAGTGCGTGTGGTAAAAAAGCAGACCCTGCTGTAGCGCAAATGGGTAGCGGTATGCCAGCCATGCCAGTTGGCGTGGTTGAATTAAAAGCGACTAGTGTGCCTATTAGCGCTGAAGCAGTCGCGCAAACTGAAGGTGCAAAAGAAGTCGAGATTCGTCCTCGCGTTGGTGGTATTTTACTTAAAAAACTGTTTGAAGAAGGTCAGCCAATTAAAGCAGGCCAAGCGATGTTCTTAATTGATCCTGTGCCATTTCAAATTGCTTTATCAAATGCCAAGGCGCAATTGGCACAACAGCAGGCGCGTGTGGAACAAACGCAACGTGAAGCAACGCGTTTAGATGGATTGTTGGCAACGCAATCAATCAGTAAGCGTGAAGCTGATAATGCCGGTTCGGACAGTACTTTGGCGCGTGCTAGCTTAGCACAAGCAGAAGCAGGAGTTCGTGAAGCACAATTGAGTTTATCTTACACCACTGTGACTTCACCGCTTTCAGGTATTGCAGGTCGCTTTGAATACTCAGAAGGCGCATTGGTGAATGCTAATACCAGTCTACTTACAACTGTCAGTCAAATCAGCCCAATCTGGGTGCGTTTTAGCTTGTCAGATAGCGAATTGGCAACGTTGGGTGGTCACGTGTCACCTGCCAATGTAAAAGCGGTCACCTTGATATTGCCCGATGGAACGGAATACGCTAAAAAAGGAAAATTAAATTTCGCTGCAAGCGGCATCGACCCACAACTGGCCACACAGCAACTACGTGCAACTTTTGACAATGATGATAAGCGTTTATTACCGGGTCAGTTCGTGCGTATCCGCGTGACAACAGGTACGCGTGATGGAGTGTTCTTACTGCCGCAAGCCGCTGTACAAACTAACGATCAAGGCAAATTTGTTTTTATTGCAGAACGCAATAAAGATGGCAAAACCGTGGCTGCTGTGCGCCCAATTGTAGAAGGTGGCTGGCAAGGCACTGACTGGGTGGTGTTGAGTGGTTTGAAAGCGGGCGAGCAGGTGATTGCCGATAATTTAATTAAGGTTAGGCCAGGTGCTGAAGTGAATCCACATCCATTTGGTGCTGTGCCTTTGGCGGCGCCAATAGGTGATTCAGCTAAAAAATCAGTTAAAAAAGGCTAACTAACATGACCAAGTTTTTTATCACGCGGCCCATTTTTGCCTCTGTACTTTCAATTATTATTGTACTGGCAGGTTTGGCGGCGGCATTTAAGCTGCCCATAGCGCAGTATCCACAAATTGCACCACCAACTGTCACTATTACCGCTAATTACCCAGGTGCGAGTGCGGAGACGCTTTCTAAAACCGTTGCTGGGCCAATTGAAGAACAGTTAAGCGGCGTAGATAACTTGTTGTATTTCAACTCCAGTGCCGACTCCAGCGGCACCTTGGTGATTACGGCTACCTTTGAAGTGGGTACCGATGTTGACCAAGCGACCTTTAATGTGAGTAATCGTGTCAATATTGCTACGCCACGTTTGCCAGATGATGTGCGTCGTAACGGCTTAATCGTGCAGAAAAAATCCAATGATATTTTGTTGGTGGTGATGCTCACTTCAAAAGACCCCAAACACGACCGTTTATTCTTAAGCAATTACGCCACGCTCAACGTGCTAGATGAATTTAAACGTGTAAAAGGCGTGGGCGATTCCCTGATTTTTGGTGGTCAAGATTATTCGATGCGAGTTTGGTTGCGGCCAGATCGCATGGCGCAACTAGGCGTTAGCACCAGTGATATTGCAGCAGCCATTACGGCGCAAAATAATCAATATGCGGCAGGTAAAATTGGCGCTGAACCTTCACCCACGAGTCAGCAATTAGTTTACACGGTTACTGCCAAGGGCCGATTAATTGAGCCTGAGCAGTTTGGCAATATCATTGTGCGTGCCGATGGCCCACGTGGGATTTTGTATTTGAAAGATGTTGCGCGTATTGAGTTGGGCGCACAAAGTTACAATGTGACTTCTGCGCTAAATGGTCAGACAGGCGTAGCTGTGCCGATATTTTTGCAAAGCGGTGCAAACGCTTTAGATACGGCTAAAGGCATTAAGGAAAAAATTGAAGAATTAAAAGCAACGTTTCCTGCGGGCATGGAATACACCATTCCTTATGACACCAGCGACTTTGTAAAGGCGACCATAGAGGAAGTGCTAAAAACGTTTGGTGAGGCGCTTGTGTTGGTGGTGTTGGTTGTGTTTTTATTCTTGCAAAGCTGGCGCGCGACGCTAATCCCCATCATTGCCGTGCCGATTTCTTTAATCGGAACCTTTGCTGGGCTGTATATTTTTGGTTTTTCCATCAATTTGCTTACGCTGTTTGCCATGATTTTGGCGATTGGTATTGTGGTGGATGATGCGATTGTGGTGCTGGAAAATACCGAGCGTTTAATGCGCGAAGAAAATCTGGACCCACTTTCAGCAGCGATTAAATCGATACATCAAGTATCTGCTGCGGTTGTAGCAATTGTACTGGTGCTGTGTGCTGTGTTCGTTCCGGTGGCTTTTCAAGGTGGAATTGCCGGTGAGTTATACCGTCAGTTTGCCGTGACGGTAGCGATTTCGGTGGTGATTTCTGGTGTGGTTGCCTTAACCTTAACCCCTGCACTGTGTGCCATGATTTTAAAGAAAACGCATGGTGAAAATTGGTTTTTTAAAAAATTCAATAGTGGCTTTGGCAAGTTCACTCACTTTTACACCGAAACTGTGGCCACCACGCTGAAGCATAAAATCATTGGTGGTTTGGCCTTTGGCGGTATTCTGATTGCGGTGATTTTCTTGTTTATGAAAGTGCCAGGCAGTTTTGTGCCAGCAGAAGACCAAGGTTATGTGGTGACAATTGTGGTGATGCCAGATGGTGCGACGCTAAGCCGCACGACCAAAACAACCGAAAATATTCGAGCGGCCATTGCGCAAGATCCAGCGGTAGCGCATGAGTTTGCTGTGAATGGTCTTGAATTGCTAACGGGGGCGAACAAAACCAATGCCGCGACCATGTTTGTGCGAATGAAAGATTGGGAAGAGCGCCAAGTAGGGTTGTTGCAGAAAGTGGCTAATTTGTTTAGAAGTAAAGAAAATCAGCGAATAGGAAAAAGTGCCGATGATATAGTTGGGCAACTTTTCGGTATCGGCATGAGTCAGCCGGATGGTATGGGGTTTGCAGTAAATCCGCCAGCCATTCGTGGTTTAGGTTCGGCCGGCGGTTTTGAAGTGTATGTGCAAAGTCAACGTGATACGGATCCGATTAAGCTTGCAGCGGTAATGAATAGTTTTATTGAAACCATGGCGGCAGAGCCAACCTTAACTGGACTTAACACCTTTTTCCGTCCAACCGTGCCGCAGTTAAAAATTGAGGTAGATGAAGCAAAAGCCATTTCACTTGGCGTAAAGATTTCTGATATCTATGCCACGTTACAAAGCACCATGGGGTCATTTTATGTGAATGATTTTAATAAGAATGGCCGCACCTATCGTGTGCAATTACAAGCAGAGCCGCAATTTAGAATGAAGCAGGAAGATTTAGGCAAGGTTTATGTGCGTAGCCAGCCTAGTGCTTTGTACCCAACGGGGAATATGATTCCACTGTCTGCTTTGAGCAAAGTCAGCACAATTGTAGGCGCGGAACAGTTAGAGCGTTATAACGGACTGCTTTCAGCGAAAGTATTTGGCAGCGGCGCCCCTGGTGTAAGTTCTGGAGATGCGATTTTAACCGTTGAGCGTATCGCAAAAGCTAATATGCCAGAGGGCTACCAAATTGCTTGGACTGGGCAAGCTTACCAAGAGAAACGCACCGGTTCGGCCGCCATGTTTGCTTTTGGTTTTGCCATCATTATGGTGTTTCTGATTTTGGCCGCGCAATTTGAAACTTGGGCTTTGCCATTGGCGGTGATTATGGCGATACCGTTTGCATTGGCAGGAGCTTTCTTAGCCGTACTGTTACGTGGCATGCCGAACGATATTTATTTTCAAATCGGTTTGATTACCTTGATTGGCTTGGCGGCAAAAAATGCGATTTTGATTGTGGAATTTGCCAGCCAAAAAATGGAGCTAGGAATGCCTGTTGCCCAAGCAGCATTGGAAGCCGCACGTTTGAGATTTAGACCAATCGTCATGACCTCGATGGCGTTTGTGTTAGGTATAGTGCCCTTAGTATTCGCTACTGGCGCGGGTGCAGCAGCGCGACAATCCATGGGAACAGGTGTGTTTGGTGGCATGATATTGGCTACCTTTATTGCAACCATATTTATTCCCTTGTTCTTTACGTGGCTATCGGGCAAGCATGTGCGACATCATGGCCAAATTGAAACAACACTACATGCACAGGAGACCGTGTGATGCAGCCTTTAACTTTGAATGAGCAAAAATTGTTTAATATAAGACTTACTGGTTTGATTGTTTCAGCCTTGTTTCTTTCTGCATGCCAATCGGTTGGACCAAATTACACGCGACCAGAGTTGCCAGTTCCTGCGCAATACAGTGAAACTGTAGACCAAACTCCAAGTAAAGTTTCTCAAACTTGGTGGACGCAGTATCAAGATGCTACTTTGAATGCGTTGCTAGATAAAGCTTTGCAAAACAATGCTGACATAAAATTGGCGATTGCGCGTATTGATGAAGCAGAAGCCTTTGCCAACGAGGTAGGTGCTGCAACACTTCCACAAGTGGATTTAAATGCGGGTGCTAGCCGCACACGCTCTACTGAATTGGGAGGAAACCCTGTGAATGTTAATCCGCGAAATAACTATAAGGCGCAGTTAGGTACAGCCTTTGAAGTCGATTTTTGGGGAAAAATAGCACGTGCTAAGGAATCAGCGCGCGCCCAAGTGCTGTCAAGTCGCTATGCAAAAGATACGGTAGCCTTGTCATTATCTGGCTTGGTTACAGGCAATTATTTGGTATTACGAAGTTTAGATTCTCAAATCGCTATTGTGCAAAACAACATCAAAAGTCGAGATGAAAGTCTGGCACTGACGAAGCGTCGATTAGAAGGCGGCGTAGCTTCTGGTCTAGATGTACGACAGGCAGAAGTAGCCACTGCAAATTTAAGTGCGCAATTGGCTGAACTCAATCGACTGAGGGCTTTGAGTTTGCATCAATTGGCAGTGCTAACTGGAGATTTAAGTTTACATATTGCAGGTGCTGACATTCAAGCTTTACCAGTCCCGCCAACGCCGCCAGCAGGCTTGCCTTCAGCTTTGCTAGAAGCGCGGCCTGATGTACGTCAGGCCGAAGAGCAGATGATTGCAGCCAACGCAAAAATCGGTGTGGCTAAAGCTGCCTTATATCCGACCATCTCCCTGACAGCGAGCCTAGGTGGTGAAAGTTTGGAGTTGGGCGATATACTTAAATCCGCAGCACGTATTTGGACAGGTGGCGTGAGTTTGTATTTGCCTATTTTTGACTCAGGAAAATTAAATGCCAGAGTTGATCAAGCCAGTGCTAAACAAAAACAAGCGTTAGCCAGCTATGAAAGCGCCGTGCAAAGTGCGTTTAGAGAAGTGAATGATGCGCTGGTTAATTTGCGGCAAAATACAGAACGTGAGGCCGCGCTTTATAGAAGTCAGGAAGCTGCGAAAAAAGCCTTGGCTATTTCAGAAAATCGATATCAGTCTGGTTATTCTGCTTATTTAGATGTCCTGGATGCGCAGCGCGTATATAACGATGCGGCTTTATCCTTTGTACAAAGCCGGCAGGCAAGGTTGTTAGCGACTGTTGATTTGTTTAAAGCGCTGGGCGGCGGCTGGCAGGCCAATTAAGCTAGTTTAGAATTAATTGGCTGGTTTTAGGCGGCTAATTGGTTTTCTAAAATTTGCGAGTAAGTGACGCGTAGCCAGTTATCATGGTATTCAAGTGCCTCATCAAACTTAACCTGCATGTTTTTACCTGAAATATTTACGTTGTAAGCCGCGTTTTTGATGTAATGCAACCGCGGTACGATCAGCGATTCTTGTTTTGTTACGGTGAATTCTTTTGGCAGGTATAAGCAAGTAAAACTAGCGGTTTCACTGCTAAACTTGAGTGGATCCTTTGCAGTTCTGCCAATATTGCTTGCTGTACTGGAACTAGCAGCAGCGCTGAAATCGGCTTTTTTTGACTGATTGCTATTTTGCTGAATGTTTCTGGCTTCGGCGCAAAAGGCAGTTGTGCTTAACAATTCTATGCCCAGGTGTAGTTCATTGCCGATGACTGGCTTGATGCTGCGGATAACGCCAATTTTAGTGGTATCTTTCTGATCTGAAAAGGAAATTCCAACCAGCATACCTAGGCTTACCTCATTCGCAGGTTTGCTGGTATACATGCCAATGCCTTGGCTGCTTTCGTCAATGATTTTAGATTGTCCCGCACCTAAGTCCAAATAAATAATATTGGGCTCTGTGCTGGTTTTACCAATTGAATGTGTTGCCAACCGTTCATCAAAAGATTTATTGCCTTGATAGGATTTTCCTACGCGCTGAATACGCATATTTTCATGTTGCTGAATATGGTAACAAGTATTTTCAAAGCCAAAAGTTGTAGACGCGTATTTGCTAGTTTTAACCCGATCAACAGCTCTACGTTGGCGTTTATATTCGCCGCGCGACCACTCAGAGCGTAAAATTTCTAGCGTGGCGAGTGCATATTTGTTGGTTATAAAATCCTTCATTTCTTGCTGTTTGGGGGCGATGTTGTACTCGAGCAGAGACAAGCACAGTTCTACTTTTAAATTAACGCTGTCAAAGCACCAATAGCGGCAGTTATCGGTGGGCTTAAAATTTCTGATTCGCTTGGCTGGAGCGTCGCTAGTGGTATCGACATAGAACAAATGTTTATGCTCATCGTAGATTTTTTGAATAAGAATTTTTGGCGTCCAACTGGCAAGCATCTGGCTGACTAATTCAATTTGCTTGCGGTGAAAACTTAAGCTTTCTAAGCTACCCAGCATGCAAGCTTGAATATAGGCGGAGGCAATGGTAGTTATTTCTTGATCTTCATAAGTTCTAACATAGGTTTCTAGTATCGCGTTCTTTTCAGCAATCAAATACAATTTTGCCAATTGCAACCAAACGTTTGCTGGTGCACTTTGATAGTTGTAATAACGCCATTTTATCATTTGGGTCGCGTTATTGATTGCGCGTACCAGCATCATAGGTAATGTGCTCGGTTGAAAAGGCGCCAAGTGCTGAATAAGCGTGTTGTAGACTAAAAATTGCTGGCGGTAGTGTAAAAATACGGCGTTGGCAATGCGCTCTTCAAGCTCAAGGCTCATGTTGTCAATATTGATGTAATGCGTTGTAATTCTATCGACAATAATGTGCGTTTTTTCGTCAATTGCAAAAAGAGCATTCAAATATTGATCATCTTCAAAAATATTCTTTTTTGCATCTTCATTTAATCGTTTGGTGGAATGCTCAATAGCCGAGATGTCATCCATCCCTTCCAATTCCTTAGCCCAAGCTAAAACATCTAATCGCTTAGGTGCTTTTGATTGATTAAATAAGTTTTTTAGAAATTCCATAGAGTGTGTCTTTTATAGGATTATCATTTTAAAGTAGTAATGCTCTAAAGTGATAGAAGCAAGTAGCGTGCCATATGCTTTGTGGTATTTAAAGTCGGGTTTTAAGTGCGGATTACAACCCGTTAGATTTTATTCTTCTAAATTACGGTTAGAGGTAAATTCTTAGCCATGATAAAATGACTGGGTTTATATTACTGTTAAATTCTGTTAAATATGATTGTTCGCACGCGTTTTGCCCCAAGTCCCACAGGGTTTCTTCATATAGGCGGTGCTCGTACCGCGCTATTTTCATGGGCGTTTGCCAAGAAGCACGGCGGAACTTTTATTTTGCGCATTGAAGATACCGACGTTGCACGGAGCACGCCAGAGGCAGTGCAAGCCATATTGGATGGCATGAAGTGGTTGGGTTTGGATTATGACGATGGTCCTTTTTATCAAATGCAACGGATGGTTCGTTATAAACAAGTGCTTCAAACCATGCTGGAAGCGGGTAGTGCCTATTACTGTTATAGCAGTAAAGAAGAGTTAGACGCCTTGCGTGAACAGCAAATGGCCAATAAGCAAAAGCCGCGTTATGACGGCAAATGGCGTCCTGAGGTTGGCAAAACCTTACCTGAAGTGCCGAAAGATATTTCACCAGTGATTCGATTTAAAAATCCAATTGATGGCGTTGTGGCTTGGGATGATCTGGTTAAAGGTTGTATTGAAATTGCTAATGCTGAACTGGATGATTTGATTATCGCCCGTGCCGATGGTACGCCAACATATAACTTCTGTGTGGTGGTGGATGATAGCGACATGGGCATCACACAAGTGATTCGCGGTGATGACCACGTGAACAACACGCCGCGTCAAATTAATATGCTAAAAGCCTTGGCTGAGATTGATTCCAAAATTATTGTGCCGCAGTACGCGCATTTGTCGATGATTCTTGGTAATGATGGGCAAAAACTCTCTAAGCGCCATGGTGCGGTCAGTGTAATGCAATATGACGATGACGGCTATTTACCTGATGCGGTGATTAATTATTTAGCACGTTTGGGCTGGAGTCATGGCGACGAAGAGGTTTTTAGTAAACAGCAGTTTGCCGAGTGGTTTGATTTGGACCATATTACGCCTTCAGCCGCACAATTTAATACCGAAAAATTAAATTGGTTAAACAATCATTACATAAAAACCACTGATTTAGGGCTGCTCGCAAAGGATATCACACGCCGCTTAGCAAATAGGGGTGTTACGGTAACTACGCAAGTGAATATTAAGGATGCGATTGCGCTTTATCGTGATAGGGCAAATACATTAAATGAACTAGCCCAAAGTATTGCCTATTTTTATAGCAAACCGCAACTAGATGAAGCGGCTAAAGAAAAGCATATCACTACAGACATTTTGCCCGTGCTAAATGGCTTGGCTACGCAGCTTGCGGATATCACTTGGACTGCCGAAGCGCTTCATGCTGCTGTAGAACATAGCGTGACTAGTAATGCGCTAAAATTTCCCAAAGTGGCGATGCCGCTTCGGGTCATGCTTACTGGTGGCGCACAATCGCCTAGCATTGACGCGGTGATGGCGATATTGGGTAAAGATGAGGTGTTGGCTAGAATTCATGCTGTACTCAGCTAATTTGCGTTTACTTTAATTTAATTTAATGTTCTCTAAGGCTATTGAATACCGTGTAATTTGCCTCATATCAATGCAGAGGCCTAGAAATAGCTAAAAGTAATGGAACAAAATACATTGTTCTTAATCTCAACTAGAGTAATATCAATGCTGTAGCTAATCGTTGTCGATGATGTTACGAATTATTTATTTAACTCCAAATAATAGGAGAAAGTCATGAATCAAAAAGGGCAAATGTTACAAGACCCATTTCTTAATGCGTTACGTAAAGAACACGTCGCTGTATCTATTTATCTCGTCAATGGTATTAAATTGCAAGGTCAGGTTGATTCGTTTGATCAATACGTGATTTTGCTTAAAAACACCGTTACTCAAATGGTTTATAAGCATGCAATCTCAACAATAGTGCCAGCTCGCATGGTGAGTATCAGTTCAGCAGAAGGCGAAGAATAAGCGTTGAAAGATTTGTTTGAACGACCAAGTGGTGGCGATGCCGCCATTATGGTGAGCGTAGACTTCGGTGAGAACGACTATGAGGAAAGTTTGCACGAGCTTAGGCAGTTAAGCATTAGTGCAGGTTTGGCAATACGCGGCACAGTGGAAGGTAAGCGCTCAACCCCTGATGCCAAATATTTCATTGGCAGTGGTAAAGCCGATGAGCTGGCGCAAGTGATGCAGGCCAGTGAATCAAACATCGCGGTATTCAATCATGATCTTTCTCCGTCGCAGCAGCGAAATTTAGAGCGCTTGCTGCAAGCGCGCGTGGTAGATAGAACGGGGTTAATTCTCGATATATTCAGTCAGCGCGCACAGAGCCACGAAGGTAAGCTACAAGTTGAGCTGGCGCAGTTGGAACATTTGTCCACACGCTTAGTCAGAGGTTGGACGCACTTGGAGCGTCAAAAAGGCGGTATCGGTGTGCGTGGTGGACCGGGTGAGTCGCAATTGGAGTTGGATAGACGGATGTTGCGTGTACGCGTAAGGCAACTGCGGGAAAAGCTGATTAAGCTTAAAGCGCAGCGCGGTATGCAACGCAAATCACGCCAACGTTCAAATGTCATGACTGTCTCTTTAGTTGGGTATACCAATGCAGGAAAATCGACCGTATTTAATCGCCTTACGAAAGCGGACATTTATGTGGCGGACCAATTATTTGCCACCCTGGACACCACTACACACAAAATTTATGTTGACGATTGTGGCGCAGTGGTGCTTTCAGACACGGTGGGATTTATCAAGCATTTGCCACATGCTTTGGTTGAGGCGTTCAGCGCTACGCTAGAAGAAGCGGTGCAAGCTGATTTGTTGTTGCATATTGTGGATACAGCCAGCACCAATCGCGATGAACAGATTGCGCAGGTCAATAAAGTGCTGCAAGAAATTGGTGCCGCCAAGGTGCCGCAGATTCTGGTACACAATCAGATTGATCGTGTAGGCTTGCCACCTACAATTGAGCGCGATGAATATGGTAGAATTAAGACTATACACGCATCAGCTAAAACGGGTGAGGGCATGAATTTATTAAGGCTGGCGATGGCAGAGCATCACCAGTATTTACAGAAACTAAGTACTGAAGAAAGCGCATACGCGTAAAAAAGTCATAGGTTGTTATATAAAATCAATTGCATTATTTTTGGAGTTTTGAATGATTAAATTTCCCGGTTGGGGGCAACGCAATAACGAAGGTCCTCCAGATTTAGATCAGGTAATGCGTGATTTAAGCCGCAAAATAAATACCTTATTTGGTAAGAGTGGCAATAATGGTTCGCCTAGTGCGCCAAGTGGAAATGGTAATAATGTGAGCTTGCCTATTCTGCCTATATTAGTCGTTCTCTTGCTAATCTGGTTGGCGACGGGTTTTTACTTGGTGGATTCAGGTTCCAAAGGTGTTGTGCAACGCTTTGGTAAAATGGCAGACGAAACAACAGAGCCTGGCCCACGTTGGCATTTACCGTATCCCCTCGAAAAAGTGACCGTGGTAAATATGGAGCAGGTGCGTCGATTAGAAGTTGGTTATCGAAGTAGTGGCGAAGGAAGTGGCAGCAAAACCAAGCATCCAAAAGAAGCCTTGATGCTGACGGAAGATGAAAACATTATTGATTTGCAGTTTGCCGTGCAATACAACCTAAAAAATCCGACGGAGTATTTGTTTAATAACCGAGATACAGACGCCGCCGTGATGTCAGCCGCTGAAACAGCAATTCGCGAAGTGGTGGGTAAAAATAAATTAGATGATTTATTGCAAAAAGGCTTGCAAGATACGTCAGAGCGCATGCAGGTGATTTTAGACAGCTATAAAGCGGGTGTGAAAATCATCAGCGTTTCATTGCAAAGTGCACAGCCGCCAGAAGAAGTGCAAGAAGCCTTTGAAGACGTTAACCGTGCAAATCAGGATAATCAACGCCAGATAAACGAAGGTCAGGCCTATGCCAATGATGTGATACCTAAAGCACGTGGTACTGCATCGCGATTATTGGCTGAATCTGCAGGTTACAAACTCAAAATTGAAAGTGAAGCACGAGGTAACGCCAGTCGTTTTGATCAAATATTAACGCAATACAATAACGCGCCTGAAGTCACGCGTCAGCGTTTGTTTTTAGATGCACAAGAACAAATTTTATCTAGCGTAAGCAAGGTCGTGATTGATCAAAAAGCGGGCAGCATGATGTATTTGCCTTTGGATAAGCTCATTGGCAGTGCGCCAAATGCACCACAGCAATCACAATCGTTGCAATCATTAAATCCGCAAGCGGCCATTGTGCCGGATGTGGCAGCTACAACTGACCGTACACGTGATGCTTTCCGTAGTCGCGACAGAGAAAGCAGGTAAGGAATCATCATGAAAAATTTAACGAATATCCTTGTTGTTGTCGTAGTAGCTTTCTTTTTTCTGATGACTTCAGCCTACACCGTAGATCAAACGGAGTTTGTTGTAGTTAAACGCTTAGGTGAAATCGTCGCAGTAAAAAAAGAACCGGGTCTTAATTTCAAAGTGCCTTTTATTGATGATTTAAAACGATTCGAAAATCGTATTGTGACCTTAGATTGGGAGCAACCGGCAAAATTTATCACCAGTGAAAATAAATACATGATGGTCGATTCTTTTGTGAAATGGCGCATTATTGACCCAGCAAAATACTATGTTTCAATCAAAGAAGGCGGCGAAGTTGCGGCAGAAGACAGACTTTCAAAAGTTGTGAATGCAGGCTTGCGTGCTGAATTTGGTAAACGTACCGTGCATGATGTAATTGCAGGTGAGCGTGAAGTTATTATGAAAAATCTGCGCAATAAAGCAGATATTGAAGCGCGGCAAATGGGCATTCAGGTAGTGGATGTGCGCTTGAAACGCGTTGATTATTCGGAAGATATCAGCAAGTCCGTGTATGACCGTATGATCGCTGAGCGCAAACGTCTAGCCAATCAGTTGCGCTCAGAAGGTTCAGCAGCCTCTGAAAAAATTCGTGCTGATGCGGATAAGCAACGTGAAGTCATTATCGCAGAAGCTTATCGAGAAGCGCAAAAAGCTAAAGGTGAAGGGGATGCCAAGGCCGCTGAAATCTACAATCAGTCGTATAGCCGAAATCCAGAGTTTTATGCGTTTTATCGCAGTACCGAAGCGTATAAAAATAGCTTTAAAAGCAAGAGTGATGTCATGGTGCTCGATCCGAATTCTGACTTCTTTAAGTACATGCGTAGCCCGACTAAAAAGTAAGTGAATAGTACTTTAATTACTGCTTTAGGATTGATGTTGGTGTTGGAGGGCTTGTTGCCCTTGCTATTGCCTCGGACTTGGCGGGAATCTTTCAAACGTATGATAGCGCTTAAAGATGGTCAATTACGATTTATTGGTTTGGTCTCCGTATTTGCAGGTGTGGTATTAATTTTGTTAAGTAGCTAATCGTGTTGGATTTAATGTTTTTAAATTAAATAATTAGTTACATAAAGTGATGATGAAAAATGCGTAATTGGTTACTCCCAGAATATATTGAAGATGTGCTACCTGCAGAAGCAGCACGAATTGAGACATTGCGCCGTATCTTATTGGATTTATTCAAAGTACATGGCTATCAATACGTCATTCCACCGATGTTGGAGTACATGGAATCGCTGATTACTGGGGTTGGGCATGATTTAGACTTGGCGACGTTTAAAGTAGTTGATCAACTTACAGGCCGTCTGATGGGTGTGCGAGCAGATATGACGCCGCAAGCCGCGCGTATTGATGCACATTTGCTGAATCATCAAGGGATCACACGCCTATGTTATGCCGGTAGTGTATTGCGTACAAAACCAGATGGTTTAGCGCAAACGCGTGAACCATTGCAAATTGGCGCTGAAATTTACGGCCATGCTGGCGTAGCGAGCGACATTGAAATACAAGGCTTGTTGATTAAAGCATTGCAAGCCATTGGTATCGGGCAAGTGCATGTGGATCTTAGCCATGTGAATGTTTTTGGCAGCATTATTGAAGCAAGTCAAATAGACGCACAACTTGAGCAAGCACTCTTTGCCGCACTGCAAAGTAAAGATCAATCGGCCGTTACTGCCTTGGCGTCAGGTTTAAACCAAGCGACGCGTGATGCGCTTATTCAATTAACTACGCTAAATGGCGATCAATCGATACTTGCTAAAGCAGCACAACTATTGCCTGCCACGCCCGCCATCAAAAGTGCCTTAGCTGAGCTCGCTAAAGTGAGTGAGGCTTTAGCAAAGCTAGGCGTTACAGTGAGTTTTGATCTTAGCGAATTGCGTGGTTATCATTACCATAGCGGTATTGTTTTTGCAGCGTACGCACAGGGTTATAAAGGCCCCTTAGCATTAGGCGGGCGCTACGACGAAGTTGGTCAGGCCTTTGGTCGGGCTCGCCCTGCGACTGGGTTCAGTTTAGATTTACGCGGCGTAGTTACCGCGTTGTCCCCCGCAACCCCAGTGCTAGCGATTTATGCGCCTGCCGATGAAGACGAAGCATTAAGTGCAAAAATCGAGGGTTTACGGGAAGAAGGCCATGTAGTTATTCAGGCACTTGTCGGTTTAGAAGAAAACACCACAGAATTGAACTGCAATAGAAAGCTCGTGCACTATCAGTCAGGCTGGCATGTGGTGGCGATTGAAAACAGTAAATCTGTTGCATCCAAGTAATTATCACTCATAAATTAAAATTAAAAGTAAACGTTATGGCAAAAAATTCAGTAGCTAAAAATGTAGTCGTCATTGGTACACAATGGGGTGATGAAGGCAAAGGCAAAATTGTTGATTGGTTGACCGATCACGCCCAAGGCGTAGTGCGCTTTCAGGGCGGCCATAATGCCGGCCATACACTAGTGGTCGGGCAGGGCGATGCACAACGTGTTTACAAGCTAAACTTGGTGCCATCTGGTATTGTGCGTTCTGGCATCAACTGTTACATCGGTAATGGTGTAGTGTTGGATGCAGGCCATTTACTCGGAGAAATTGCCGCTCTAGAAAAAGATGGATTAGAAGTTAAAAATCGCCTTAAAGTGAGCTCTGGCTGCCCATTGATTTTAGGTCACCACGTGGCGCTTGATACAGCAAGGGAAGCGAAGCGTGCGGTTAAAATCGGCACCACAGGCAAAGGCATTGGTCCTGCATATGAAGACAAAGTATCGCGTCGCGCTTTACGTGTTTACGACTTATTTTACCCTGAGCGTTTTTCTGAAAAATTACGTGAAGTGATGGATTATCACAATTTTGTTTTAACTAATTACTTAGGCGCAAAAGCCGTTGATTTTAATCAACAATATGATGCTTCAATGCAACACGCTATTGCCCTAAAACCAATGATTTCTGATATTTCAGCGGATTTATACGCCGCCAACGCGCGCGGCGATAATTTGTTATTTGAAGGCGCGCAAGGCACGCTGTTAGATATTGACCACGGCACCTATCCCTATGTCACTTCAAGTAACTGCATTGCAGGTCAAGCCTCGGCTGGTACGGGCGTGGGTGCCAATATGCTACATTACGTATTGGGCATCACTAAAGCCTACACCACACGTGTAGGCGGCGGCCCTTTCCCAAGCGAGTTGGATATTGATACCGAAGGTGCTCCAGGCACTCAGATGTCGGTCAAAGGTCAAGAAATCGGTACTGTGACTAAGCGTAAACGCCGCTGCGGCTGGTTTGATGCCTCAGCACTACGCCGTTCAGCCATGATTAACGGCCTTACAGGCTTATGCATTACCAAGCTGGATGTGCTGGATGGCATTAAAGAACTCAAAATCTGTATTGGCTATGAGCTGGATGGTAAAAAAATTGACGTGTTGCCTATTGGCGCCGATGATGTAGCTGGTTGTAAACCTATTTTTGAGACCATTTCAGGCTGGACTGAAAATACCTTTGGTGTTAAAACTTGGGATGGCTTACCAAAAAATGCACAAAATTACCTAAAACGCCTAGAAGCGCTTTGTGGAGTTAAAGTCGCCATTGTTTCAACTGGCCCAGAGCGCGATGAAACGATTGTTATTGAGCATCCATTTGCTTAGTAAGGCAAGTAACAATGATGACGAAATGTTGAAACTTTTGGGTAAGGAATGCACCGACCAATCTGGCGCGAAAATTACTAAAGATTTACATCTGGAGTAGCATATTTCATGGCTAAAATAATGAACCAGCGCCTAGCATGGGCAATTACAGGTTCGGGGCATTATTTGCGCGATACCTTGGCTTTGCTCGCTACACTTGAAAATGTTGATGTTTATTTAAGCAAAGCGGCAGCCGAGATCATCAAGCAATATGGCTTTCAAGCACAATTAGAAGCTACCGGGCATAAGATTTACCAAGATAAAACCGCCAGCAGCGTGCCTGTAGGCTTGTTTTATGAAGGAGCGTATCACACGCTAATTATTTCACCAGCCACCTCAAACACCATCGCTAAAATGGCGTATGGTTTTTCCGATTCCTTAGTCACTAATTTATATGCCCAAGCAGGTAAAACCCGCGTGCCAAGCATTATTTTCGCCTGTGATACCGCGCCAGTATCTGATCTTCCGTTTATAGAGTCAGAAGCACCGCGTGAAAATATCGTGCAAATTTATCCTCGAAAAATCGACTTGGATAATGTAGAAAAATTAGCCAGCTTTGAGTACACAACAATCGCTGAGAGTTTTTCATGCCTCTGCGAGGCAGTATCCATGCGGCTCGCAGAGGTACACTTGTAACGCTATGCAAGACAAATCTGAAAATTTACTTTTTGTAACTGGCAAACTGGCCGAAAAAAGTTTACATAAAGTGTTGGCAGAAGTACAAGCCAATCCGAAAATCCCTCCCTTTAAATACCGTGTAGAGCAGCTTGGTGTTTCTGTCGCGGCGCTCATGACTCCCGAAATGATTGCGCGTCGTCTAAAAACTACTGGCATTGCCAATAAAATGATATTGCCAGGGCTATGTCAGGGCGACTTAAGTCAGTTACATCGGCAGTTTGGCATTCCAGTTGAGCGCGGGCCGAATGATTTAAAAGATTTGCCGCAGTATTTTGGGCAGGCTGGAAAATCACCCGATTTAAGTCTATATAGCACGCTGATTTTTGCTGAAATTGTCGATGCACCTGATTTAACTGTGGCACAAATTCTCGCCAAGGCTAAACGGTTTCAAGCGCAAGGCGCGAATGTAATTGATTTGGGTTGCTTGCCCAATCGTCCGTTTGCACATTTGGCCGAGGCGATAAAAGCTTTAAAACAAGCGGGTTTTAGGGTGAGTGTGGATAGCATAAACACCGAAGAATTGTTGCTGGCAGGCAAGTCTGGCGCAGATTATTTGTTAAGCCTGAGTGAAAATAATCTTTGGATCGCTGATAAAGTCGCCGCCACACCCATATTGATTCCCGCTAAAGCAGGTAGTTTGGCATCGCTTTATCGCGCAATTGAAATTTGCTTAAAAAATGGTAAAAGTTTTATCGCTGACCCGATTTTAGATCCAATTCATTTTGGATTAGCGGATTCGATTGTGCGATATCACAAGCTACGCAAAAAATTCCCCAATATCGCCGTGATGATGGGCATAGGTAATGTGACGGAACTGACCGATGCTGATACTACAGGCATCAACGCAATTTTGTTTGGTTTAATATCTGAGCTCAATATCAACGCTGTGCTGGCCACTTCGGTGAGCCCGCACGCAGTAAATGCGATTGCTGAGGCCGATGTTGCGCGGCGAGTAATGTTTGCTGCAAAACAGGATGACCGTTTGCCGCGTGGCTACAGTAACGGCTTGCTTGGCTTACATGACAGAAAACCCTTCCCTTATAACGCCGATGAAATTGTAGAACTGACCACGCAGATAAAAGATCCGAGCTTTAGAATTATGGTGAGTGAGGCGGGCGTGCACGTTTACAACCGCGATGGGGCGCAGTTAGCCGTTGATCCTTTTGCCTTTTACCCAAAACTAGGGGTTGAAAATGATGCCTCACATGCGTTTTATTTAGGCGTGGAACTAGCGCGTGCGCAAATTGCACATCAATTGGCTAAGCGCTATGTGCAAGATGAAATGCTGCTGTGGGGCGTCAATAGCCAAGCTACAGATATAGCCCCTAAAGT
>NZ_JABFRA010000137.1 GCF_013141425.1 Methylotenera sp. | reverse complement strand
ATTACGTGACCAAGCCATTTAGCCCGCGTGAGCTCAATGCCCGCATCAAAGCGGTATTGCGCCGCCGCGCGCCGCAAATGACAGACGACCCGATTGAAGTCGCAGGCCTGCGATTAGACCCCACAACGCACCGCGTAACAGGCAACCAAAAGACCATTGATTTAGGCCCAACCGAATTCAGACTATTGCATTTCTTTATGACCAATGCCGAGCGCGTGCATACCCGCAGCCAATTGTTAGATAAAGTTTGGGGTGACCGCGTATTTGTAGAAGATCGCACAGTTGATGTACACATTCGTCGCTTACGGAATGCACTGGCCATTTCAGGACATGAAGATTTAATTCAAACAGTGCGAGGTTCAGGCTATCGTTTATCAGCAAAAAACGATTAAGCCAAACGCACTGCATCAGAATAACAACCTTCTGCCCGATTCAAACACTCGAACACATGCCCTGCAGACCAATATCCATGCGGTTCCCAGAGCATCATTAAAAGCTCCATTCAAAGCCAGTCAGCCGTGTGTTTTTTGTAGGAGCGAGCTTCATCGCAAAAACTTTTAACCATTCGCGGCTACTAGCCGCTCCTACATAAAAATAAAGCTTCTCTTGGCTTAGAGGGGGAAAGCCAAGAGAAGTGGGTGCCTATTGTGGCAGGTTGTACAAGGCGCCTGAAGGCCAACCGATATTGCCACGCACCCAAAACTATTTATTCCACCACCTGAGGTGACCCTTGATAACGATGCAGTGACGGTGGCAGTGGTTGATACGGTTTTTCCACTTCACTGGGTTCTGTCACGGTTGAGGAATCAGAAGCCACTTTGTTTTTCTTACCATCAAACTGCCAATTCAAGCTAAACCAGATACCTCGCGGTGCGCTGGGCGCAATAAAATTGGTGCTTAACCAATCGCCGGAGTTGTGGTTATAACCACTTACCCCAATCGCACCATTAATAGAGGGCGAAAAAACATTACGTCCTAAACGCCCCGCGCTAAAGTACTCTTTATCAAACAAGTTATTAACCTGCATGGTCGCCGTCCATTCTTGGTTAAACTTGTAACTGGTCTGGAAGTTAAACGTAGCGTAGCCCGGCACTTTGCCAGGATTAGTGGTGGGTTGCCGTGGCAATGTTACAACGTTGCCGTTTGCCTCAATAATCTGCCTGAATTGTGTTACCCCTTTTTTGTGCTGATTGTTTTCATTGCCACGTACGAAGCTTTCGCTGTGTACCACTGCGCTTAAGCCTATTTGCCATTTGGGGGTGATTTCATAACTCACGTTAGCATTGAGGTTATGCAATGGCACACCTGGCATGCGATTTCCTTGCTTAACCTCTATTACACCATCGGCAAAATTAGGAATAAACTTAGCACTACTATTATCGGCACTGAACATTCGGAAATTGTCTTCAAAAGTAGCATCAGTTAAACCATAATTTAAACTAGCACCCCATTTGTCTTTTTTACCGGAAAGACCAGCTTCTAGACCACGCCGCCGAGTTTTACCAATCGTGTCAAAAAAACCTCCGCCACCAGTGACTGATACAAAATAAATATCATCTTTTAAATCGGTTTGGTAAGCGCCTAAATTCCACTCCAAATTATCCACACCAAGCAGACCCGCAAAGCTGCCACGCATGCCGATGTCGTAAGTGGTTGCTCGAATTTGTGGCAAATATGGGTCGCCTGATAGCGTGCTGGGAAGAGTACACTCTCGGTTCTCAACAACGCTTTTAGGGATTAAATAAGTACCTCCTTGACCATCTGAGACTGTTAGCCCTGAACTTTTATCAAGCGCACAGCCCAACTCAATCACACTGGGAGTACGTGTACCTTTTGCCCAGTTAGCAAAAATATTTAGGTTTTCTTTAGCCTGCCACGTAAACCCTAATGAGGGATTAAATGAGTAATAACTAAACTTCTCTGTTTCGGGTTTATCTAAAACATCGGACAAATCAGGTATTTTGTAACTGGTAGATACTCCAGCACAATTTCCGTTGGGACAGAGCGCATATTTATCTGGAAGCGAAAGTATGTCAGCTATATCAAATGTATTCAGCCCATAACGGGTGGCCACTTTGTTTTTTGTTTGCGTTTCGTTATAGCGACCAGAAGCATTGAAATGCCATGTGTCAACAGGACTCCATGTCTCGCTAAAATATAAGCTTTGGGTGGTATTGGTACCGCTAAATTCATTATTGCTAATGTCGATATCTGCCCCTGTAAATTGCGGATGTATTAAATCGGGTGCTAAAAATGCATTACTGTTAGCATCTAGCAAGCCTAAGCGCTGAGTATTGCTATATTTGGCACTAGCCGCATCTATTGAGGCGCCTACCATGAATTTATGTTTTTCAAAGTTCCAATTAAACTGGATAGAGGCGCCATCAGTGATCTGATCTATCTGATTATCGGTAAAAATCGCGGTTGGCGTACCTTCTACAATCCCTGGCTGTCCACCGTAGAACCCATCAACATAGACAAGCCTCCCAGTGGCAGGATCTAAATATGAATAAGCGTTCTGGCTAGTATTACCAGCCATATCAAGCACTTGTGTTGCATGACATAAATCATTGTTTTTTGCGGCAATGGGCATAATAAAGTTCTTTTTAACCACGCCCCCTTCAACGGTGTAGTAAAAGTTATCAAGTGCAGAAAGCACCACGTTGATTTGGCTATCGGGAATACCAAAGGCACCAAATATATGTTGCCCCTGATTTGTATTGAAACTTAGTTCGCCTAAGGAATATGCGGTGACAGGCCCGGAGTTAGGCACTTGATTCGCTGGGGTTTGTTTATAAAATGCTGTCAGCTGATTTGAGGTTAAATTAAAGTCCGCTTGCAAAGATGCCAGTACTTCTGCAGGTAGTTCCTTATTTTTAACCAAGTTTGTAAAAACTGGCAATGCGCCAGGATTTGGGGCGAGAGGGTCAGTTAAAAAACTATTGGGATCCGTAATACCACTTTGCACAAATGGGTCGTCAAATAGTGCAGCAAATGGGTCTGCGGGATTGTCCACAGAAAGCACGTAATAGTCTGGTATGCCATAACTATTCGTACTATCTAACAAACAGGTATATTGCTCGCCATCTGCAAGCGCTCGACGAGCTAAAACACCTTCTTCTTGATTAGCCAATCCAGTAAACACATCGGCACCAATTTGGTGGCGTTTACTATCTCTGCGATACACTTGCCCAGTGATGGTAAAGTTATCATTCACAAAATAACTGCTTGATAATTGGAACTGCTGTAGCTTGTTTTTGGTGGTGTCAGGTGAACTGTAAACGCTATCCCTTTGTTGTTCATACATTTGACTAGGCAACAAGCCATTACCTACCAAGTCAGTTTGTACCAGTAATGTGCTTAGGCTCAGGTCTAGCTTATCACCCCGGTAACTGCCTTTACCAAAGAATTGATTTACCTTACTAGGCGAGTTTTTACGCCAGCCATCTTCTAAAAAGAAGTTGCCCGCACCAAATAAAGCAAACGTACCATTGTTGATGCCACCTTCTACTTGCAGTTGTTTACGTCCGTAAGAGCCTGCCAGCACTTCTGCGTCAACGCCTTCATTACTAAAACCATCTTTAGTTTTAAGGGTAAATGCACCACCTAGCGTATTTAACCCGAATATCGGGTTAGAGCCTGGGAATACATCCACCCCTGCAATGGCGTTCATGGGAATCATGTCCCAGTTCACCACATCACCAAACGGTTCATTGACACGAATGCCATCGAAGAACACAGACAAACCCTGTGGTGTGCCAATCTGTGGCCCTGCGGTAAAGCCACGGTAAGTGACATCCATTTGAAATGGGTTGCCTTGATAGTCGTTAACATTCACCGATTGCAGCTTTTTATTCATTAAGTCAGTCAGGCTTAATGAGTGGGATTCTTTAATTTCTTTGGCAGTAATGCTTTGTACATTGCCAGGGATTTCTTCTTTGGTGAGGCCTAAGCCAGGCAATGGGCCAATTTCGTGAAAGCGCTTGGCGCGTACTTGGATTCTATCGAGTTTAAACTCTTTTGGCTTTTCACCTAGGCTTGGGATGTTTTCTTTCACAGGTGCTGGTGGTGTGGCTTTATCTAAATAAT
>NZ_JABFRA010000032.1 GCF_013141425.1 Methylotenera sp. | reverse complement strand
CGATAGACTGGTTCATCACTGCGATATTGTTGAAACAGGTAATGATTCTTATCGCTTTAAAAATAGGTCTTAAACTGGTGCACTTTTGCACGCAAACTGTGGTGCACTTCTAAACAAGCATTGACAGAAAGTAGATGCTGAAATGGATTCAGCATGACAGTAAAGGTGACATGGAAATTAAATTATGAAAGCGGGTTTAACATTTAGTTTATCGCTCATTTGCAGTTGCATGATGCATGCTCAGGCTGCGGAATCTGCCTGTACAGAGCAGGATGCGGCGAATTGTTCGCCTCAATCTGCTATAGCGCAGACCCCAACGCCATCTTTGCGCGACTTGTTAGATAAAGGTAAAGATAAACTTGCGAATAAATTATATGGCCTGCAATTGTCAGCTTTTGGTGATGCGCACAGTAATTATAGCGATTCAGGCAAACAAATGTTTGAATGGGGTGTTTTTGAAGTGGATGCTGCCATTGATTCTGGCGCTGAACTGCAAGGTGCAATGGCGATTGTAACCGACAAAAATAAAACCACAATCCCCGTTGCTTTTTTAGATTATCACACCTTTGGCGGGCTCATCGCGCCGCGTGGCCGCTTATGGGCAGAAAAAGGATTTCATCTTCAAGCAGGGCGTTTTGACGTGCCATTTGGTAACGATTGGCAGTTTTACGCCAGCAAAGATAGCGTATCCATATCGCGCCCGTTAACCACGGAACTGGTGATGGAAGGCGGCTATAACGACATTGGTATTCGTGCACTAGGCAACAACGGCACGTTTAACTTTAATACCTTTTTATTACGCGGCTTCAATCGTGGGCAGTTGTTGGGAGGCCGCTTAGGCGTCACGCCATTTAGCGACCCATTCTCACTTAAAAACGCCAAAGACCCAAAAACATTTGAGATTGGCCTTTCTTATCTTTATGACGCTGATAAAGCCTGGAACAAAAACGAATCGGCGTTTGCAATAGACTCGGAGGCGCATCTAAGCGCATGGACAGCTCGTTTTGAGTATATCGTTCGGTCTAAAAACCCATTGCTATCAGATGGCGCCACACGCCAAACTGGCTGGCACTTTACGCAAGAATTTGCCTTGCCAGAATCAGTCGCTTGGCCAACTACAGTGTTTGTCAGATACGAAAAAGCCGCTTTGCGCCCCAGCGAAATTAGCGACCCAGAAATTGGCACAAACGCTGGCGATGGCCATGATGCGCGTATTGCGGCAGGTTTTAGCACGAACTTAGGCAACGCTGACCTGTTGTTGTGGAAATTTGAAATACAGCATTACTTAAGGGCAACGCCAAGTACACGTGAAATGCCAGGTTACAGGCATGAAAATCTACTATTTACCCAACTGGTGCTAACGCTATGACCCGACAAACGAATGACAGCCGAGTGATTACCACACAGTGGTGGATTGCATTCGTTTTGCTTCTGATTATGTTGCCAATGGCAAGTTATTCGCTGGATGCTGAAGACCTAGAAGATGCCCGCACCACTGGGTGCTTACAGCGGGATGGTGCAAAGCCTGCCAGCGCTGCTTGTGCAAGCTGTCATGCTGACGCAGAAAAACGCTTCACCACAAACCAGCATCGGCCCTGTAGCGCATATTGCACGAGTTGCCATAAAAAAGCCGAAATGGAACGGCACCACACAGTCGGTACAGAGTTAGTGCGTGACGTGGCCTCTCATTTACCTTTGACGTCAAAAAAACAGATTGCCTGTTCCACTTGCCATAATCTTGCTCAGCCACGCTATGACAAATTGCGCTGGAAATCGGCCAGCATGTTTGACCGTATTGTACACAAAGAAAATCGTTACAGAACCTATTTTCTTTCAATGAAAAATGACCAAGGTCAGCTTTGCTTAACATGCCACTAATTAAACCAGACTGCAAAAATATTACTAAGGAAACATCATGAAACCAACAAAAAAACGCCGAATTATTCTCATTGATAATCGCTTTCAGCTGCGCATGGCAGCGGCCTTTATCGCCTTACAAATCCTGCTGACGGGCTTGTTTGCCACTGGGCTGTATTTGTTTATGGACAGCGAAGTGCATGCAGGTTTGTCATCAGCGCACGCCAGTTATCAATCACTAAGTCAAATGTTGCTGCCCATTGTTTCGATATTGGCAATTTTTAGTGTCACTCTATCCATCGTGCTGACAACTGTATTTGTGATACTGATCAGCCATAAAATTGCGGGGCCAGTGTACCGATTCAATGCGGTTTTGGAGTCTTTATCGCAACGTCGCTTAGAAACGGCGACAAAAATTCGACCTGGTGATCAGTTTGGTGAATTAGCCAATACCTTAGAAAAAGCCGTAAATGTGATTAGTAGTGATGTGACGACAGTGAAGTCATTGCTTGAAAAATTGCGGGTTAGCCAAACTTTGGGTGATGCACATGCGGTCGAGAGTGAGATTAAACAGATTGAAATTATCGTCAATCAGTGGAAAAAGAATGAAAGAAGGTCAAGTTAGGTTTAAGTTCAGAATCGTCATTGCGGGCTTGGTAAGCAATCTAGTTGAAGTTTTAGATGCTGAAATAAATTCAGCATGACATTTAGACATCCATGCAAATTTTGTGGAATTAACTCAAGAATTAAGCTGTTTTTATGCGGGTATTCTTTGAACTAGAACAAGGTAGTCTGTAGCAAACTATTGCATGAGAGTGAAGAATTTTGCGTGTATTGAAAATTTGCTGTATTAAATTTTAAGGTGAGAGAGAAATGAAAATGACCGTTGCAAAAAAAATGTTACTGTTGACCCTCATTGCGATGGTTGGTCTGATTGGCCTGATGTTATTGAGCCAGCACCAAATGGAAGAAGTGTATACCGAAACCAATTATGCCAACACCAATATAGCCCCTAGCATTATTGAATTGGATCAGGTGCGGTATAAATTTAATACCTTGCGTATACGCACTGCTAACCACACCATAATTACCGATGCTGCCAAAATGGCCGAAGTGGAAGTGGCTATCAGAAAACTTCAAGACGAGTTAAGTGCGCTGTTCAAAGGTTATGAATCTTATTTAGTCGATGATAAAGAAGCGCAGATGTTAGAGGCCGACAAAGCTGGCCTAAAAGAATATTATGTGCGCTTAGAGCCAATTCTGGCGGCTTCTCGTGCCAACAAAAAAGACTTGGCGCATCAGCTTTACATTGATATTCGCGCAACGGCTGAAAAAGCCAATGCCGATATTGCCGCACACATGGACTATAAAGTAACGCTTGGTAAAAGTATGGCGCAACACGCCGCTGAGGTGAAACAGTCGGCTAAAAACGAATCTTTAATCAGTGGCGCGTTAATTTTATTCGCAATAGCAATTATAGGTTTTACGATTACTCGAAATTTGCGCAAACAATTGGGCGGCGAACCTGATGAAGTGGCAAATATTGCCAACACCATTGCTGAAGGTGATTTGAGCTATCCCATCAACTTAGCACGTGGCGATTCAAAAAGTTTGATGGCAGCCATGCAGACCATGCAGAAAACACTTAAAGCGGTGATTGATGAGCAAAGTGCAATGTCGCGCGAAAACAAGCAGGGCAACCTAAAAGCCATCATCAGCACCAATCAATTTCACGGCAGCTATAAAACCATGGCAGAAAACGTCAATGAAATGGCGGCGAATCAGGCCGATGTGATGCGTAAAGTCACCGCCTGTATTGCTGAGTTTTCCAATGGCAATTTTGATGCGCCGCTTGAACGTTTTGCAGGGGAGAGAGTATTTATAAACGACGGCGTAGAGCTATTGCGCAGTAATATTAAAACCTTTATTGCCGACATGCAGCACATGGCCAAAGAGCACGATGCGGGTGATATTGATGTGTCAATTGATGAAGCCAAATACAAGGGCGCTTACGCCCAAATGGTGCATGGCGTAAACGCGATGGTGGGCGGCCATGTACAAGAAAAAGAGCAGATGATTCAATTGGTGCGTGCGCTTGGCGATGGTGATTTTAATGTGCAGATTCCGCAATATCCAGGCAAAAAAGCCGAAATCAATAAGAATTTAGACCGCCTCAATGGCAAGTTTAAAGGCATTGTTGATTCGGTAAAATGGGTCACGGCCGAACATGAACAAGGCAATATTGATATGGCCTTGCATGCCCA
>NZ_JABFRA010000048.1 GCF_013141425.1 Methylotenera sp. | reverse complement strand
CTGCTGCAGCAATTGACTTAACAACACCATTCCCAGCATGGGTGGGTATTGAAGGTGTAGTTGCAAGTAAGAGCAATGACACGATTAACGCCGATGCAACGAATAACTTTGGCGGTAGCAACTGGTTGTTTGGTGGTAGCGGTAACGACACGATTACTGGCGGTTTAGGTAACGACGTGATTGTAGGCGATGGCATCCGCTTAGATACCTTAATTGGTACTTATGCGGGCGGTTATAACAACTACTTAGATGGTGCTAGCGCTCGTGCAGCAGGTTTTGTACAAAGCAATGGCTTGCTGGATAACGTTGGTGGTGGTTTCGATAAACATTTCACTACAATGTTGTCATCTGCGACTTTCAAAGACCTTGAACTTGGCGGTAGCGCAGTCACCAGACTCTGGCGTAATGGTGTAACTGGTACTGATTTAGCCGACAGCGTAACAGTGGGTGATGGTGGTACAGCAGGTGCAGCTGACGTTGTTAAATTTACAGGAAATCGTGCGGAATACACAGTAGAAAAAATCATTTTTGATACTCTTACGAAGACCGTGGTTAACGCTGATGGCGCAAACACAGTCACAGCGTATAAAATTATTGACTCAGTAGTAGGCCGTGACGGTGCTGATTTGGTTGTAGGTGTAGAAAACTTCCAGTTTGCCGATGTTACTTTGAGTGCATTACAAGTGTCTAATCATGCTCCAGTTATTGCGGGTGGTGATACTGCGACCGTGAGTTTTGCAGAAAATAGTCCTGCATCAGTCACAACGATAGTCGCAACTGATGCTGATGTGCCTGCACAAACGCTTGTATATAGCATTAGCGGCGGTGCAGACGCAGGTTTGTTTAACATTGATTCAGCAACAGGTGCGCTCACTTTTGCTAGCTCCCCTAACTTTGAAGCACCAACCGATGCTGGCGCTGATAATGTGTACGATGTGGTTGTAGAAGTCAGCGATGGTATCGCAACCGACACTCAAGCGCTGGCGGTAACAGTGACAAACGTGGACGAAGCTAGAACAGGCTCTGTCAATATTGTGAACTACACGCCAAGACCTACAGGCAATGCTAATGTGGTAACAATATCTGCTGCCAACACGATTGCTGACCCCGATGTACCAGCGCTAGTGCCAAGCTATCAATGGCAACGAAGCGTGAACAATGGTGTCACTTGGACAGATATCGTTGGGGCGACCAACGCAACGTTGGATAACCAAAGCAATATCACGGCACGCGTAGTCTCCACTTATACGGATCCATTTGGCACAACTACCGTGGTTTCGCCTGAAATGGTTAGAGTCGGTAACGGGAATAACAATATCCTAGCCGCGAATGGTGGTAACGACATTGTGCTAGGCTTAGGCGGTAATGACACGCTCACAGGCAATGCTGGCAACGATGTTGTCGATGGTGGCACAGGCAATGATACGATAAATGCCACGGTCAATGATGGTGATGATAGTTTCATTGGTGGTGCGGGTACGGATACTTACAATCTGTCAGGCACTGCGGCTGGCGCAACGGTTGATTTAACTGCAGGCACTGCTACAAGTACGGAAATAGGTAATGACACCTTAGCTGGTATCGAACGTGTCTTAGGTAGCTCTGCAGCTGACACGTTTACTGATGGAGCTGGAGTTAGTGAGCTAATAGGTAACAATGGAGATGACTACTTCATCTTAACCAACGACCTTGCAAGTGATGTTCTTGTAGGTAATGCAGGTGTTGATACGGTAGACTACTCCGCGTTAACGGCTAACCTGAGTGTCATATTAAATGGCAATGGTAATGTTTATGTTAATGGTACTGGCGAGGGTTTTGGTGGCCTGTCCAATCGTGACCGAATCTCTTCTATCGAAAACTTCATCGGTGGTTCGGGTAACGATATCATTGGGGGCGATACGCTAGCGAATGAGTTGTCAGGCGGTAATGGCGACGACTCGCTAAGAGGTGGCCGCGGTGCAGATGTGCTCACTGGTGGTGCTGGAAATGATTTGTTCTTTTACAATAACGTTAATGAGACAACGTTAGCTGCAAGAGACCGCATTGCTGACTTCACAAGAGGTATTGACCCAGCAATTCCTGGTGATGTATATATTCCTGTTGATAAAATTGACTTGTCAGGTATTGATGCAAGTACTGCCGGTGGTAACGGAACCTTTAACTGGTTAGGCACAACAGCATTAAATGCTGGCAATGCGGACGGTGGTTTGCACTACTACTACGATTCAATCAACAATCTAACGATTGTTGAAGGTAGTGTGGATACAAATACCACAGCAGAGTTCCAGATTGAGCTAGTTGGTAACGTTGCACTAACCGCAGCTGACTTTGTGCTGTAATCACTAGAAACGCCACCCCTTATTATCTGCAGTATCGGTAATAAAGGGTGGCAATAAGGTAGTAACTTTTACCCCGCTTTTATAGCGGGGTTTTTTTAGCATAAAATAACCGTTCTATTGTTAAAATAACGACTTGTTTTAAGAATCTTTCAAAAACGATAATGATGTGATAAAGTGCTTTAACTATTTAGGCTAACGCAATGAAATCAAAAACTAAACAACCAAAAAATGAAATTGCTGAAATAATCGGTAGTTTTAAAGGCGCTTTTAAAACTGTCGGCATTTTCAGTGCTGTCATCAATTTGATGTTGCTCGCACCTTCCTTGTACATGTTGCAAGTGTATGACCGCGTGCTGGCCAGCCGCAACGAAACAACATTGTTGATGCTGACTTTGATTATGCTGGGTGCTTATTTGTTTATGAGCGCACTGGAGTTTGTGCGTAGCTTCATCCTAATACGCCTTGGTGCGCAACTAGACATGAAAATGAACAAACGCATTTATACCGCCGCATTTGAGCAAAACTTGAAGCGGGCAGGCGGTAACGCAGGCCAAGCCTTGCAAGATTTAGCCAATATTCGCCAGTTTTTAACGGGCAACGGCCTATTTGCTTTCTTTGATGCGCCTTGGTTTCCCATCTATTTATTCGTCATCTTTATGTTTGACGTTTATTTGGGTTTATTTGCCTTGGTGGGTACCGTTTTGTTAGTAGCGTTGGCTTTTATCAACGAGGCTGTTTCTAAAAAACCTTTATCTGAAGCAAGCGGCATGTCGATTGCCGCAGGTAACTTGGCGACCAATAATTTGCGTAACGCAGAAGTGATTGAAGCCATGGGCATGTTGCCTAATTTAATGGCTCGCTGGTTTAAATTGCATAGTCGCTTTATTCAATTGCAGGCCGAAGCCAGTGAAAAGGCTGGAATCATTGGTGCGATAACCAAATTCACCCGTGTTTCTATGCAGTCTTTAATCTTAGGGTTGGGCGCCTTATTGGTGCTAACCAACGACATTACGCCTGGCATGATGATTGTGTCGTCTATCTTGATGGGCCGTGTGATTAGCCCTGTGGAACAACTGATTAATGTTTGGAAGAACTGGAGTGGTACGCGTAGTGCTTATCAGCGCCTAACCGAGTTGTTAGAAGCTAACCCCGCACGTAAGTCGGGCATGGCATTGCCTAAACCGCTTGGGCAAATAACCTTGGAAGGCGTTACTGCCATACCACCAGGCGCGAGTGAAGCGGCCATTAAGAACTTGAGTTTTGTATTGGCGCCAGGTGATGTGTTGGGAGTTATTGGCCCAAGTGGCGCGGGTAAATCTACCTTAGCTCGATTGTTAGTCGGTGTGTGGCCAGCCAGAGTTGGTAATGTGCGTTTGGATGGCGCCGATGTTTATCAATGGAATAAAGATGAACTCGGCCCAAGTATTGGTTACTTACCGCAAGATGTTGAATTATTTGCAGGGGCCATTAGCGAAAATATTGCACGTTTTGGCGAAGTGGATTCTGAAAAAGTGGTATTGGCAGCTAAACGTGCCGGTGTGCATGAAATGATTCTACACATGCCACAAGGCTATGACACACAATTAGGCGATGGTGGCGCAGGGCTGTCGGGTGGCCAAAAGCAACGCTTGGGTTTGGCGCGTGCTATGTACGATGACCCTTCTTTAATCGTTTTGGATGAACCCAACTCGAACTTAGATGATATTGGCGAGCGCGCTTTGGTGGCAGCCATTACCGATTTACGCCAACGCGGCAAAACTATTGTAATGATTACGCACCGTACCAGCG
>NZ_JABFRA010000098.1 GCF_013141425.1 Methylotenera sp. | reverse complement strand
TAACAATGCTGCAGCAGCTTGGGCAGAAGCCAAACCGAGTGCAGCTAATACTGCCAATTTCAATTTAACGTTATTCATATTTTACTTCTCCATATTACGTTAGAATATGCAGGCATTTGTGGCTGCCTGCTTCACCAATTAACCCAAATCAGCTAAAGCGCCTCGTAAGTACTTAAATTGATTTGTGTTGAATACTTGGGCGTGCCACAAATGCCCTTTTATTTCTACTAAACTTGCTCAATAGTTAACCCTCCAAATTGACCAATTAAACCGTCATCCTGAACTCGTTTCAGGATCTAACCCCCAGCAGATTCTGACCTACGTCAGAATGACAGAAGAAACCTTAAAAACCACCTGCCCTGCAAGCCAGTATCCATGCGGGTTGCAGGGCATCGCTATTTCTTACCTGCATCAAACTGCCAATTCAAGCTAAACCAAACCCCTCGTGGCGCGCTGGGCGATATAAAGTTGGTACTGAGCCAGTCATTCGAGTTATGGTTATAGCCATCTGGACCTATATCCCCATAAATTTTGGGAGAAAACGGATTGCGTCCTAGACGGCCAGCCGTAAAATACTCTTTATCAAGCAGATTGTTGACCAGCATAGTCGCCGTCCACTCTTTATTGAATTTATAGCTGGTTTGTAAGTTAAAGGTTGCATAGCCTGGCACTGTGCCAGGATTATTCGATGGCTGCCTAGCCTCAGTAACTAAACCGACGCCAGCTTTGAAAAATGTTCTGTATTGCGTTACACCTACCCGATGTTGGTTATTTTCATTCCCTCGTACATAACTTGAAGAATGCACAACGGTCGTTAATCCTACTTGCCATTTCGGAGTCAGGTCGTAGCTCACCGTTGCGTTGAGGTTATGCAAAGGCACTCCTGGCATACGGTCACCTGGTTTGACGCGAATTGCATTCAATCCATAAAAGGAGTCGAAAACGAAACTACTGCTGTTATCGTTATTCAGCATAGTAAAGCCATCTTGAAAGGTAGCTTCCGTTAGGCCGTAATTCAGGCTAAAGCCTACTCTATCTTTTTTACCGCTCAGCCCTGCCTCAATACCTCGGCGGCGAGTTTTGCCAACATTATCAAAAAAGCCTTGGCTGTTGCCTGCCGCGATAAAGTAAATATCGTCTTTCAAATCGGTTTGGTAGGCGCCTAAGTTCCATTGCACGCTATCTCCAATGGTGCCACGCATACCGATATCATAAGTAGTAGCCTTAATTTGTTTAAGATATGGGTCGCCCGATAACGTAGTCGGTAAGGTACACTGGCGATTTTCAACAATACTTTTCGGCAGCAAAGCAGGAACGGTATTCCCATCAGGGTCAGTCGTTAAATAGCCCGCGTATACAAGCGTATGGTCTAAGGCACAACCTAGCTCGATCACACTGGGTGTACGCGCCCCTTTTGCCCAGTTAGCATAAACATTCAGATTCTCTCTCGCCTGCCAAGTAGCACCGAGTTGTGGATTGAAAGAGTAATAACTGAATTTCTCAGTTTCCGCCGCATTGAGTGGGGCACTTAACAATGGATTAGCATAATTTCTGGGTACATTTGTGCAATCGCCATTCGGACAAACATTAAAATTACTGGGTACACCTAATAAATCACCTATACCGAAATTTGCCGCACCATATCTTGCGGCAATTTTGTTTTTCGCCTGCGTTTCGTTGTAGCGGCCAGAGGCATTAAAGTGCCAAGTTTTAACTGGTGTCCAGGTTTCACTAAAATAAATGCTTTTGGTGGTATTGCTACCACTGAAGTCATTATTTGGCAAGCCAATATCAGCCCCTGTAAATTGTGGATGGGCTAAATCAGGTGCTAAAAACGCTTTACGGTTTGCATCTAAAAAGCCTAGTTGGCTGGTGTTGCTGTAGTCTGCATTTGCAGCATCAATCGAAATGCCGACCATGAATTTATGCTGCTCTAAATTCCAATTCAATTGCAGTGAGGCACCATCAACGATTTGATTAATATGATTGTCCGTAAACACAGCCGTTGGCGTGCCTTGCACCACGCCAGGCTGCCCTCCATATGCACCGTCAATGCTAATGGGATTTCCATCTCCATCAACTTGTGCATATGCACCAGATAAATCTAACCCTCCCACATTGTTATCCATTTGCGTTTGGCTGCACGCGGTCTGGTTTACTGGCGCAAGTAGCAAAATAAAATTTTTGTAAATTTTATTTACACCAGGACTAACTTCTATTTGACTGTAAAAATAATCACCAAAACCAGTTCCGTCTAATACTGGAGCATCAGCAGCAGAATAAGGCACTTGCGCAGAGAAATCAGCAAAGTTAGCTCGGTAGCTCGCCTCATCAAAATAAGTTGGATCTGGATCCCCCGTATCTGGTGGTGGTAGTGGTGTATTTCTATTGTAAACCAACGCCGACAGAAAGTTTTTCTGGGTCTCGAAATTGTATCTATAACTGGCAATGACCGCATCAGGCAACGTTGCATTGAGCGCACCCGCTGGCAAGTCAGCAGGATTGTAACCATTAGCGACAAAGGGGTGATTGTTTATTTCCACTCCAGTAGGTAGTCCTGTCATCTCAATAGGTAGCACGTAATAATCGGGTAAACCAAGAGCATTGGTGCTATTAAACAAACAGGTGTATTCTTCTGCAAGCTTGCCATTAGCTGGGTCAGCCGCCTTGGGTAAATTACGAGCGTATGCAGTATCACCATAATCCGTAAACACATCCGCACCAATTGAATGACGTTTGCTATCACGTCGATACACTTGCCCTGTCACACTAAAATTATCATTTACCTGAAAGGCGCCCGAGAGTTGGTATTGCTGCAGCTTATTTTTAGTGGTATCGGGTGAGCTATAAACACTGGTGCGGTTTTGTTCGTACATTTGGCTAGGCAATAAGCCATTGCCGACTAAATCGGTTTGTACAAACAAGGTGCTCAAGCTTAAATCCAGCTTTTCACCTCGATAGCTGCCTTTACCAAAGAACTGATTCACCTTACTGGGTGAGTTTTTACGCCAGCCATCTTCTAAAAAGAAGTTACCCGCACCAAACAAGGCAAACGTGCCATTATTGATGCCGCCTTCCACTTGCAGTTGTTTACGCCCATAAGAGCCTGTGAGAATTTCTGCGTCTACGCCTTCGTTATTAAAGCCATCTTTAGTTTTAAGGGTAAACGCACCGCCTAATGTGTTTAAACCAAATATTGGGTTAGACCCCGGAAACACATCCACCCCCGCAATGGCGTTCATGGGAATCATGTCCCAGTTCACTACGTCGCCAAATGGTTCATTCACACGTATACCATCCAAGAACACAGACAAACCCTGCGGTGTACCAATTTGCGGCCCTGCGGTAAAACCACGGTAGGTCACATCCATTTGAAACGGATTGCCTTGGTAATCATTCACGTTCACCGATTGCAGTTTTTTATTCATGAGGTCGGTAATGCTGAGTGAATGTGATTCTTTAATCTCTTTTGCACTAATGCTTTGTACGTTACCAGGGATTTCTTCTTTGGTTAAACCTAAGCCAGGCAAAGGGCCAATCTCGTGAAAGCGTTTGGCGCGCACTTGGATTTTTTGCAGGTTGATGTCAATCGGTAGGTTATTACTGCCTTTGTCTTTGCTTAATGTTTTAGCATTGGCTTTGGCAGCATCGCTGACGCCTTGTGGGTTAGCATCGGTGGCTTCTGCCTTGCGGATGACTTCGGGCGAGATGTTAATTTTACTATTGGCTGTTGCAGGCGTTGCATCAGCAACTTTTAATCGTCTTGCTGGTGCTTGCGAAGTTAGCTTTGCATCGCCCAAGGCACCTTCTCTTCCACCTGCGGTGAAATTCACCTTGTACCCCAGGGCACCTTCTCTTCCACCTGCGGTGAAATTCACCTTGTACCCCAGGGCACCTTCTCTTTCACCTGCGGTGAAATTCACCTTGTCAAATTCGGCGTCGGCTTTTAGTTGGGCAATTTCTGCCTCACTTAGTTTGGCTTGGCTTGTTTCAGCGGTTGTTTGCGCGTAGGCGTTTGCACTTAACAATAAACAGCTAATGCCTACCCAATATTTGATTGGGTTTAGGCGATGCGGGGTTTGTTGTAAATTGTTAGATTGCATTATTAATAACCTTTTTTAGTAATAGCGAACAAATATGCGTAAACGGCAAATGGATACAGCTTTT
>NZ_JABFRA010000065.1 GCF_013141425.1 Methylotenera sp. | reverse complement strand
ATTTCATTGAGGTTGATATCGACAGCACTCTTAGCTGGGGCTTTGTTAGTTTGGCTTTGGTTATCACTGGTTTCATCATCATTGGCTGCTAAGAGTATTTTTCTATTGCCGTCATTTTTTGTGACAGGAGACCGAGTTTCAATTATTTTTTCATTTGATAAAGTATCGATAGGAGTAGTATCTTTTTGTCCTTGAATATTGGCTTGCGCATAAGCTCTATGCGCAAATAGAGAAAGAATAACGATTAGAATTGGTTTTATGGGCACCTTACAAAACTCTAAGGAACTGTTGTGATAGTTTTTTGAAGAAAATTCTGCTGTCTTAAGTTTAAGTTTCATGGCTAAATATTTTCATTAAATTTAGTAATATTTTGTTATTAAATCTAAACCAATCAAAAAAGACCCGCAATGCGGTCTAATGCATTGCAGGGTGGTGGGTACCATTTGGAGATTCATGCCCAAAATAACTATAGCAACTTGCATGCCATAAAATAATAGTCAACCTATTCAAACGGTTATGTTTTTTCAAATCTAAAAAATCATAAAAGTGGTGGTTGTATACAACCAGTGGTGGTTGTATACAACCAAATTTCTATTTTTGTATTGTGGTTAATTGCATTAATAACCATAAAATCCTGATATAAATCGAGAATAATGCTTTCGTAAAAATCGATTTAAAGCGAAAATAACACCTCGGATAACATTGTTAAAATAAAATCATGACAAATCAATCAAGTATTGTGAAAAGCGTAGCTAAGCAAAACAGTTTTACAAAAGAGGAATTATTGAAATGTGGTAGGGGGGAGATGTTCGGTGCAGGCAATGCGCAATTACCATTGCCACCAATGTTAATGTTTGATCGTATTGTTTCTATTACCGAAGATGGCGGTAAGTACGGCAATGGTCAAATTATCGCAGAACTTGATATTCGTCCTGATCTTTGGTTTTTTGATTGCCACTTTACGGGTGATCCCGTGATGCCAGGCTGTTTAGGCTTGGATGCCATGTGGCAATTGGTTGGTTTTTATTTGGGTTGGGCAGGCGGGCCTGGCCGTGGTCGTGCACTTGGTGCGGGAGAAGTTAAATTTACTGGCCAAGTGTTGCCAAGCGCTAAATTGGCAACTTATACCATTGATTTGAAACGCGTAATTATGCGTAAATTAGTCATGGGTGTTGCTGATGCTTCGATGAACTTAGATGGTCGCGAGATTTATGTGGCCAATGATTTGCGTGTTGGGCTGTTTACACGTACAGACAATTTTTAATGCAGTAGTTGCGATTGTTAATAGAATAAAAAAATAATTAGAGGGATCACGAAATGCGTCGTGTCGTCGTTACGGGAATGGGGATTGTATCCAGTCTAGGTAATAACAAAGCTGAAGTGCTGGCGAGTTTAAAAGCTGGTAAATCAGGAATTACTTATCAGCCGGAATATGCAGAGCGTGGCTTGCGCTCACATGTTGCTGGTTCAATCAAAAATTTGAATGTGGAAGAGTTAATTGACCGCAAACTCATGCGCTTCATGGCAAAAGGCCATGCTTACGCATGGCTGGCCATGCAAGAAGCGATTGCCGATGCGAAATTGCCCGAAGTGCAGGTTTCGAATGTGCGCACTGGTTTGATTGTTGGCGCAGGTGGGGCCTCGCATGAAAGTATTTTAGAAGGCATTGATACGCTACGTGAAAAAGGCGTGCGCCGCGTTGGGCCTTATATGGTAACAAAAGCCATGGCGAGTGGCGTGTCAGCTTGTTTGGCGACAGGCGCAAAAATCAAAGGCATTAATTACGGTATCAGTTCAGCATGTTCTACTAGCGCACACTGTATTGGCGCGGGTGTTGAGCAAATTCAGCTCGGCAAGCAAGACATTATTTTTGCCGGCGGCGCAGAAGAAGAACATTGGACATTGTCCTTTATGTTCGATGCGATGGGCGCACTCAGCAGTAAATATAACGAAACTCCCGATAAAGCTTCGCGTACCTATGATGCTAATCGTGATGGCTTTGTGATTTCAGGCGGCGGCGGTATTGTGGTGTTAGAAGAGTACGAGCATGCCAAGGCACGCGGCGCCAAAATTTATGCAGAAGTCGTGGGCTACGGTGCAACTTCAGATGGTTACGATATGGTTGCCCCGAGTGGCGAAGGCGCTGTGCGTTGTATGCAATTGGCCCTGCAAGGGCATGATGGCAAAGCGATTGAAAAGGTCGATTACATCAACACACACGGCACCAGCACGCCTGTGGGAGACACCAAAGAGTTGGAGGCGATTCGAGAAGTTTTTGGAGCGAATAATCCAGTTGCAATTGCTTCGACTAAGTCGCTTTCAGGTCATGCTTTGGGCGCGGCAGGGGTGAACGAAGCAATTTACACCTTGCTGATGATGGAAAATAACTTTATTGCGGCCTCTGCGAATATCGAAACATTAGACCCAGCCGCAGAAGGCTTAAATATTGTGCGTAAAGCCATTGAAAACGTAAAGATAGAAACCGCGTTATCTAATAGTTTTGGCTTTGGCGGTACGAACGCGACATTGACGCTATCAACCAAAAACCTATAGTCTGCGCGATTCTAAGTAAGGGCTAAGTTTTTAAGAGGTAGCTAAAATGAAATTTAAATCTTGCGCACAGATGTTTTTTGTATGGCTAATCACAGGGTGTTTAGGGTGTTGCGCCATATTAAGCGACCGCACAGTGAATATTTCTGAGGCGCAATTGCAGCAAAAGTTGAATGAGCGTTTGGCGATCCCAATATCACTTCTTAAAATTTTTGACGTTAATTTAAGTAATTCAACGGTAAAATTCGATAGTAAAACGGGTCGAATGATCACTAGCCTAGATACAAAGCTAACCAGTCTTTTAACCGATAAAGTGCTTGCTGGAAAACTCGATATTTCTGGCAAGTTACGTTTTGATAATGCAACAAACTCAATCGTGTTAGACGACCCGAAAGTTGAAAACCTGAATCTGGATGGCTTGGGTGCAAAGTACGGAGATTTTGTTAATTTAATGGCGCAGAAATTGGGCGGTGATTTATTAAATGGCTTGCCTTTGTATACGGTAAAGCCAGAAGATTTAAAAGTTGGCTCAACAAAATATAATCCTAAAGATATGCAAATTACCGATAAAGGTTTGCAAATAACCTTAAGTCCCGTTCAATAGTTGTATCGTCTAGCCCTTATAGAATAAGCGCGGTAAGCACATTGCGGCCTTCGCTCATTAAAATATTGTAAGTTCTACAAGCGGCTGCGGTCGTCATGCATTCAAGCGGAATACTTTTATTGCTTAACGCTTGGTAAACTTTTGGATGTGGAAATTGATGCTTATTACCAGTGCCTAACAGTACCACTTCTGCATTATATTCGGCGATTTTCTCAAAGTGTAGTTCTGTTAACGCGGAGAAGTTTTCTACTTCCCAGTCAAGCATGAGGGATTGCGGCATCACGAGTAAGCTTTTAGTATGGCGTTGCCTGTTCACTTCAACATAGCTTTCGCTATATCCAGTAATCAAATTATTGTTTTCAGCGGTAGTTAAATGTAGTTTCATTTGGTATGTTTGGTTGCTGGCTTTAATTGATAGATAGTGCCATTCTAATGTAAACTAACGCCTTTAACTATTGTGCTTTTAAAGCAAAAATAAGTGCGCTATGCAGCCAATTAAATCTATCTCTGCAACACCACAAGATATTGTTCAGCCTCTTCAATCAGGTCAGCAGAAAGAGCTCGCCAAATCGAATAAGTTGGCCAATGTTTGCTACGACATTCGCGGGCCAGTGCTGCAACGCGCCCGTCAGATGGAAGACGAAGGTCAGCGCATTATCAAGCTAAACATCGGCAACCCAGGTGTGTTTGGTCTCGATGTGCCTGAAGAGATGATGCAAGACGTCATGCGAAATATGAATAAGGCGGGCGTCTATACAGACAGCAAAGGGCTATTTGAGCCACGCAAGTCTATTATGCACTACACGCAAAGCAAGCATATTGCTGGTGTAACAGTTGACGACATCATTATTGGTAATGGTGTTTCTGAGCTTATTGTGATGGCAATGCAAGGTTTGTTAAACAATGGCGACCAAGTTTTAGTTCCAATGCCTGACTATCCACTTTGGACCGCTGCGGTGACATTGGCTGGCGGTACAGCACGTCATTATTTGTGTGATGAAGCAACTGGTTGGTTACCTGACTTAAAAGACATGGAAGCGAAAATCACTGCTAATACTCGCGGTATTGT
>NZ_JABFRA010000120.1 GCF_013141425.1 Methylotenera sp. | reverse complement strand
AAAAGCTGTATCCATTTGCCGTTTACGCATATTTGTTCGCTATTACTAAAAAAGGTTATTAATAATGCAATCTAACAATTTACAACAAACCCCGCATCGCCTAAACCCAATCAAATATTGGGTAGGCGTTAGCTGTTTATTGTTAAGTGCAAACGCCTACGCGCAAACAACCGCTGAAACAAACCAAGCCAAACTAAGCGAAGCTGAAATTGCCCAACTAAAAGCCGACGCCGAATTTGACAAGGTGAATTTCACCGCAGGTGAAAGAGAAGGTGCCCTGGGGTACAAGGTGAATTTCACCGCAGGTGAAAGAGAAGGTGCCTTGGGCGATGCAAAGCTAACTTCGCAAGCACCAGCAAGACGATTAAAAGTTGCTGATGCAACGCCTGCAACAGTCAATAGTAAGATTAACATCTCGCCCGAAGTCATCCGCAAGGCAGAAGCCACCGATGCTAACCCACAAGGTGTCAGTAATGCTGCCAAAGCCAATGCTAAAACACTCAGCAAAGATAAAGGTAGCAATAACCTGCCGATTGATTTGAAGTTAGATGAAATCAAAGTCCGCGCAAAGCGTTATTACGAAGTTGGCCCTATGCCCGGTCTAGGCCTCACCAAAGAAGAAATCCCTGGCAACGTACAAAGCATCACCGCAAAAGAGATTAAAGAGTCTCATTCATTAAGTCTTGCGGATTTAATGAACAGTAAACTGCAATCGGTCAGCGTCAATGATTATCAGGGCAATCCCTTCCAAATGGACGTCAACTACCGTGGCTTTACCGCATCACCACAGCTTGGCACTGCGCAAGGTATTTCTGTGTTCTTAGATGGTATTCGGGTGAATGAACCGTTTGGCGATGTGGTGAACTGGGACATGATTCCCATGAATGCGCTGAGTAGTTTAGATATATTCCCAGGATCTAACCCCATTTTTGGTTTAGGCACCTTGGGAGGTGCGCTCACCATGCGCACCAAAAGTGGCTTTACCGAGCCGGGCCTAGATGCAGAAATACTGGCGGGTTCTTATGGGCGTAAACAGCTCCAAATATCCGCAGGGGGCAATAATGGTGTGATTGCAGGCTTTGCTTCTGGCAACTTCTTTTTAGAAGATGGCTGGCGTGATAACTCGCCCAGCAAAGTCAACCAAGTGTTTGGTAAAGCCGAATGGCGCAATGAAAAAGTCCAACTTGGCTTATCTATGCTCTACGCTGGCAACAAACTTACGGGTAATGGCTTATTACCAGAACAAATGGCGGCAGAGAACCGCAGCCAAGTATATACCTCACCAGACAAAAGCAAGAATGACCTGTTGCAGTTTCAACTCAGCGGTATTTGGGATGTGACGGATACCTTTAACGTGACTGGGCAAATCTATAAACGTAATAGTAAACGTAAATCTAAAACAACGGATGTGAATGAAGATTTCAATGGGTCTGCTAGCCCTGATACTGCTGGAAAACAGGTGCTGTATGGATATTCGGACATTAATAACGATGGCTTACCCGATTACAACACATACGTGGCTAATGTTGCCGCTGATGCCAATGGTTATGCATTAGATCGGGATGGCAACCCCGCTTTCATTAGTGATGGTGCGGGTGGTTTTACTGATAACAGTATTGCCAATGGTGGTACGTTTAATATTAACAATTTAGCCATTGGTACCTCTCCTGGAACAGCCGTTTTAGGAGTAGGGCAAGCGACGCTGCCCCGTAATGATGGTCTATCTGGACCTGATTTGCCAAGGTGGACAGCTGATCCCAGAGCGATTGAGTCGCCAGACTTATTCACCGCGCCAATATCGGCTGGATTAGGGGAGTTTAATAAAACATTACCAGTAGATTTCTTCCAATTTGCATTGGATATTTTTGGAAATCAATCAAAATATGTAAAAGCATCTTCTGGATTCCCATTTTTAGCAGGTGGGGCTTTTGCAGGGACTAACGAGTTTGGCAATCCTACACCTGCTAAATATGCTTTTGGACTATTGGCCGATGCCACGGCCTTTGATATGGATAATGGTTATGTGGACGAGAACGGGTTCTTTAACAGACTAATCGTTCTAGACCCAGTCAATTCAGGCCTTCGTGATCCTAATATCGCTGTAACTGCATGTTCTGGTAGTGCAGTGTTAGGTGTATGTGCATACGATGCAAACGGCTATTTGATTAACCGCGATGGTGCATACTCTGGTGTCGAGGGGGATGATGGATTGGCGCTTGGTGTGGGTGCGGGCGTAATTGAAGGTACCCCTACCGCCTTGATTACCGAAACCGAAATTGACCAAGTTGGCACCGGTGGCGCATTACAACTTAACTGGAACTTAGATAAGCATAAGTTGATGGTGGGTGCCTCGATTGACAAAGCGGATGCCAGCTATATCAGTGGGCAATACCTTGGCTTGCTTGATGCCAAGCGGAGTGGCACTGCTGCCCCGAGTTTATTGGGATATGAGTTTTTTGCGCGCGATGCAGAACATGCCTTGCGTTTGAATGATTTTAGTGGAGATTCCATCACTAAAAGTATCTACGCCAGCGAAACCTGGACTCCAATTAAAGCCCTTAATATTACGGCGGCAGCAAGATTTAACCACACGACTGTAAAAAATAAGCTGAATGTGAATAATCTCTCTAAGTACACTGAGTTGACACTTCAGATGTTGCGCAATGAAATTAATCCGCTGGCATTGTGTCATGGAGTTGATACGGATGGTGACGGCTTGGTGGATGGAACGGAATGCCCGACTGGTATTGATGGCGCATTGGTCCCTTTTGCACCAGAGAATTTTTTTGACCTTGGGAGTGTTGAGTCTACTAGGCCAGAGAAATTTAGCTTCAGATCATTCAATCCAGCATTGGGGGCTACGTGGCAAGCCAGTGAAACTTTAAATGTCTACGCAAACTGGAATCGCGGTGCCAGAACTCCTACAGTAATTGAGTTAGGGTGTGCTTACGACGATACGTTAATACAATTAGCAGGTACTGACCCTCCTATCTACCAAGAGCGTTCACTAGCTGACAGGCGTACATGTAACTTACCCACCACGATGTCGGGCGACCCCTATTTAAAGCAGGTACGTTCTAAAACACTGGAAGTAGGTGCTAGAGGGTTATTAACGTCTAATATTGAGTGGAATACTAGTGTTTACCGGACTGATCTTACCGATGATATTTATTTCGTCAGTATTGCGCCAAGCCGTAGCTTCTTTCAAAACATTGGCGATACTAAGCGCCAAGGGTTAGAGATGGGTTTAAAAGGTAAGTTGGGTAAAGCGAGTTTTGGTTTGAATTACTCCCTGACGGATGCCACCTTTCAGTCAGATTTTCAAATTATCAGCCCTTACAACAGCACGGCCAATAATGTTGATTTAGGCACAGTTAATGCTGTAATAGACGGAAAAGCAGTACAAATCAACAATTTTGGCAAGATTGACATTAAAAAAGGCAATCGCATGCCGGGTATTCCGTTGCATAACCTGAATGCTAATTTCAGTTATGAAGTTACGGATAAATGGATTATAGGACTCAACGCAGTGATGCACTCCAGCGCCTTCGTGCGTGGCAATGAAAATAATAAGCACAAGGCTGGTCCTGCAACACCTCTTCTTAAGCCATGCCTAATTCCCGACCCAGATAACCCTGGAAACAATATCAATGCAGAGTGCTACATTCCTCGTGCCGATTGGGGTGAAGGTAAAACACCGGGCTACACCGTGTTTAACTTTCAAACCAGCTATAAATTAGCACCCGAATGGACATTGGGTATGCAGATTAACAATCTCTTTGATAAAAAATATGCCAGCGCTGGGCGTTTAGGTCTAAATGCATTCTCTCCCGCTACTTATGGAGCCGTAGGCGCTAGCGGCTTTAACTACAACAGTAGCGAGTGGCAAGGCACCAGCTTTTTAGGCTTGGGTGCACCACGCTCTGCTTACTTTACGTTGAGCTATCAGTTTGCTGCGGATAAGAAGTAATGGGAAAAACTCCCATATCAAAATAGGATTTCATCTGGTATTTTTATGACATTGTAAATGTATTGTAATTTTTATGTAAAAAAATGTTGTTTAAATTTATTGAATATAAATGAATAAAAACTAAGTTTTATGGAAAATATTCCAATGAAATAAGTAATTTTGAAGTATTAAGCAAAATGCAAAAACAAATGGGAAGTAAGTTAAAAACAAATTAAATTAAAAAGTGGTGGTTGTATACAACCAGTGGTGGTTGTATACAACCAACTTAAATAAAATCGGTTAA
>NZ_JABFRA010000104.1 GCF_013141425.1 Methylotenera sp. | reverse complement strand
CCGGCAGATTTTTATCTTGTTGACTGTGTTTTGCACTCTCAGAAAAGTGGCTTATTTCATGCGTAGCAACGCCTAATTGCGTAAGAGCAAAAAAGAAAATAAGCGCGAAGTGAGCGGCAAAACGTTTTAACATGGGCTTTATGTTAGCAGACTTTACTGAATAATAAACTAGGGAATAGAAAATGTATCAATAAAAAATAGCCGCTATTTGCGGCTATTTTTTAAAACATTCAGTGGTGAAACTTAGGCAAAGTTTGCAGAGGCAAAATCCCAGTTGGCAAGTGAGGCCAAGAAAACTTCAACAAATTTAGCGCGTGCATTGCGGTAGTCAATGTAATAAGCGTGTTCCCAAACATCGATTGTCAGCAAAGCTTTGTCGGCTGTTGTAAGCGGCGTGCCTGCAGCACCTGTGTTGACGATATCGACTGAGCCGTCTGGCTTTTTAACCAACCATGTCCAGCCTGAACCAAAATTACCCACAGCAGAAGCTTGAAATGCTTTTTTGAATTCGTCGAATGAACCCCATTTTTTGTTGATTGCATCGGCTAAAGCACCTGTTGGAGCGCCACCGCCGTTAGGTTTTAAGCTGTTCCAGAAAAATGTGTGGTTCCAAATTTGTGCAGAATTGTTGTAAACGCCACCAGACGATTTTTTGATGATATCTTCTAAACTAGCATTTTCAAACTCAGTACCAACGATGAGGTTGTTGAGGTTAGTCACGTAAGTTTGGTGATGTTTACCGTAATGGTATTCAAACGTTTCTTCTGAGATGTGTGGGGCTAATGCGTTTTTTGCAAAAGGTAAAGCAGGTAAAGTATGTGCCATCTTGTTTCCTTTGGTATAAGAATTTTGAACAGCTATTTTGCCATAATAACTTGGTAAATTAGTAGGGTATTCATAATTTTCTGAAATATTTTTTACGCTTATTTTTTCTTAGCCCGCGGATGGGCGCTGTCGTAGATTTTAGCTAGGTGTTGAAAATCAAGATGCGTATAAACTTGTGTGGTGCTGATATTAGTGTGCCCCAGCATTTCTTGCACTGCGCGTAAGTCTTGGCTCGATTGCAACACGTGCGTTGCAAAGCTGTGGCGCAGTAAATGCGGATGCATGCTGGTGTTGATACCTTGCTTAATCGACCATTCTTTCACCCGATATTGCACCGCACGTGGTGTGATGCGTTTACCTTGCTGTGTGACAAAAAGAGCATTCAGGTTGCTGTCTGCAATGTTAATCAGTGCGCGGCGGTTAAGCCAAGTTTGAATGGCGTTCATCGCATGGCTACCCATCGGTACAATGCGGGTTTTGTTGCCTTTACCAGTCACGGTGACTGTGCCTTCAGAAAAATCCAGCATGTTGATATCTAAATTGACCAGTTCAGCTAAACGTAGGCCAGAGGAATAAAAAAGCTCTAAAATGGCATGGTCACGTTGCTCAAGTAGGCCGCCACCCTGAATATCAACAAACTTTACTGCTTGGTCGGTTGAAAGTGCTTGTGGTAGGGTTTTGGCAGATTTGGGTGCGCGTAACCCTGTAACGGGGTTTTGTGTATAACCTTTGTGATGCACGAGATAATCATAGAATCCTCGCCAGGCAGATATGGCGCGTGCAATGGTTTTTCCGCTTAGGCCTCGACCATGCAGAGTGGCGATGTAACGCCTGATATGGGTGTTTTTTACTTTATCTAATATAACGTTCTCGGCCAAAGATTCCAGCAGTTGAATATCTCTGGCGTAGCTTTTTAAGGTTAGCGCACTCAACCCACGCTCAAAGTTTAGGTGTTGCAGGTAGTCGTTGAGGTGGCTCATTGCTTAGCGATACACCTTACCTCGGCTGCTTATAGATAGCGTGAAAACGACGCGCTAACTAAATCGCCAATACGTTTTAAATACATCAAGCCCATGTCAGCTTTAAAACGCAGCGGGTCTTCAGAGCCGAGAATCAATACGCCAATCGCCTGTTTTTTATCGTCATTTTTATGCAAGGGAATAAATGCAAACGATTGCAAGTTTTCATCAAGCAAACCTTGGGCAGACTCAGGTTTTGTACCGCAATTCGGTGCTTCTAAAGCCGTTACCCAGTCACTAAAGGCATTGCTCACGGGTGAGAAAATGGCGTTATATGACAAAGTTTCATCACTTGGTTTAAGCCAAAGATGAATTTGTGCCTGTTTTACGGCAAATACTTGCTGCATACTTTCGGCAATGAGCGGTTCTAAGTCAGTTAGGCTATGGTTCTCTAGCAGTTTCACACTTAAGTTATGTACTTTATGGCTGGTAACATCGTTCTGTTCACCAAACTCAATGATTTGTGCAAGCATCACTTCTTGTACGCGAATTTTGTCGCGCTGCGCGAGTTGTTGACGCTCGGCCAGTGAAATCGCTCCGCTACCGTGCGGGCTAGGCAAAAAGATTTCCGTGAGTAGATTTGCATACTGCTCAAAAAAGTGCGGGTGGCTACGCAGGTAACTGCTGACCTCGTCGGCCGAAATTGCATCGTTTTGAATTTGGTTATCTTGCTGCATGATTTTCCTTTAGATGATTAGTCATTTTACCGTAGCGCAACGGTGCCGGTAAATACCGTCACTGCTGGCCCAGTCATCATAACGGGTGCGTTGTCACCTCGCCACGCAATATGTAACTCTCCACCGCGTGCAGTCACCTTGACAGGCGACACTAATTTGCCCAATTGAATGCCCGTCACCACCGCCGCGCAAGCGCCAGTGCCACACGCTAATGTTTCACCGCTGCCACGCTCAAACACTCTCAATTTGATGTGATGTGCATCGATGATTTGCATAAACCCAGCATTCACCCGCTCAGGAAAGCGCGGATGCACTTCAATTTGGCTACCAAGTGACACAACTGGAGCGGATTCAATATCATCAACTATTTGCACGGCATGAGGATTTCCCATCGAAACCGCTGAAATTGTCAGTGCTTGGCCGGCCACTTCCAGTGTATAACTGATTGAGGTGGATTCTGTGATAAACGGAATGTCGCAGGGCGTAAACCGGGGTGCGCCCATATTCACTGTGACAAGGCCATTGTCTTCTAATTTTGGCGTAATAATACCACTTGCGGTTTCAACACTGATTTCACGTTTGCCGCTTAGTTTTTGGTCGACCACAAAACGTACAAAGCAACGTGCGCCATTGCCGCACTGGGCGACTTCACTGCCGTCAGCATTGAAAATACGATATTTGAAGTCAGCAATATTTGACGATTCAACCAGCAAAAGTTGATCAAATCCAATGCCAAACTGACGATGTGCCAGCGACTGGATTTGTGACACGGTAAGCTCAAATGACTGGTTAATGCCATCAATCACGACAAAATCATTGCCAGCGCCTTGCATTTTAGTAAAGTGTAAATTCATTGCAGTATTATAAAGTGATTGATTAAATTGACCGTAATTTATTATTCAGTTTCTAGTTATATTCGTGAAATAGTTAGGTAGAATAGCGAGTTAGTCTTTGACCTGAATTTCATGCTTTAGCCTTTAGTATGAAATTCATTTCATTCTTTTTAATTTTAAACTCCAAGGCGCATAAATGAACGAATATCTATTTACCTCAGAATCTGTTTCTGAAGGTCACCCAGACAAACTCGCAGACCAAGTATCCGACAGCATTTTAGATGCTATTTTAACGCAAGACCCGACTGCTCGTGTAGCGGCAGAAACTTTAGCCAACACAGGTTTAATTGTACTCGCTGGTGAAATCACTACAACAGCAAATGTTGACTACATTAAAGTAGCACGCGATGCGATTAAACGCATCGGCTACGACAACACCGAATACGGCATTGACTACAAAGGTTGTGCGGTATTAGTCGCTTACGATAAACAATCGCCAGACATTGCTCAAGGCGTGGATGGCGCGCACGACGACCCGTTAGACCAAGGTGCAGGTGACCAAGGTTTGATGTTTGGCTATGCGGTAGACGAAACACCACAACTCATGCCATTGCCGATTTGGTTGAGCCACCGTTTAATGGAGCGCCAAGCGCAATTGCGTAAAGATGGCCGTTTGGCCTGGTTGCGCCCAGATGCAAAATCACAAGTGACCATTAAATATGTCGATGGCAAACCAAGTGCGATTGATACCGTTGTGGTTTCAACGCAGCACGCGCCAGAAATGACTTTGGAAGCGATTCGTGAGGCGGTGATTGAGGAAATTATCAAACCAGTATTGCCAAAAGAACTCGTTAAAGGCGAGATTAAATACTTGGTGAATCCAACAGGACGCTTTGTTATAGGCGGCCCACAAGGCGATTGCGGCTTAACGGGCCGTAAAATTATTGTCGATACTTACGGCGGTGCAGCTCCGCATGGCGGCGGCGCTTTCTCGGGTAAAGACCCGTCAAAAGTTGACCGTAGCGCTGCCTATGCAGGCCGGTATGTGGCTAAAAATATTGTGGCAGCGGGTTTAGCCTCACGTTGTTTGGTGCAGGTTTCTTATGCGATTGGCGTTGCACAACCTACCAGCGTAATGGTGGAAACTTACGGCACAGGTAAGGTAAGTAACGAAGTATTAACGGCTTTGGTACGCGAGCATTTTGATTTGCGCCCCAAAGGCATTGTGAAAATGCTTGATTTGCTGCGCCCAATTTACGCTAAAACGGCCGCTTATGGTCATTTTGGTCGTGATGAGCCTGAGTTCACTTGGGAGGCGATTGATAAAGTAGCGGCATTAAAGGCTTCTATTTAACTCAATTGAATTGATATAGCTACTGCTAAAATCTTGTAAAGAATTTAGTGGTGGCGTATGTTAAAAGTTGTTTCTACAAAGCAAGTTCGATTAGGCATGTTTATCCAAGAGCTCAAAGGCGCTTGGATAGACCATCCTTTCTGGAAAAAAGCATTTAAATTAGAAGATCCTGCTGATTTAAAAAAACTACAAGCCAGCGTTATCAAAGAAGTGCTGATTGATACCTCTAAAGGCTTGGATGTAGCTGAGTTAGAAGTTACGCTAGTAACTGCAAAACCTGCAACTGCGCCTGCGCCAGTTATTGAAATATCCTCTGAATTAAAAGTCGATGTAACTTCCCAGAAAAAAGCTGTTCCTGTATCTGCTGCAGAAGAGCAAGCTCATGCAAAACAAGTGATTAACGGCTCTAAAAAGGCGGTTGCTTCCATGTTTGACGATGTGCGCATGGGGAAAGCCATTAATGCTGAGTCTGCAATGCAATTGGTGGATGATATTGCTGCTTCAGTCGAGCGAAATTTAGGGGCCTTGATAAGCCTAGTACGCCTAAAAAACAAAGACGAATATACTTATATGCATTCGGTTGCAGTCTGTGCGCTGATGGTGGCCTTAGCTAAAGAATTAGGCTTGTCGGAAACTGAAACTAAGCAAGCCGGTTTGGCGGGCCTACTGCATGATATAGGCAAGGCAGGCATTCCGCTGGATGTGCTGAATAAGCCTGGTGCACTAACAGAAGATGAATTCACTTTGGTTAAACAGCATCCTGAGCGCGGACATGCGATGTTATTACAAGCCAATATTGTGGATGAAGTTGCTTTGGACGTGTGTTTGCATCACCACGAGAAGGTTAATGGTAAAGGTTACCCCAAGCAATTAAAGGCAACTGAAATCAGTATTTTTGCCAAAATGGGCGCGGTATGTGACGTGTATGACGCAATTACGTCCAATCGACCCTATAAAGAAGGTTGGGAGCCAGGTGTTTCATTGCAACGTATGGCGCAGTGGAATGATCACTTTGATGAACTTGTTTTTAAGGCGTTCGTAAAAAGTGTAGGGATTTATCCTATTGGCTCAATGGTAAAGTTAAAATCTGGACGATTGGCTGTGGTAATTGACCAAAGCCCCAAGTCTTTATTAACGCCAATTATAAAGGTGTTTTTTTCTACTAAATCAAAAATGCGCATTCCAATTGAAGTGGTAGATTTATCGAAACCACATGTGCAAGATGCGATTGTTGGTCATGAAAATCCCCAAGTGTGGGGTATTCAAGATATCCATGAGATATGGAGCCAGTACGAAATTTGGTAACGAAATTATTTACTTAGATATTTTTACTATTTGTAAGCTAAAAATTATCGGGTATAATCTAGATATTCCGAGGAGCGCTGCGAGAGCTGTGATTGATAAATCCTCCCAGGCTCGGAACATGTTTTAACGGCGCTCACCATTATTAACCGTGCCGGGCACGGGATACGGGTGAGAACAGCGTTAGCCTCTCTTTATTTAATCCCCATTCCCACCGGTCACACATTCAAGGAAACGAAACTGTGACTGCTGAAACTAAAAACACAAACAAAGATTATGTGATCGCCGACATTGGCTTGGCTGCTTTTGGCCGTAAAGAAATTGCCATTGCTGAAACTGAAATGCCAGGACTTATGGCGATTCGTGAAGAATTTGCAATCGTAAAACCACTCAAAGGTGCCCGCATTACTGGCAGCCTGCATATGACCATTCAAACGGCGGTGTTGATTGAAACATTAAAAGACTTAGGCGCTGAAGTGCGTTGGGCATCTTGCAATATCTATTCAACGCAAGACCACGCCGCCGCTGCCATCGCTGCGGGCGGCACGCCAGTATTTGCCATTAAAGGCGAAACATTAACGGAATACTGGGATTACACGCATCGTATTTTTGAATGGACCGATGGTGGCTATTCCAACATGATTTTAGATGATGGTGGCGATGCAACTTTATTGTTACATCTTGGTACGCGTGCAGAAAAAGATTTATCTGTGATTGCTCATCCTTCTTCAGAAGAAGAAATCTGCTTATTTGATGCGATTAAAGCAAAATTAAAAGTTGACCCAACTTGGTATTCAACGCGCTTAGCCAAAATCATTGGCGTGACGGAAGAAACCACCACGGGCGTGCATCGTTTGTATCAAATGCACAAAGAAGGCAAATTAGCTTTCCCTGCGATTAACGTCAATGATTCCGTGACGAAATCAAAATTTGATAATTTATATGGCTGTCGTGAATCATTGGTTGATGCGATTAAACGCGCGACCGATGTGATGATTGCCGGTAAAGTGGCGATTGTGGCGGGCTACGGCGACGTGGGTAAAGGTTCTGCGCAAGCTTTACGCGCACTTTCAGCCCAAGTTTGGGTAACTGAAATAGACCCAATCTGCGCATTGCAAGCGGCAATGGAAGGCTATCGCGTGGTAACGATGGACTATGCGGCAGAACATGGCGATATTTTTGTGACTGCGACAGGTAACTACCACGTGATTACCCATGACCACATGGCGAAAATGAAAGATCAGGCGATTGTATGTAATATTGGCCACTTTGATAATGAAATCGATGTTGCTTCACTGGAAAAATACGAGTGGGATGAAATCAAGCCACAAGTAGACCATGTGATTTTCCCAGATGGTAAAAAAATCATCTTGTTGGCAAAAGGCCGCTTAGTGAATTTGGGTTGTGGTACAGGCCACCCAAGTTATGTGATGAGTTCATCCTTTGCCAACCAAACCATTGCACAAATTGAGTTATTTACGCAAACTGCTAATTACCCAGTAGGCGTTTATACCTTACCTAAACATCTCGATGAAAAAGTAGCGATTTTGCAGTTGAAGAAATTAAACGCCCAATTGTCGGTGTTAACCGACCAGCAAGCCGCCTATATTGGTGTGCAAAAACAAGGCCCTTACAAGCCAGATACTTACCGTTATTAAGTTAAAAACTTAATTTAAGGAGTCAGTCCATGAAGCTATTATTTGTCTGGATTTTAAACGCGCTGGCCTTACTCGCCGTAGCGTATTTCGTCCCCGATATTCATGTGGCTGACTTTTTAACAGCGCTTGTTGCTGCGCTAGTTATCGGGCTGGTGAACATGTTGATTAAGCCGATTCTTGTAATACTTACCTTGCCAATTACAATATTGACGCTCGGACTTTTTATACTGGTGATTAACGGCTTATTATTTTATGCTGTTGGTAATTGGCTACAAGGCTTTGAGGTTAAAACTATCACCACAGGAATTATCGGTGCACTTGTTTACAGCGTACTCTCTTGGCTGCTATCTGCACTTTTGATTGAAGATAAATAAAGAAAAATAAATGAGTACATCAACGCTAAGTTTTGAGTTTTTCCCACCTAAAACGACGGATGGCATTGAAAAACTGCGTGAAAATCGCGAAAAATTGGCTAAATTTAATCCTGAATTCTTTTCAGTGACATTTGGTGCGGGTGGCTCTACGCGAGACAGAACAATGGATACAGTGCTAGAAATTCAGCATGAAGGTTATCAGGCGGCACCTCATATTTCTTGTGTTTCATCCAGCAAAGAAGAAATCCGCGAATTATTGCAACTCTACCAAACGCAGGGTATTAAACGTTTAGTCGCTCTGCGTGGTGATGTCCCGTCAGGTGAAGTGAGTGCGGGTGATTTTAGATATGCAGTTGAACTGGTGGATTTTATTCGCGCAGAAACGGGTGACCATTTTCATATAGAAGTGGCGGCTTATCCTGAGTTTCATCCAGAAGCTAGAACGCCAGCCGCAGATTTGTTGAATCTAAAACGTAAGGTCGATGCAGGCGCAGATTCTGCCATCACACAATACTTTTATAATGCGGATGCTTATTTTAGATTTATCGACCAATGCGCAGCGACGGGTATAAACATACCGATTGTGCCTGGCATAATGCCGATTTATAACATTACTCAATTAGCGCGTTTTTCAAGTGTATGCGGTGCTGAGATACCACGTTGGCTGAAAATGCGCCTTGAAGAATATGGCGATGATATTGAATCGCTCCGAGCATTTGGCGTAGACGTCGTGAGTGAACTTTGCGAAACTTTGCAAACATGGGGAGTCCCAAGTTTGCATTTTTATACGTTAAATCGTTCTACTATTATTAGTAAAATTATTGAAAATATTGGCGAATAATTTTTAAGTAATTTGCTATCAACTGATTTAGACAAAAACCGACTTGTTAATGCAGCGTCGGTTTCTGTTTATTAAGCAGTGCATCTTCAATAAATAAATATTCTTTGGTTTTATCTGGCCCAGATTTACTGGCACTCCAAGTCGTCATCAGTACAATCCAACGCATCTCTTCAATGCCGATTCTCGGTTGTGGCAGGTTCATGGCCAGTTCTAGCACTAGTTCGCGTTGAGCCGCATTAAGAATGTTTGCTTGCACTAAGAATAAGACAAATCCGAAACTTTCACCTGTAATTTTTTTAATTTCGTCGTCGGTAAAAATGCGTGTGCTGACGTGGTTAGGTTTTTCAAATACCTCGGGTTGGTCGGTCATTAGCTCTAGTTGGTTAAACCAGTCAAAAGCACCGTTAATATCTTGCTCATCAAATCCTGCGGCACTCAATTCTTTCGATAGCGTGCTCTCATCAGGCCTATACTGCGTATCTATATAATTTTCAAACATATAAACCAATACTTCAAACATGATGTTTATCCTTAAATTAGAGTTATTCTTAAATAAAGCGTGATGGTTTATGCACAAACTAAAATTACACAATTTTTTGATATTTCCCGCCGGCTAGGCTAGCTACACTCCCTTCTAATTCCAGTAACATAAGCATGGATGAAACTTCGCTTACCGTCAAGCCACTCAAACGTACTATATTTTCAAGTGAAATAGGTTCGTATCCCATTAAAGGAATCAGTACATTTTTTGTGTTGGCTTGATTCTCTGCTATTTCATTTGATTCTGAAATAGTTTGGGTGCTAGCTGCCAAATCGAGTTCTTCTACTATATCTTGTAGGCTATCGACCAGTTTTGCGCCTTGTTTAATGAGCTGATGGCAGCCTTTAGACATTGGCGAATGAATGGAACCAGGAATCGCAAAGACTTCACGACCTTGCTCTGCTGATAGGCGAGCGGTAATCTGCGAGCCGCTTTGTAAATTGGCTTCAACTACTAAGCAGCCTAAACTTAAGCCACTAATGATGCGGTTGCGCTTAGGAAAATTCTGCGGTTTTGAAGGTGTGCCTAACGCAAACTCCGATACAATCAGGCCGCGCTCCACAATTTGATGCGCTAAATCCCGATGTTTGGCAGGGTAGACTATATCTAAGCCAGTGCCAACAACTGCAATGGTAGCACCGTTGGCAGCTAATGCACCGCGATGTGCCGCGCCATCGATACCAAGTGCGAGTCCGCTGACAATACACAAACCGAACCCACAAAGGCCTTGTGCAAAAGCCTCGGCATTTTTTTCGCCCTGCACAGACGCATTACGACTACCGACGATGGCAATACTGGGCATGTTCAACAGGCTAAGATTACCTTTTGCGTATAAAAAAGGCGGTGGATCCTGAATTTCAAACAGTGCTTTGGGGTAGTCAGGGTCGGCTAAGGTGACCAAATGGTTATGGTCTTGCGCGAGCCAATATTGCGAATCTTTCAACGCATCATCGTCAATGCCTTTGGTAATTTCAAGGGCAATATTCTCGGGAACTACTTCTTTTAACTGTTTGTAACTAGCGGAAAAGACATTGCAAGGGTTGCCAAATGTCTTTAACAGTTGACAAAAAGTTTGTGAGCCAAGGCCATGAATACTACTTAAAGCAATCCATAGCGATTTTTCTACGGGTTCGTTGTTGTAGAGATGCTCGCTATGGCTTAATGGCATCGCTGCTGGTATTAAGGTGTGCTTACCGCATCAAGGGTGTTGACGGGTTGCGATGCCTGCATAACTAAAGCATAAGAGACGTTTTGGAATACGCGAAACACCATCAGCAAACCGATGCGTTCGTCTGGCAATTTGACATAGCCAGGTTTAAGTCCAGTAGTTGATTCGGCATTTTTCGCATCTTTATCTTTCTGATATTCTGGGTCCTTAATCACGCGACCGTAGCGATTAATTGCCAGCACATGGCCAACTTCAACACCATCTGCCGCCCCGCGGCTAATGGAAACAATGCTCTGCGGGCCAGCCTCGGCTACGCCGCCGTAAATTTTAATGATACGGCCTGCAATGGCTGATTCTGGCGCATGGGGCACAAAGTTAGTAACTACGGTATTGTCTGTTGGTACCAAGCGATCTTTAGTGAATATTTCTTCTTTCGCTTTGGTGATGTCAGCACTAGCAGGTTCGCCATATTTGGTGATTTTCGTATCACCCAAATAAGTTGCTTCTATGCCCAAAACTTTTTTAGTGTCTGGATCAACCAGGTTCTCACCTGGACGATAGACATACCAATTGAGTGGTTCGCCTTCAGCGATTTTGTTAATGTAGATACGGGTGCCAGGACTCAAGACCACACGGTTGTCTTGATTGGCAATAATTCTAGGAGAATTAGCTAACTGATCTTTTTCAATCACCAGCGGTTGGTTTAAGAATGGTGCGATAACATTAAGCTGTATGGTTGAAATAGCGGCTTTATCGAGTGGTTCGACGACTACACCAGGCTGTAAATTTACCGTTTCACGTAATAATCTTAGTTGAGGTATTCCACTGGAGGTGTCAAGAAATACCACGTCGCCTGGGTAAATCAAATGCGGATTTTTAATTTGTTCGCGATTGAGTTTCCACACGTTTGGCCATTGCCACGGGTCATTTAGAAACTTAGCTGAAATCCCCCACAAAGTATCGCCTTTGACAACAACGTGCTTGTCTGGATGATTGTCTTTAAGTGTGATGACTTGTGCATGAACATTCAAGCTTATGCAACAAAACATGAGCAGCGTTATAATAGGACGAAACATAGATTGATGACCTCGGTCAAAAATGCATTAGAAAATATTCAGTTAAAATATATACTTTAACCGCGAAATTACGTTAAATTTATCACGTAATTCATTAAACAATCAAGCTTTTATGGAAAAACAACATTTTTTTACAGTAACATTTTAGTTTTAAAGGGTGCAACAAGGTATTTATGGCAATTTTAGACATACTCAATTATCCAGACCCGCGCTTGCATAAAGTAGCGCAACCGGTGAAACAAGTCGATGCAACGATTCGTCGTTTGATTGATGATATGCGTGAGACCATGTATGACGCGCCAGGGATAGGCTTAGCCGCCACACAGGTGAATCAGCACATCCAGCTTATTATTATTGACACCAGCGAGACTAAAGACCAATTACAGGTATTTATTAACCCAAAAATCGTCGAAAAAAGTGGCGAGCAGGATTATGAAGAAGGTTGTTTGTCAGTGCCGGGCATCTATGAAAATGTCACGCGTGCCGAAAAAGTGACAGTAGAAGCGTTGGACTATCACGGCAAGCCCTTTACCTTAAAGGCGCAAGGCTTGCTAAGTGTATGTATTCAGCATGAAATGGACCATTTGCTAGGAAAAGTGTTTGTTGAGTATTTGTCGCCACTTAAGCGCAACCGTATTAAAAATAAAATGCTCAAACTCACTCGTAACAAATAGTGATTTAGTAACGAGTGGCTAAGTAAATAGTTGTTTAGGAAAATTCATTGAAAATTATTTTTGCGGGTACGCCTGAATTTGCTGTTCCAGCTTTAGCCGCCCTGATTCAGGCAGGTCATCAAATCGTTATGGTACTCACTCAGCCAGATCGCCCAGCAGGGCGAGGCATGAAGCTAAAAGCTAGTCCAGTTAAAGTTTTGGCCGAGCAACACCAGTTACCTGTATTTCAACCTGAAACACTTAAAGATGTTGCTGTACAAGCACAGATCGCAGCTGTTAATGCAGATGTGATGATAGTGGCGGCTTATGGCTTAATTATTCCCACGGTCGTGCTCAATATGCCAAAATCAGGCTGCTACAATATTCACGCCTCCTTATTACCACGTTGGCGTGGCGCAGCACCTATCCACCGCTCCATATTGGCAGGCGATATAGAAACAGGCGTTACCATTATGGAAGTAGTGCCTGCACTAGATGCAGGTGCGATGGTTAGTAAAGCTGTCGTACCGATTACCGAAAACGATACCACACAAACTTTGCATGATGCACTCAGTCAATCAGGGGCAGAGTTAATGGTGCTAGCGATGGCTGAATTAGAAGAAAAAGGGTCGTTACCAGCCGAACCGCAAGAGGAATTCTTGGTGACTTATGCGCATAAGTTAGAAAAATCCGAAGCAACCATTGATTGGCAAAAAAGTGCACTAGAAATATCGCGTCAAGTGCGTGCTTTTAATCCATTCCCTGTGGCACAGGGCCAACTCAACGGACAGATTTGCCGTATCTGGTTTGCTAACGCAGTGGAAGGCAAAGCAAAAGCAGGTGAAGTTTTAAGTGTGCAAAATGGCATTACTGTAGGCTGTGGCGAGGGGTTGCTACATATCACTGAACTGCAAGCCCCAGGTGGAAAACGCCTGAATGCCCAGGCTTTTGTGCAAGGCCATAATCTGCAAGCAGGAGCTTTGTTTACTTAAGAAATGCAAAACGGCATTTTACATCACTTGAATTTTTTACATTTAACAGCATCTTATGAATGCGAGCAGTTTGGCAAAATAAGGAGAACAAAATGTTTGGGAATTGGTTAAAAACAGCAATTTTAATGGCCGCCATTGTTGCCCTGTTTGGTACAGTTGGGGCGGCATTGGGTGGCGCAGGCGGCATGATGATTGCCCTATTGCTGGCTGCGGGTATGAATGTGTATGCCTACTGGTTTTCCGATAAAGCCGTACTTAAAATGTACGGTGCGCAAGAAGTAAATGCAGAAAATAACTATGGAAATGGGCAGTTTCGCAATTATTACCACATGGTGAAAGAGCTTGCCGAGAACGCGCAATTGCCAATGCCAAAAGTGTACGTGATGAATGATGCTCAACCAAACGCCTTTGCCACTGGTCGCAATCCAGAACATGCAGCACTAGCTGCAACCGTAGGCATTATAAAAGCTTTGAGCGAGCGTGAGTTACGAGGCGTAATGGCGCATGAGCTAGCTCACGTAAAGCATAGGGATACGCTCATTTCAACTATTTCAGCCACCATTGCAGGTGCAATTTCATCTATCGGCACATTCGGCATGTTGTTTGGTGGCGGTCGAAGTGATGACGGAGAGCGCAGTGTGAGTCCAGTGGTCGCCATGTTGATGATGTTCTTGGCGCCAATGGCCGCTTCATTGATACAAATGGCGATTTCACGTTCGCGTGAGTTTGAGGCAGATAGAGTAGGAGCGGAAATTAGCCGTGACCCAAAAGCTTTGGCGAGCGCTTTGCAAAAGATTAGTGATTACGCGCATCGAATTCAAAACCCAACGGCAGAAGCACATCCAGAAACGGGGCAGATGATGATTATTAATCCATTGGCAGGTGTGTCGTTTGATAGTCTATTTAGTACGCATCCTAAGACTGAGGAGCGGGTAGCGCGGTTGATGGCGATGGCGGGTGCATTTTAATGACCGATGATTCTTTTGCAAACGAACGCCGTGAGCGGTTAAATCAATTAATTATTATTGGTAAAAATCAAGGTTATTTGACTTACAACGAAACAATAGAGCATCTACCAGATGATGTACAAAATTCAGAGCAAGTCGATGACATTATCAGCATGATTAAGGATATGGCATTGAGGTTAGAGGTGAATCTGCGAATTTACGTGCTTCAAAAGGCGTAGATAAAGCTGCGATAATTGATGATGAAGTAGGAACCCTAACAGAGAAGGATATTGGGGCTTTTAAAGAGACGGCGAAAATTTTACCCTTTGTAAGACCTGTTACAAACAAGTAGAGCGCAAGAATTAAAAGGCATTGTGCCGTATGTAAGTAATCGCGCGCGCGACAGGCGAGTTACTTTCTTTTGTTTAGCCAAAGAAAACGCTACCCCCTACCGTTTTTTTCCTGAGCCGCTTAGTTTCATGAGCGGCAAGCGGAAACTCGCTTCCCTCAACAGCCGCTTGCCGAAAGCCCCCATGAATCCTGTGCTGCTCGGCGCGGTAGCAGGGGAAAGAATGTCAGAATCGTGATATTTCACGGTTGGTTGTAATTCAAAAACTCTCTTATCCGTCATTCCCACCTACGCGGGAATGACGGAGTGTGGTGTTGATCTTCATATTTCAGAATCGGCGTGCATCTGAGGGCTTAGTCGCTTAGAATAGACTTTTAGCTGAATTTGAAAGTTTTCTTTGTATATATCTCAACAAATCGCTGCAAATGCTGTGAATCAGGTCTTATCTGGTCGTAATCTTACTTTGGCTTTACCAGCCGCCTTGGCGCTTTTTCCTAGTGCTACGCCGCAACAGCGTGGGGCGGCGCAGGATTTGAGTTACGGCACTTTGCGGTTTTATGGTGAGATTGATGCTTATCTGGTGCAACTGTTAGAGAAACCGTTAACAGATGACCGTATCAACGCATTATTGCTCGTCGCGATTTATCAGTTGTTGCATGATAAGGCTGACTCATTCACGGTGGTAAACCAAGCGGTGCATGCGGTGAGTCAGTTGAAGCGACCTGCGCCTAAAAGTTGGGCTAAGGGTTTGGTGAATGCAATTTTGCGTAATTTTTTACGTCAAAAAGACCAATTGCAAGCTAAATTAAGCGCGAATGAAGTAGCCACTTATTCTTATCCAAAGTGGTGGATTAACAAGCTTAAAACACAGTATCCAAGCCACTGGCAGGCTATGCTAGAAACGGGGAATCAACATCCGCCGATGACTTTGCGGGTGAATACACAAAAAATCAGCATGCAGGACTATTTGCAGTTACTAACTCGGCAAGACATTGAAGCCAAACAAATAGGTGCGCAGGCGTTAATTTTGGCGAATCCTGTGCCGGTAGAAAAAATCCAAGGCTTTGCCGATGGTATTGTTTCTGTGCAAGATTTAGGCGCACAGTTAGCAGCATATCTGCTTGATGCCCAAGCTGGCATGAACTTGCTGGATGCTTGTTGCGCCCCGGGAGGAAAAACTGGGCATATTCTAGAGCTAGCCGACGTGGCGCTGACGGCTATGGATTCGGATGAAACGCGTCTACAACGCGTGCAAAGTAATTTGAATCGACTGAAGCTAAAAGCGAACCTTTTGGTTGGTGATGCATCCACTACAGATTGGTGGAATGACGCGAAAGCTGTACCGCAACTATTTGATCTAATTTTGGCCGACGTGCCCTGTAGCGCGTCTGGCATCGTGCGACGCCATGTCGATATCAAATGGCTACGACGCGAGGCAGACATTGCTTCTTTTGCCCGTCAGCAGGCTAAAATTTTGGCTAATTTATGGCAGATGTTGGCAAAGGGTGGTAAATTACTTTATATAACCTGTTCTGTTTTTAATGAAGAAAATCAACAACAAGTGGATAATTTTTTACAACTTAACGCCGATGCAACGCAATTGCCATTTGCCTTACCTGCAAATGACGCATCCTTGGAAGTCACCCATATTAATGGTCAGCTTATTCCTTCAAATGCACACGATGGCTTTTTTTATGCATTGCTGCAAAAACATTAAACAGTTCCTATTTGGCGGTTTGCTTTTGCTGTTTGTGGTAACGGCATGGGCGGGCAATAGCAGTTTAAACATCAAACGTGCAGAGATACAGGCGCAGGAGGATGCTTATGTACTAAATGCAGATGTGGACATGAAGTTTAGTGAAAAGATTGAAGAGGCCATTAGTAAAGGCTTTGAGCTTAATTTTTTAATTGAATTTCAACTCGCCAAACCGCGAAAATATTGGTTTGATGATGAAATTGTCACCGTTACCCAACGTGTTGCATTAAGCTATCATGCGCTTTCCAGGCAGTTTCTGGTCATGCGAGGTGAGCAGCAAAAAGCTTTTGTTCGACTGGATGAGGCGATGGATGATCTGTCAGACATTAGTGGCTTGAAAGTATTTCAAATTGCCGAGATTGAAAAAGGTGAACCCTATAAAGCCGCTTTATTGATGCGGCTTGACACAAAAAAGTTGCCCGCCGTGTTACAGGGCGATGCGATTGGCTCCGATGACTGGAAAATGAGTTCCCAACGTTTTGAATGGGTGCCCAATCTAGGTAAATCTGAATCCACTAAATGAAACGCTATCTAAAATGAAATATATCGTTTTAGTTTGTGCGGCATTAGGTGTTTTTTTACTATATTTGTTATCTAACGCCAGTGCCAATACTGCGGCATCGGGCGAATATTACAGCTTACTGGTGGTTTTAAATGTCGTCTTGGCGGCATTTCTTGTTGTCGTTATTAGCTATCAAATCTGGCGTTTGTATCGGCAAATTCGTAAGAGCGTAGTTGGAAGCCGCTTTACGCTACGCTTATTAAGCAGTTTTGCGATGATGGCGATTATTCCTGGCTTGATTGTGTATTTGGTTTCAGTCAATTTTTTAACGCGCTCAATTGAATCGTGGTTTAACGTTAAGGTAGAAGCGGCGCTAGAAGGCGGGTTGAATTTAGGCCGCACGGCGCTTGATATTATGTTGGCAGACGTAAAGGATAAAGCCGAAAGTATGGCCACCACCTTAGCTTTTCAGCCGGCTAAAACGCACTCTATTTTGAACGATTTGCGTGAAAAAAGTGGCATACAGGATGCGACTTTGTTAACAGTGCAAGGCCGAATTCTAGAGGTATCGAGCAGTGATTCGGAAAGCTTCTTACCTGAATTGCCGAGCGTATCGCAACTGCGACAGGCACGAAAACAAATATTAGCGAGTATTGAACCTATCGGGAATAAAGGATTATTTTTGCGCGTATTAGTGCCCGTGAATGTACAGGATTTGGCAGGCGAAACGCGAATTTTGCAGTTGCTACAACCAGTGCCAAAGTCGCTTGCAAGCACGGCTGAAGCGGTGCAGGACGTTTATCAGGATTACCAGCAATTATCGTATAGCCGCAAAGCATTAAGAGAGGTGTTTGCACTCACGCTTACCTTGGTGATGATGCTAGCCATGTTGGGGGCAGTTGCTGTAGCTTTTGTGTTGAGTCGCAGACTCTCGGCGCCATTAACGGTGCTGGCAGAAGGAACAAAAGCAATTGCGAGTGGCGACTACAGCACCATGCTGCCCGCCCACGGTAAAGATGAGTTAGGTGTGTTGGTACAATCTTTTAATAGCATGACGCAACAACTAGGGGATGCAACCAAAGCCGCGGACAACAACCGTGCACGTGTAGAAGCGGCTAGAGGCTATTTAGAAACGATACTTGCGCATTTGTCTTCAGGCGTGATGGCGTTGAATAAGCGCGGGGAGCTGCGCACGTTTAATCAGGCGGCAAGTAATATATTGGGTATTAGATTGGGTAGTTATGTTGGTTTAACTTTAGATAAAATTTATATAAAGCACGCGCGACTAGAAAGTTTTTTGCTTACGATTGCCATGAATAGCTTGCATCCTGCCGAACAAGAGAACGGACCAAAAAATGAAGTGCAAACACAAGTCGAGCTATTAAGCGCGCATGGCAAACAGATATTGACCGTGCGTGGTACACGTCTGCCAGATGGCGGCTATGTGGCAGTGTTTGATGACGCTACAACCATGATTCAAGCACAACGTGATGCTGCTTGGGGTGAGGTTGCTAGACGACTTGCTCACGAAATTAAAAATCCGCTTACGCCAATTCAATTGTCTGCGGAGCGAATGTCACATAAATTACTAAAAAAATTAGATGCGACAGATGCAGAAATGTTGAAGCGCTCAACCGAGACGATTGTGAATCAAGTTGATGCGATGAAGCGCATGGTGAACGAATTCAGCGAATATGCACGATCACCTACGCCGCAATTGCACCGTTTAGATTTGAACAGTCTGATTAAAGAGGTGGTGTCGTTATATGATCAGCTAGATACAAAAATCAAACTTTCTTTAGAAGGAAAAGTTTGCCCGATTTGGGGTGACAGTACTATGTTGCGCCAGGTAATACATAACCTGTTGCAAAATGCACAAGATGCGTTGACAGGGCGCGAGGAGGCAATAATAGCAATCGGCACTAAAATTCAGAATGAAATGTTAACGCTTACGGTGAAGGATAATGGTGCTGGTTTTCCAGAGGAGATGATGCTTCATGCATTTGAACCCTATATGACCAGTAAGCCACATGGTACGGGGCTTGGTTTGGCTATTGTAAAAAAAATCATTGAAGAACATAAAGGCAGTATTAAAATTGAAAATGTGCAAAATAGTGGTGAGGCGGTAAGTGCTGGAAATGAAAAAAATACAGGGGCAATCGTGACGATTCATATCCCATTATTAATTGAAGAAACTCGTTAGTAAAACTCAAAAGAAGATAAAACAGAATGGCATCAAAACATATATTGGTTGTTGACGATGAAATCGGTATTCGTGAACTGCTCCGCGACATTCTTCAAGACGAAGGTTATCAAGTGCAACTCGCAGAAAACGCCGCCGCCGCGCGTGCTGCACGCCTGCATGAGCGGCCAGACATTGTGTTGTTGGATATCTGGATGCCTGATTGTGACGGGATTACCTTGCTTAAAGAATGGGCCAATAGCAGCTTGCTGACGATGCCCGTGGTGATGATGTCAGGCCACGGTACCATTGATACCGCAGTAGAAGCGACACGGATTGGTGCCTTTGATTTTTTAGAAAAACCCATTGCATTGCAAAAACTATTAAAGACGGTCAGCACGGCTTTAAAACATAGTGAACAATCACCAAAATCAGAAATGAATTTGGCGAGCTTAGGTAAAAGCCCGATTGTAGTAGCGCTCAAGGATCGTTTAGATAAAATTGCGCTAAACGTAAGCCCGAGCCCAGTGTTGTTGATTGGCCCAAAAGGTTGTGGTGCAGAGCTTTGCGCACGTTATTTGCACGACACGACTAGCCCTTGGCTACAATTAACAGAGTTTAGTCAGCTGGCGGCGGCCCCGTTGGATATTTTAGAATCTACACGAGGTGGCTTGGTTTATATTCCAGAAGTGGCTGAACTCAGTAAAACCGAGCAAAAAGGCTTACTGTTGCTTATTGCCAAATCCGATAAATACAACATGCGTGTGGTATGTGTAACGAGCGAAAATCTGCCAAAGCTACAAGCAGAAGCCTTGTTTGATCATAATTTATTTCAGGCTTTGTCAGCCGTATCTTTGCGTGTGCCCGCTTTAAATGAGCACAAGGAAGATATTCCAGATTTAGCGATAGCAATTGCCAATTTGCAATTAGAGCTAGCTGGATTGGAATACCGTGAATTTGATATCGCCGCATTAAATGGTCTGCGCAATGCAGACTGGCCTGGTGATTTAGCTCAATTGGATGCAGCCATTAGAAATTTAATCCACACTAGCTTAGGTGAAAAAATCACCTTGGATGATGTAAAGCGTGTGCTGCACCAATTTGATGATGCCAAAACACTGGTGACCCCTGCCGAAAATAAAAAAATTAGATCAGCGCAGGTGACTGAGGGCAAACTTTCTAACCAAATTGAGCTACCTTTTTTAGATCAGCCATTGCGAGAGGCGCGTGATGAATTTGAGCGTCTCTATTTTGCGCACCACATGAAAGATGCCGTGAACAATATGAGTAAACTGGCAGAAATTGCTGGTTTGGAGCGCACGCACTTGTATCGCAAGCTCAAACAATTAGGCGTAAAAATCAAAGGTTAAAGGTTGCTTCACAATTATTTAGTGAAGCTCTAAAACCATTGGCGTATGGTCAGACGGCCGTTCGAGTTTGCGTGGTGCCTTGTCGATATAGGCTGAAACGCAAGCAAGTTTTAGCGCGTCACTAACTAATATATGGTCAATGCGCATGCCGAAATTTCGCCTAAAGCCCATCATGCGGTAATCCCACCAACTAAAGCTTTTGTCAGGTTGTTCAAATAACCTAAAGCTATCATGTAAACCTAGTTGTAGCAGTTTTTGAAAATGCTCACGCTCTTGTGGGCTAACTAATATTTGCCCAAGCCATGCTGCTGGGTCGTGGCAATCACGGTCTTCAGGCGCAATATTGTAATCGCCCAATACTACCAATTTTGGGTGCTTTTTAAGCTCACCACTTAACCAAGTATTGAGCGCATTTAACCAGCGCATTTTGTATTCATACTTTTCAGAATCCACCGCTTGGCCATTCACAATGTAAACACAAATAACCCGCACACCGTTGATAGTGGCCGAAATCACACGCTTTTGCTCATCTTCAAAACCCGCAATGCCGTGCTCAACATCAGTCATTTCATGCGTACTTAAAATAGCCACGCCGTTGTAGGTTTTTTGTCCGCTATGAATCGCGTTATAGCCAGCAGCTTTCAAATCGGCATATGGAAACTTGCTATCTTCTTGCTTGGTTTCCTGTATGCAAAGTACATCAATCGGATTGTCGCGCAACCAGTCCAATACATGCGGCAGGCGCACATTCAGTGAGTT
>NZ_JABFRA010000112.1 GCF_013141425.1 Methylotenera sp. | reverse complement strand
ATAATTCAATCATTGCTGACTTTAATGGAGGCTCAGGGACAACTGCCGCTGTTGTTGAGAAGTTAGGACGTAATTGGATTACTACAGATTTAGGCAAGCCTGCTTGCATGATTATGCGCAAACGCTTAATCGACCAAAATGCCAAGCCATTTTTATACCAAGCCATTGGAGATTATCAAGTAGAAGCGGCTAAATCTAGCCTTGGTCGTAACTTCCGCATGGGAGATTTATCGCAGATTGTGCTTTCACTGTATGGCGCATTGCCGTTATCGCCTGAAGACAACCCCCAGCGCAATTTAGGGCAGGTGAATCACGGTGGTAATAAAACATTAGTGTTAGCCGATTCACCCAATAAACTCACTGGCACCGCCACCTTGAAAAAAGCCATTGCCCAGCGCGATAGCCTGATGGGCGGCTGGGATAAAGTGGTGGTATTGGGCTGGAACTTTGAGCCTTCTATTGGTGAAACCATTACCGCGCTGAATGATAGCCGTTTAGAGGTATTGGTGATTCCGCCAGATTTAATGGATAGATTAAAGAAAAAAGGCGGTGCTGAAAAACTCCGTGGGCAAGTGCGCTTTAGTAGTTTGCAGTATTTAACTATTTATCCGATTACGCGGTCATCTTCAACCGTTCGGGCTGAGCTTGTCGAAGCCGATGTCCTAGCCCCTTCGACAAGCTCAGGGCGAACGGGTAGCCAAGAAACGCTCACCATTAGTCTTAAAAACTACATTTTACTTTCGCCCGAAGCTATTAACTTAGACGAAGCAAACCGTGAAAAACTGCAAGCCGTTATCAACCAAGAACCATTGGCACTTATTGAGTATTGGGCAGTTGACCCACATTATGATGGCATTGTGTTTAGGTCTGTTTGGCAAGATTATCGCGGTAATGTTGAGAATGACGGCGACCCATTACGTGTTGTGACTAAAGCGGTAGTGAATGTGCCAGCCATTGCAGGTGCGCGTAAGGTGTGTGTGCGCGTGGTGGATGTATTTGGTTTTGAAGCTGAGGTTGTGGTGACGGTGGAGGCGGTATGAGTACACCAAAAGATGAGCTATTGCCACTTGCCAGTGCGCTGACTAAAAGAACGCAGCAACTTTGCCTTGGTTTAGAGTCTGGTGGTGCCGAAATTTTAGAGTTAGTCACGCCCACTACAGCCGAATTACTCAAGTGGTGGTTTGGTGAAGATATGGTGTTAGCCCGTAGTGGTTTGAATTTTCATATAGGGCAAAAACAGGCGATATTGAATGCGATTGTGGCACATGAGGTGCTTAAATCTCACAGCCTTAAAGATTTATACAGCCAAGTTGCACCAGAGTTATTGCTGACAGGGAGTTTGCTGAGCAAGCTTGCGGAAGATAAAAACGCGCATCCCAAATACTGCCTAAAAATGGCGACTGGTACGGGCAAAACTTGGGTGTTACAGGCATTGATGATTTGGCAATTGCTCAATAAAACGGCGGCAAGCGCAGAGGGTATTGCCGACGAACGATTTACTCGCCAGTTTTTAATCGTTGCGCCTGGCTTAATTGTGTATGAGCGTTTGCTAGATGCGTTTTGTGGCAAGTTGATTGCAGGGCAAAATAATTCACGCGATTTTGCCACTTCTGATGTGGCGCAGTTTGCGGAGTTGTTTATCCCTGAGCAATACCGTGAAAGTGTGTTTGGTTTTGTACGCGGCAATGTGTGTAACAAAACTGAAATTGGTTTAAAAGCCACAGGTAATGGCATGATAGGCATTACCAATTGGCATTTACTAAGTGAAGTGGAAGAGCAATTAAACGATGAAGAGTTTACTGAGGAACTATTTGCACCTGCCGCAAGTGTAAGCCCTGAGCAAGTCATCAAAGCCGTACTGCCTTTGTCACCAGGTAGAGCAACGGGCAACAGCTTAGATGTGCTAGATAGGCGTTATGCGCGTGGCAACGTATTGGACTTTTTAGCAAACTTGCCTGAATTGATGGTGTTTAACGATGAAGCGCACCATATTCATGAAATTAAAAAAGAAGGTGAAAGCACAGAGGTGGAATGGCAAAAAAGCCTAAGCCGCATTGCTGAAACTAAAGGCAGAAAGTTTGTACAGGTGGATTTTTCTGCAACGCCTTATAACGATATTGGCTCAGGTAAAAACAAAAGTAAGCTGTACTTTAACCATATTATTACCGATTTTGATTTGAAATCTGCCATGCGGGCAGGTTTGGTTAAATCGTTAGTGTTAGATAAACGCAAAGAAATTGGCGCGTTACCTTTAGAGTTTAAAGCTGAACGTGATGAGAATGGTGATGTAGCTTTGAGCGAAGGCCAGCGCGTGATGCTACGTGCAGGTTTGCAGAAACTTAAAAAACTAGAAATAGATTTTGCAAAAATAGACCCGAGCCGACACCCTAAAATGTTGGTGGTATGTGAAGACACGACAGTTTCACCATTAGTTAGCCAATTTTTACAAAATGAAGGTTTGAATGCTGATGAAGTGATGTCAATTGATTCTGGCAAAAAAGCTGAATTAGGTGAAAAAGATTGGGTGTCAGTGCGTGAGCGATTATTTAGTGTAGATAAACATGCTACGCCAAGAGTGATTGTCAGTGTTTTAATGCTGCGCGAAGGTTTTGACGTAAATAATATTTGTGTGATTGTGCCGTTACGTTCAAGCCAAGCACAGATTTTGTTAGAACAAACGATTGGGCGCGGCTTGCGTTTAATGTGGCGCGATGATGAATACACAGACCTAAAACGTGAAAACCGCGAGTTGATTAACAATAGCAAAGAGCCAAGTAGTTTGTTAGATATTTTGTCGATTATTGAGCACCCTGCGTTTCAATCTTTTTATGATGACTTAACCAATGATGGTTTGGCAGGTACAACCACAGAAGAAACGGATAATACGAGTAGCACAGGTGATGTGATTGCTTCACAATTACGTGAAGGATTTGAGGCGTTTGATTTTGCCATTCCCTTTATTTTGCGTGAAGCAGAAGAGCATTTAGAGCATAGAACATTAGACTTGAGTGCGTTGTTACCATTTACCGCACTTACCCCAATTGAACTGACCAATATGTTGGGTAAGGGTGATACGTTTATTTCACATGATTTACAAAGTAGCACATTATTTGGCGATTACCGCGTAGATGGCGCGGTGATGAATGTAAATGGTTATAACGATTATTTGGCAAGATTAACGCGACGTATTAGCCAAGCACTCAGTCAGCCGCTACCCAAAGGCAATAAAATTGCTACACACTTGGCAAACCCCTATTTGCAGGTGAATACCGCCGAGCTAACAGGTTGGTTAGATGATTACATTTGGCTCTATTTATTTGGGCAAGATTTTAACCCGATGGAAAATGAAAACTGGCGTATTTTACTTTTACAGCCTGTTATTGAGCATATTACTAAAGTGTTTGCTGTAGCGTTGTTGGATGCAGAACAGAAAAATATTACGGGTGAAAATGAAGTGCTTTACCGTAAATTATCAGAAGTGCCACGCTTGATGATGCGTGAAAGCAACTCGATAGAAGTGACTAAGTGTATTTACGAGCGCTTAGCTTATCCAAGCCACAACGGCGGTTTAGAACAAGCTTTTATGCAATGGGCGCAAGCCGATACTGGCGTACAAGCTTTTTGTAAAATTAGCGAGAATCGTCACACATTTGCACGATTAAGATATGTAAAAGAAGATGGTTTACCTGCTTTTTACTCTCCCGACTTTTTAGTGCGAACTGAAAATGCCGTGTATTTAGTTGAAACAAAAGCGCAGCAACAAACCACACACCCAAATGTGCAGCGCAAATTAAAGGCCGCGGTTGCTTGGTGCGAGCGCATCAATAACTTGGCGCCTGAGCTGCGCGATAATTGCAATTGGCACTACGTTTTGTTGGGTGAGTCTATGTTTGCTGATTGGCGTGGTAAAAATGCCCGACTGCCCGAGCTATTAGATTTTGCAAGAGTGAGAGCGCAGCACAGCAATATTGTTCAGGCAAAGTTAAGCTTGTAAGCTTATGGGTGAATGTTGTTGTAATTTTTTATCTCATTTAACCTTGCAAATCTGGAGCCACACTCCCTAATTTACCAAGGTTAAATTTAGAGCTAATCGCGCCTTCCATCTGCTAAAATATGGTTTTTTTACTAGCGATAACGCCATGACATCACTCAATCAAACCCTTTTTGAAAAATCTCAACAACTTATCCCAGGCGGTGTAAATTCGCCCGTGCGCGCGTTTCGTAGCGTGGGCGGCACGCCGATATTTTTTAAAAAAGGCTTGGGTTCTAAACTTTGGGATGTTGATGGTAAAGAAT
>NZ_JABFRA010000072.1 GCF_013141425.1 Methylotenera sp. | reverse complement strand
CTAATCCCTTTAATGTAGGCTGGTTGTCCATCGCTTAATTTGCCATTTACGGTAAATCCAACTTTATTGCGGCCGATTGTTGCCAGATAGGTTTTCATGGCCAGCTTGCTGGCTAATCCAAAAGCATACGCGTAAGTGAAGTGCAGAAAAGTTTGCCTTTCATTTAACGGCGTTGCTTCAATCCATATCAGGTAATCACTCGTGCCCAAAGGCCCACTCGCCGCACTAAGTTCAACTGCAAAATAATCTGATGCTGTTGATACGTTGCGATAGTTTAAATCAATCCGATAAGCATCAGCCAAAGCCTGTTCAACCTTATTGCCAATATTCATGGTTAATACACGCTCGGATTTATTGCTGGCAGCATGGCAATATTTAACATTGATATGCAATATTAGGGCATCGCACCAGTGGTCCGGATTGTTCAACGCAGCATTTACTTTGTTGAATGGATAATCCACCACAGCGTAAATTTCACCTTTTAAATCATTTGGGTTTTCAATGGAATTTAGATAGAGTGGGCGATTAAATTGATTATTTTGCAGTTGAGTAGTTAATTCGGTGTATTTGCTGTTTAACTCGTTTGCCGCATTTTTTGTTTGAGCGGCAACACTAGTTTGATTGAAACAGGCGATGAAAAAGCACATAAAAAAAGCTGTGGCAGGTTTAAATATGCAGGCCTTAGATTGCCAAAAATTGTGTAAATTCTGATTCAGCATTTTAAGTTTTAAATTCATACGCTTAATTATAACCAGCGCGCCCATAATCGTGCGGCTTTCTCTTTAACTTTTGCGCTAAGTTTACGTTCACGCCATGCATCGAGAGTAATGAGTGTTGAAGACTCGAGGTCATTCTCGAACATGGTTTGCATTTGCGAAGCAAAATCTTGCCCAAGAATGACAGCATTCACTTCCTGATTATTGGTAAAACTACGCCAATCTAAATTAGTTGAACCAATAGTCGACCAGACGCCATCAATCATGGCCGTTTTGGCGTGCAGTAAGGCATTGCGTCGCTCATAGATTTTAATACCAGCTAGCAGAAGCTCATCGTAAAAGGAACGAGAAGCGTAATACACCATGACGGAATCTGTTTTCTCGGGGAGTAATAATCGAACATCGACGCCACGTTGTGCTGCCTCTTTTAGCGCGCTAAGTAATTGTGGGTCGGGGACAAAGTATGCATTGGTTAACGAGATTGCTGTCTCAGCGCTATTGATGGCGGAGAGCAAGGTGACATAAATCTGGCTATAGGCTTCTTCTGGCGAACTGCCGATGGCACGTACAACCTCGTTTCCCTGATTTTTTTGTTCGGGGAAGTAGTTTCTAGCCGCTAATTCTGGGCCATTCTGTTCAGTCCAAGTAGCCATAAAAAGTTTCTGGAATTCACTAACGACTGGGCCGTTGATGCGCAAATGCGTATCGCGCCATTGTTGCTCGCCTTTACTGGTTCTAGACTTGCCAAACGAACCGCTAGAATACACGCTGCTGATATTGATGCCGCCAATGAAAGCCGTTTGTCCATCAATTACGAGTAATTTACGATGGTCGCGCCGGTTCACATCCCAACCTTTACGTGCATAGAGTGGATTGATGGGATTGAACTCTAAAACATTTACCCCACTTTCGATTAATGGTACAAAAAACGTTTTTGGTGTAATGATTGAACCTACGCTATCGTAAATAAGATTAACCTGTACTCCGCCAATTTGTTTGCTGGTTAATAGTTTTGCAAAGCGCTGGCCAATTTCATCATTTTCAATAATGTAGGTTTCCATATTGATGCTGTCTTTTGCGTTATCGATGGCTAAAAACATTGCATCGTAAGTAGTCGGACCATCGATGAGCAGCTCCACTTTATTGCCCACAACCAGTGGGCTACCTACGATTTCAGCCTCCAGTGCTAAGTGTTTCTCGAAGATATTTGTTTCATCGCCATTTTTTTTCAGCTTGGCTAGTATTGCACTACTTTGTTTAGCGCTTAAGGCACCGTGCGCACCATCGAGTTGCACGGGATGATGCGATTGCATTGCCATGTCTGGCACCATTCTTGGAATTGAAGCGCAACCAGTTAAAACTGCCAAGCCTATGAATGTGACACATCGCAGCGTAGCGAATGTAAAGATGCTCAAACATTTCGTTTTTATGTACACAACATCACCCCAAGTTATTGTAAGGAGCTAATTTAAACGCTTGTAAACTTTTTATAAGCAACAACGTTTTAAATCATATCTATTTTATTTTTCTAATTTATCAATGCGACCAGTAAGTTAATCGTAGCTGAATTGTTAAAAGCTATATGTGCGTTAGCGCACTTATTGTTAGTTTTAAATACAAGTTTCCTTAGCATGTTGAGTCTATAGAAAAGTGCAATGACTGAGTGTTTATAGCATATGTGCGATAACGAACGGAGCAGTTTGAATTTGAACACTACGATGCAAGTTCTAAAGCCAGTTTACATGGTTACGCACGAACGCAATTTTATTGAAAGTAAACAGATTGGAGTGTTGATATGTTAAAAATCCGCAATGTATTTATATTAGCCGCGTTACTGTTCAGTTCTACATCGCATGCTGATGTGCAAGTTAGTGTTGGTATTGGCTTGCCGCATGTGAATATAGGCATTAATGTGCCAGCCTATCCTGAATTTGTGATTGTGCCTGGTTACCCAGTTTATTACGCGCCAAGCATGGAGGCAAATTTCTTCTTTTATGACGGATCGTACTGGGTCTATCAAAATGATAATTGGTATGAAAGCAATTGGTATAACGGCCCTTGGTGGTTAGTTTACCCTGAGGATGTGCCTCTGTTTATATTAAGAATTCCTGTGCGTTACTACCGCCTGCCGCCAACTTATTTCATTGGCTGGCAGTATGATGCGCCGCCACGTTGGGGCAATCATTGGGGCCGTGATTGGAGTCAGCGCAGAAGTGGTTGGGATAGATGGGATCGTCGCTATACGCCTGCACCTGCACCCTTGCCAGCCTACCAAAGACAATATTCAGGTAGCCATTACCCGCGACAAGTAGAGCGACAACGTGATCTGCATAATAAGAATTATGATTTTCAGGCTAAAGACCCTCAAGCGCGAGATCATAAGGAAAGGCAAGCAACGCCAAGACCACCGACCGAGCAAGGAAATCGCCAGAGGGATGATCGACAGAACGATAATCGCCAAGAAATTAATCGCCAAGAGCAAAACCAACGACCGTCTGAAAACAGGGATTCTAATCAGCAAGAGGATAGGCGTTCTGTATCGCCACAACATCCTGAACTGGCTCGGCCAGATGGAACTGACTCACCACGTTCACGGGCGCCTGAAGATGGAGGCGTAAGGCTAGAAAGACCACCTAATAGCAACGAAAAACAAAGGAATAATGAGAATAGCGCTTCTAGGCCACAACAAGGTCAAGAAGTGTTACAACGCCAGCAGAGTGAACCAAAAGTACAAAGCCAAAAAAACAGGCAGCAAAACAATAATCCGTCTAACAACCAAAATCGTTGGCAAGAAATAGGCGAAAGCCGTAATGAGCGAAACTAGAAATTTTGGGAATTTAATAAAATAAAAATTACTACTTAATTCAATTTGGAGATTCAATATGAAGCACTTGAACCTAGCATTAGTGATTTTAGCCACAACACTTAGTACCTCAGTACTGGCAGCAGATGTTGGGGTGTCTGTCAGTGTCGGTCAACCAGGCTTTTACGGCCGTATCGATATTGGCGATTACCCCTATCCGCAACCGCGAGTAATCTATCGTCAGCCTCGCGTTATCGAGCGTGTCTATGTTGAGCGAGAGCCTATTTACATGCGTGTGCCTCCAGCACATGCAAAATACTGGCGTAAGCATTGCCATCGATATAATGCATGCGGTGAGCGTGTTTATTTTGTACAAGATGGCTGGTATAACAACGAATATGCACCTCGATACCGGGAACATCATGGTGGTTATCAAGAAGACCGTCGTGACGACCATCGAGGCGGTGACTACCGGGATGATCATCGTGAAAAGAATAAACATGGCAACCGAGGCAGAGGCAATGAGCGCGACCGTGGACATTAAAATCTAACACTGCAACCTCTAAAAAATACCCCCATAAAATGGGGGTATTTTTTTGTCAGCTTGATTTTAATTCGCCTTACTAAATTACGTGAAGTTTAAAAAATACTCGCAATATGTGCGTTACCGTACGGAGTATTTATTCATAAAAGTCCATTCTTAGCTTACTTATGCATCTAGTTCAAATTGAAAAGACGCATTTTTCAGTACCTATTCAGGTCTAATTTAAAGGGAGTAACACGATGAAACAACTTAAATATTTATCTACCATTGTTGTGGCAGGTCTATTGGCGACCACACTTGGTTGTGCTTCAACAAGCAAGAACGAAGGCGCCTCAACCTCTAGCAAAGAAAGTACAGGGGAATACTTTGACGATACCGTGATTACTGCAAAAGTAAAAGCGGCAATATTAAATGACGAAACTTTAAAATCGTCAGAAATCAATGTAGAAACCTTTAAAGGTGTCGTGCAACTAAGTGGTTTTGTTAACTCCACTGCAGATATCAATCATGCCGTTGCTGTTGCCAAAGATGTTAAAGGGGTGATTTCAGTTAAAAATGATATGCGACTTAAAGTGAAGTAATCCACTTTTTACTTAATGAGGAGAATCAAAAATGCTTGAAACAATTGCAGTTATCTTACTGATTCTTTGGGTGCTAGGCCTTGTTTCGTCTTACACCATGGGTGGCTTTATTCACATACTTTTAGTTATCGCCATTGTTATGGTGTTGGTACGATTTATTGGCCGATAGTTTTACTAGTGCATGAAGATGCACTAGTAAAACAGTTCTATTGAAAATTAATCATGATAGGAGAGATGAGATGAACGCAATCAAGATGCTGGCTATTGTGCTGATTGTCGCTGGTGGACTTGGGTTGATTTACGGTGGGTTCTCTTACACCAAAGAAACTCATCAGACCAAAATCGGCCCGATCGAACTGTCAGTAAAGGATACAGAGCAAGTGAATGTGCCCATTTGGGCAGGCGTGGCGGCAATCGTGGCAGGTGCATTTTTGCTATTAGCGCGTAAATAACGCGCGATTTTTTAAAATGTAAGTCATTGATAACAAATCATATTAGATATATCAAAAAAATTACTAATACCAACCAAATAACTAGTACCAATCAAATAAATAGTGGAGATAAGCATGGATAAGTTTGCAGATCAGTTTAATAAAGACCATTTAATCAATGAATTTAAAGTTGTTGTAGCCGATGCTGAGGCTTTATTAAAAGCAACTGCCAATACTGGCGGTGAAAAGTTGGCCGAAATTCGCGCCAAAACTCAAGATTCACTGGGAATAGCAAAAGCGAAAATACTGGATGCGCAAAACGATGTGCTGGCAAGGTCAAAAGCAGCCGCTAAAGTTACCGATGTTTATGTGCACGAAAACCCATGGCGATCTATTGGACTGGCCGCTGGCGTTGGTGCAGTTGTGGGTTTACTAATTGGTCGTCGCTAGTTTTTTAATGAACCTAACAGCAAGAATTATTCTTAATTTTAATGCGCACAATGTGCGTTAACAGACGGAAAAATAAAGCTGGTCAATTTAATCTAACCATCACAAGACGAATAGTTAACAAGCAAATTGCTTATAACATTTGTTTTACTCTTGGCGGTAATAGTCCGTTATAAATCAATGAAAAAGGAATACAAATGAACTGGGATCAAATTGAAGGTAATTGGAAACAATTAAAAGGAAATGTTAAACAACAGTGGGGCAAGCTTACGGATGATCAGTTAGATGTGATTGCAGGTAAACGCGACCAACTGGCTGGAAAAATTCAGGAAGTATATGGCACCGCTAAGGATGACGTAGAGAAAGAACTGGCGCAATGGCAGGCTGAGCAAACCCATGCGAATTGGTGTGGCAAAGAGACCAAGCCTCATTAAAGTTTAAACAACCGCAAATCTCTTGCTTATCAATAAAATGAATCTCAACACTAAAATCTTAGCCATTACCTTATTTTTTGGTTTTGCATTTGTTGTAAGTGAAGATTTTAATCACTCGGCAGTGGTTGGTTCACAACGGTTAAATAAAACCGTTGTTACTGAATCTGCGGGAGTGAAAACAATCCTGATTGCATCCAAAAAAGAGTTGAAAGCGATTGCGCCAAATGATTTAAAACTGCCGAAAATTGCTACTCAACTCAAGGATAGATTTAATCAATCGAGCGCTATGCCAGTTATTGAGGAGCCAACTTCACGCTTTAGTAGGACACGTCAAATTTAGCGCTTATCAAGACTAATGGAATGGATTTTTTAATATCAGTTGCAAACTTACTAAAACTAACTGGTTAGGAATAAACATGAGTATAAGCCGCATTAATAGTGGTTGGACAGAGCTTAAAGGTCAAGCCAAGCCACACGAAGAGCATTTGGATATTCAGTCAGACGATAGAAATGATGCGCTGCATGGTGAGGTGACTGAAGCGCAAAAAACGTTTAGTGAAATTAAAGTGTTAGCTGACAGCCAACTTTCAGAGTTACAAGTGTTGTTAAAAAATATAGTCGATATTCGACACGTAATTCACCATCCTTCATATTCTCAAAAGTTGGATGTTATATAGATTCGGCGCAGTCGTATTCAAGCGTAATAGCTAACACAGTATTAGGAGATTAAAAATGTCACGAACAATGCAGGATAAGGTATCACACATTGCCACAGGCGATTTAGTTGGGCTCAGTGACATTCAGAGCTTGCGTGCTCGTGCCCGCAAGGATATTGAGGCTGGCGCAGTCACTTCTGGCTATGCTGCCAATAGAGAAGTGGTGGTTAAGCTTTTAAATGAAGCGCTGGCCACAGAATTAGTGTGTGTTTTGCGTTATAAACGCCATTACTTTATGGCAAAAGGCATTCATTCTGAATCCGTCAAAGCTGAATTTCTTCAGCATGCAAATGAAGAAATGGCTCATGCGGATAGGCTTGCCAAGCGTATCACTGAATTAGGCGGCGAGCCTGATTTTTCGCCCAATGGCTTAAGTGAACGCAGTCATGCCGAGTATATAACTGGAAACTCATTGAATGCCATGATTAAGGAAGATTTAATCGCGGAGCGCATTGCGATTGAAAGTTATCGTGAAATGATTGCCTACCTAGCCGACGCTGACCCAACGACTCAGCAGCTGCTCAAGGAGATTCTGGCGATGGAGGAAGAACATGCCGATGATCTAGCCTCACTGCTTGACAACATTCGACCTGAGATGACGGGTTTGGTGATGTAGTATTGCCAATAGTTAACTTTCATAAATGCAAAGGATAACGTCGCGATGAAATTAAAATTAAAATTTCTATTACCAGATATGAAAGCAGCGAATCAAGCACGTGACCATTTAATTTTAGCTAGCGTGAAAGAGGATTGTATCCATTTTGTGGCTAAGCCTAGTATTAACCTTGGCAATCTGCAAGCGGCGACTGCTTTAGAAAAAACCAATATCATTCATGAGGGTGAACGTGGAATTCTGATGGGAGCTGGCTTTGGCTTGCTAGCGGGCTTGTATGTGTTGAAGTTTCCCCCTTGGGTGACTAAGTCACCTCTTTGGTACACTGAATCGCATTGGTACGTGGTGTTGACGATTACCATTCTTATTGGAGCAATTTCCGTGGCACTGGGTGCAGCATTGCTTGGCGTTAATTTATTTAATTCCGATTTAAAACGCTACAAAAGCAGAATCGATGTGGGTGAGATATTGATGATGGTGACAGTGCCGTTTTATGAAGTGAATAAAATTCGTAAAATAATGAAGTCGCATCGACGTCAGATTATATAAACATAATTTTTACGAGCGTGCTCTAACGAACAGACCCCGCTTAAATTATGGAAGATACTACGATCAATGACAAAGACTTATCTAAGTTCTGTTATTAGAAAGTAGGCATTAATTCAGACGGCTATACATTTTGATATTTCAAAATAACAGTTCGTTGATAGCAGGTCGAAAAAATGAATTTTTCATAAAGAATTTTGTTAAATTAAGAGGTGATGTGATGAACAAACTATATAGATTTTCAATGATTTCCATTTTATTTGCTGTTTTAGTTGGTACAAGTGGATGCAGTGGTATGTCTACTCGCGACAAAAATACCGCCATCGGCGCTGGTGTTGGAGGCGTTGCAGGCGCGGTATTAACTGGTGGTGGTGCTTTGGGCACAATAGGTGGTGCTGCAGTTGGTGGTGTTATCGGCAATCAGATCGGTAAAGATAAGAAGTAGTATGAATGCTTTGACAAGCCGCACAGGTTATATGGCCTGTGCGGTTTTTTTATGCATATTTTTTAGGATTGCAAATGAAAGGGCGCATCAATTTTTCATCGTACTGTAATTGTAGATAATGATTCGCAATCTTAAATAATACGTTTCTTAATAAGTGATTATGTGCGACAGCGTACAGAACCAATTTTGACCTTACAGTAAGCTTAATCGACTGCCAAATTTGATTACCAAATCGAATTGGTTTTAATTATGAACGCTTATAAGGTTCGTATCTCTTCATTTTTTAAAAGGATTGATGATGAAAAATTCAATATTGTTGTCGGCATTAGTAGCTACACTATTTTTAACAGCATGCGATAAACCAGTAGTAGTAAACGTCCCCGCTGAAACAGTTGTAGTGCCTGGCCCTGCTGGTCCAGCGGGTAAAGATGGTGAATCAGGCACGCAAGGCATTAACGGTAACAAAGGGGATACTGGTGTTCAGGGTGATGCGGGTATTCAAGGAGATCAAGGCAATCAAGGTAACAAGGGCAATACTGGTGAGGCTGGTGAAAACACCACAGTCATTATTACCCCACCTGCAGAACCAGCACCTGCAAACTAATAATTTTTATTGATTTAAGGAGAGCATGATGAGTTTAGGAACAATACTACTGATAATTTTGATATTAATGCTGATTGGTGCTTTTCCGAGCTGGCCACATAGCAAAAACTGGGGTTATGGCCCGAGTGGTGGGTTGGGATTGGTGGTTGTCATACTGATTATACTGGTGTTGTTAGGCCGAATATAATAAGTCATGCAATGACAGATGTTAATTGTCATATAAAGATAATTCAGCAGCCTTTATGTTGGCTGTTGATTCTCTTATTGTTTCTCGCGTTATCAGCTTGTAGTTTAGCGACTAAAGTACCTATCTCGGCCAGCATAGGGCCAACCCCAACCTTACCATCACCAGATCCATCGTTAATTCCAACAGTACATATCGCACCTGCTATCGGTTGGGCACCTGGCGCAAGACCTATAGCCGCAAGCGGGTTAACTGTTATTGCTTTTATGCGTGGCTTAGATCATCCGCGCTGGTTGTATGTATTACCCAATGGCGATGTGCTTGTTGCTGAGACAAACTCGCCGCCTAAGCCGAATGATGGAAGAGGCATTAAAGGAAAGGTCATGAAGTCGGTGATGAAAAGGGCCGGGGCTGGTGTACCTAGCCCTAATCGCATCACACTTTTGCGTGATACCAATGGTGATGGGGTAGTTGATGTGCGCTCTGTACTGTTAATTGGCTTAAACTCACCCTTTGGTATGGCGCTTGTGGGAGACTTTCTTTATGTTGCCAACGCAGATGCCGTGGTTAAATTTCCTTATCACAGTGGCGATTTGCAAATTTCAGCTCCGGGTGAAAAGCTAGTTGATTTACCAGCAGGTTTGATTAATCATCACTGGACTAAAAACATTATTGCAAACTTAGAGGGTACTAAATTGTACGTTACGGTAGGTTCTAACAGCAATATTGCAGAAAATGGTATGGAAGCAGAAATTGACAGAGCGTCTATTTGGGAAGTCGACATCAAAACATCCAAACACCGCATTTTTGCATCTGGTCTGCGTAATCCGAACGGCTTGGCTTGGGAGTCTGAGAGTAAAGTATTATGGACGGTGGTGAATGAACGCGATGAGATTGGTCATGATTTAGTTCCTGATTATTTAACCTCAGTACAAGATGGCAATTTTTACGGTTGGCCTTATAGTTATTATGGGCGGCATGTGGATACGCGTGTGCAACCGCAGCAAGCGAAGCAAGTTGCCAAGGCAATTGTGCCAGACTATGCACTAGGTGCGCATACCGGATCTCTTGGGTTAGCAGCTTCGTTTGGAACCAGCTTACCTGAACGCTTTGCAAATGGTATGTTTATTGGACAGCACGGTTCGTGGAATCGCAAACCATTTAGTGGTTATCAGGTAATTTTTGTACCATTTAATGATGGAAAGCCATCGGGTATGCCCTTAGACGTATTAACTGGCTTTCTCAGTGATGATGGAAAGGCCTATGGTCGTCCCGTGTGAGTGGCATTAGATCAACAAGGTGCATTGCTAGTTGCAGACGATGTGGGTAATGTTATTTGGCGTGTAACGGCTAAAATGGAATGATCAGCAATAGATGAAAACTAAAAAAATAAAAAGTAGATATCAATTGAATTACAGGTTTGTAACATTCCTTACTTTTATCATTATTTCGTCTGCTGCCTATGCCGAAGATTCTAGCAACCTGAGTTGGTGGTCAGGCATTAAAGATTCTTTATCGCAAACCTGGCAATCACAAGACTACGAACTTTATATCCCCGTCAACACTTGGCATAACCGTAATTTCTACCCCAAAGAAAAGATTGATGCATTTAACGAGCGGCCGTGGGGTATAGGCGTAGGTAAATACCGTTTTGATGAGGAGGGCGACTGGCATGCGCTTTACGTGATGGCGTTTGAAGATTCTAACAATGCTATTGAGCCAGTGGCGGGCTATGCCTTTCAGAAAGTATGGCGCCCTGCAGAGGATGTACGTTTGGGCGCTGGCTACACGTTAGGGCTGACCATGCGCCAAGATATAAACTACATTCCAATTCCAGTGATTGCGCCAGTCTTTTCAGTGGCTTATAAGCAATTGGCGATGCAATCCACTTACATTCTTGGTGGTAATGAACATGGCAATATATTGTTTACTTGGTTACGCTGGCAACTAAAGTAACAGGCTGATTTTTTTTGATTGTTTGTTAAACTTGCATTCTGAAAAATAACAAAAACTCAATTTAATGATTGCCTCAAGAATGCTTAATATGCCCACTACCAATTTGCCTGTGCATCATCATAAGATGTTGCGTGCCATTGCCATTTTTGAGGCAGTAAAAGGATTCGCTGCGATTATAGCCAGTTTTGGATTACTCAGTTTTACGCATCAAAATATACGTCAAATGGCTGCTTTATTGGTTGGCTATTTTCATCTTGATGCAGATGCACATTATTTTAAAACGTTATTCGATTATACCGACCTGTTAAATAATGAAGATCTACGCGCACTGGTTTTACTGGCTTACGGCTATGCTGCGGTGCGCTTTGTTGAAAGTTATGGTTTGTGGAAAAAGTACGCATGGGCAGAATGGCTGGCAGCGGTTTCAGGCGCAATTTATTTACCCATTGAGGTTAGCCATCTAATAAAACATGCCAGTATATTGAATATTTTGTTGCTATCAACCAATGTTGCCGTTGTGGCTTTTATGATTTACCGGCTTAGATGGCGCCGTCTCACAGCATTACGATATTAGGTATCTTGTCGATATTGCTGATCAGACAATAAGCGATTCATTTCTTTTTTCACTACGGCATAGCACTCGCAAACGTGTTTCTCTAAGCCATTTCTATCCAATACCGAAATATGACCGCGTCGATAATTGATTAAGCCAGCGCGTTGCAAATTGCCTGCCGCTTCAGTAATGCCCTCGCGACGAACTCCCAGCATGCCTGCTACCAACTCTTGTGTAATGATTAAATCACTGGTCGGCATGCGATCCAGCGTTAACAATAGCCAGCGACACAATTGCTGTTCGACGGAATGGTGACGATTACAAGCACCTGTTTGCGACATCTGTGTCATCAGTGCTTGGGTGTATCGCAATAATAAGCCTTGCAAAAAACCGCCACGATCAAACTCTTGCTTCAGAATACGACGTTCAAGCCGATAGGCTTGGCCTGCTGTTTGTACCACAGCGGAACTTGAAGTGGTGTCGCCGCCCATAAACAATGAAATGCCAACCATGCCCTCATTGCCCACCCCCGCAGATTCTGCCGATGAGCCAGATTCCATCACATAATGCAGCGACACAATCGAGGTGGTGGGGAAATAGGCATGCTGCAATTGCATGCTAGGTTCATAGAGCATCTCACCTAAGGGCAGAAAAACTAGTTCTAAATGTGGTGCTAATAGCTCGAATTCGGCGGTGGGTAGCGCCGCAAGTAGATGATTTTGATTGGGATTTGGATTGTTCAGTTTAGCGACTTTGGAACTGCTAGGTATAGCCTCTTTTTGCATTACATGCGTTTGAAGTGAATTTTTTGCTATCGACATCATCGTTGACTGCTCTCACTAGCGAAGTATTTTCCAGTCAACTCAACGCCAATACCACGGTACCCAATAAACCTACACTGACTATCAAACATCGGCTCGCCACTAACTTGAAATCTGCGCTGGGAACCATCGGGGCTGGTGCGGTGAAACACAAAATCTAAAAATGGTTGCCTTGCAACAATTGTTTCTTGAAGTAGTTTACGCTCATCCTCATGCCAACCTGTTGAATCAATAGTATTTAGGCTTGAATCTGCAGGCAAAGAATCATTTTGAATGCCAAGCATCTCACGCACGGGGCCAGATACTTTTATGAACTTCATTTGTTCATCTTGCTCCCAATACCAGTCTGATGCAAGCTCTGTCAAACTACGATATCGCGCTTCGCTTTCACGCAGTTCTGCCGTGCGTTCTAGCACGGTTTGTTCTAATTCTTTGTTGTAATTATCGAGTTTTTTGTATAAAAGCTTCACTTCCAACATGTTGTGAATACGCGTTTTTACCTCAACCAAATCAAAAGGTTTACTGATAAAGTCTTTAGCACCAGATTGCAATGCGCGTAGTTTATGGTTTGGCTGCGCTGTCAGCACCAGTACGGGTAAATAGGCATCTTGTGCATCGATTTTTAACGCTTCCATGACCTGAAAGCCATCCATCTCTGGCATTTGCAAGTCGAGTAAAATTAAATCGTAATGATGTCTACTGTGCAAATCAGCCACTTCTTTTGGGTTGATTGTTGAACTGACCGAAGTATAGCCAGCGGCGCTCAGCAATTGCTCCAACAGGCTTAAGTTGGATTCCTGATCGTCCACAATCAGGATGCTAGCGTTAAGAATTTCTGATTCTTCAATCATGGTGCATTCTCCTTATAGTGCGATAATAGCCGCTTGTTCTTCTGAAAATTTTATTGCCAGATCTAATGTCGCCAAAAATTCTGCGACTTTGATTGGTTTGGTTAGATAACGAAAAAAGCCAGCCTCTAGGCCTTTTTCAATATCACGCGTCATGGCATTTGCACTCAGTGCAATAACAGGGATATGCGCTGTTTGTGGGTCATCGCTAAGCAAGTTGAACGCTTCAAAACCATTCAAACCAGGTAGATTGATGTCCATTAAGATCACATCGGGTAGCTCTGCACGTGCGAGTTTGACGCCTTTTCTTGCATTGATTGCGCTGATTAAGCGAATATCCGGACGACGGGCAATAATCTCCTCGACCAGCATGAGGTTTGCGGGATTATCTTCGACATAGAGTAGGGTATGTAAATGCACCTCGACTACGTTTGCAGCAATAGCTTGCTTTTCGTTAAGCGCTACTTTTGACGGATGTGCCTCGATTAACACTGCCTTTTCTGTGTTTAAATCGGCCAAGTCTGTTTTTATTAAACCTATTTCTATTAAGTCAAGTTCTATCCAAAACAGACTACCTTGGCCGACCAAACTTTCAACGCCGATTTTGCCATGCATTAAGTCAATCAGACGCTTACAAACCACCAATCCGATGCCAGTGCCTTCCTCTTTATTGTTTTGGCCAAGTCGATTAAAAGGCTGAAATAGTTGTGCCAGCTGGTCGCTAGAAAGCCCCGCACCCGTATCTTGCACGCTAATTCGCAGTGCGTTGTTATTGCTTAATGCGCAAACTACAGTCACCAAGCCATTTTCTCTATTGTATTTAATTGCATTTGATAAGAGGTTGATTATCACTTGTTTTATCCGGGTTCGATCACCTTTTACGCAATGTGCTACTTCAGAATAACTAAACGTCACGTCGATACCACGCTTTTGTGCCTGAGGCTCAATCATCGCCTCACATTCGAGCAAGAGATCTTTCATGAAAACGGGCTCAAGTGATAGCGACAGTTTGCCAGACTCAATCAACGCTAAATCGAGCACTTCATTGATTAACTCCAGTAGATACCAACCTGCTTTAAGAATCTGATCGATACTTTTCTTTTGATCTGCCGTTGGTTGTGGCGTTCCAGATTCTATTAATTGTGCAAACCCCAAAATTGCCCCAAGCGGGGTGCGTAACTCATGGCTCATGCTTGAGAGAAAATCCGATTTAGCCAGATTCGCTTTATCTGCGATTTGTCGAGCACGCTCTAACTCGGCATTCTTCACTTGCAGAGTTTGGTCGAGTAAGCTGCGCTCCGCTTCAATTTGCTTGCGTACAGTATTGTCAATACCAATTAACAGGTAACCAATAATGTTGTTAAGGTCGTCACGTAAGGCGGTTACTGAAACCATCGCAGGTAATCGGCCTCCATCTTTTCGAATATATGTCAGTTCATAAATATCTTCAATGCCACGCGAGGCTTTAAATACAAGCGCCTCAAAGCCAGGTTTAATTGTAGTATTGAGTTCAAGGCTTAATGTTTCAGCACGTGCAATTATTTCTTCAGGGTCGGAAATTTCCGCTGGCGTGACCTTGTTCATTACATCTGCCGCAGAATAGCCCAACATGTGTTCTGCACCTACATTGAAAATTTGAATCACACCCTTGGCATCGGTGGCGATGCTGGAAAAATTTGCGCTATTAAAAATGGCGCGCTGTAATGCCCCAGACTTGACCAGCGCTTCCTCTGCCTGTCTTCGTGTGCTAATGTCGCGCAAGATACAGGTAAAGTAGCGTACTTTACCCAACCACATTTCACTCACGGCAATTTCTAAAGGGAAAGGGATATTGCCTTTACGCCAACCGATCACTTCGCGACCAAGGCCGACGGCACGTGCTTCATCGCTCGCACTGTAATGCGCTAATGAGCCATTACGTTTTTCTTGATCCAACTCTGGCACAAGCTCACTAAAGTTTCGTCCGATAAGTTCCTCAGTGCTAAAGCCAAACATTCGTAAAGCGGTTGGGTTGACCGTCTCAATAACACCGTCCTGTGCATGTAAGGTGATGATGCCATCGGCGACCGTATTGAGTATGGTTTGAATTTGCACCGAAGAGTCATGCAACGCCTGTTGAACTGCGTACTCCTTCGTAACATTGCGAAACACAAGCACCGCACCAATTACCTGCCCATCGCGGTCACGTATTGGCGCACAGCTATCCGCGATGTCGCATTCGCTACCATCGCGAGCAATGAGTACCGTATGATTAGCGAGCCCTTGTATTGTGCCATGCGAAAGGGTTTCCATCACTGGAATCATTGCGGCTAAACGATTCTCTTTATTGATGATCGTAAATACCTCAGCAATGGGGCGTCCGGCAGCCTCTTTAACGGACCAGCCAGTTAATTGCTCTGCAAGTGGATTAAGTAGCATTACACATGCCTCAGCGTCGGTAGTGATAACCGCATCGCCAATCGAATTAAGCGTCACCGCGAGCTTTTCTTGGCTGTCCTGTAAATTAGTGTTAACTCTCTGCAGTTCTTTATTGGTTTTCTCCTGAGTTTCAAGTAAATGTTGCGTTTCGACATGCACTAAATTCTTAAGCTTTTGTTGGGATTGCCGATAGATCATATAAATAAAGGCTGAAGCTAGTAGTGACCAAACTAAGCCAGCAATCATAATGAGGTTAAACATGCGACGCATATTTGATTGTAGCGTTGCGTCCTTTTTTGCCATTTCGTATTGTTGAATTTTCGTAAATGCCAGCATCTCAGCACGAATTAAATCCATCAATTGCTTGCCTTTACCTGTACTGATTTCTGCGGTCATTGCAGTAATACTTGTGTTGTTGCGTAAATCAATAAGACGTGACAATTCCAGCATTTTTGCATCTATCAATGGCGTTATCGCTTTTAAATGAATATCCGCCAACTTGTTGGAGTTAATTTTTTTTAGATGATTTAGGTTGTCGCTTATAGTGTTACGCACGGCTAAATAGGGCTGCAAAAAAGTTTGATCCCCCGTCAATAAATAACCGCGCTGACCGGTTTCCGCATCTTTTAATGAAGAGAGCAGGGCGTTAGCCTCTGCCAGTATTTCAGCATCATTCCTTCGTGCATCGGCGGTCGATTGAATCTGATTAAACGACCAGATTGAGACTGTTACCCCTACCAGCACTAACATGGCCGCCAGTGCAATAAAGTAACTATATCTGTGTAAATTTTTCAAGTAAATTGAACCTATTTATAAGCAATGTTTCGCATGACTGGAGGGCACATGAGATGTCGGTATTTTTATGACTAACTTTGCCACAAGAGTTGCTTTGCGCGTACCAACCTTAGATTTGAAGTGCCTAAGCGATAACTGTGCTAAACGTGATTGAGGTGTATTTTAAAGTATAAAGTTTTCCCAATACCCTTATACACGCTAAATGAGCATTATGTTTAGATTCTTTACAAACAGTTAACGATTCTGCTCATTAATCGCTGCTAAATAACCAAGTCTAGAGATAATGCAGAAGAATCAATTGTGTATCTGTGCGATAACACACATAACTATGTATTTAAATAGAATTAATCTATTTCTTTTATTTATTTGCCAGAGGCTTGTGTTAGTTAGCGCACATACAAAAATTGCGAATCAAATGATAATGAGATGTTGAGCCGTTATTTGATGGCTTTGTTATGATAAGGACTGTAAAAATGATAATACGCAAAAAATTATTGATTCTAATAACGGCTTTTTTAGGCATTACAATGATTACTGCTTGTAATAAACCGCAAGAAGCGTCTAGTCAATTTGAGCCAGTTGCCAGTGCGGAAATTAATATTCAAGATGACGAAGTGACTGCAAATGTTAAAAAGGCATTACTACTAGATGATAAAGTAAAAGGTTTTGATATCATGGTTGTTACTACTAAAGGGGATGTTCGCCTTACTGGAGTTGTTGATAATCACAATCAGATTGACTATATAGATAAGTTAGTTCGAAATGTTAAAGGCGTACATAGTATTCATGATGAGCTGGTTGCTAAAGTCAAATGAGTTGTGTAAATTCCTATGAATGTAAATTTTAGATATTAAGGGGCAATAAAATGGGTTTGCAGAATACGAATGAACGTTATGGATCATTATCGATTGGCCTGCATTGGTTCATGTTATTGTTACTTATAGCGGTTTATGCTTGTATTGAATTACGTGAGTTTTACCCCAAAGGTAGCGACCCGCGCGAAGCCTTAAAAACTTGGCATTTTATGTTGGGCTTAACTGTGTTTGTTTTGGTATGGGTACGCATTTTTGCCAAGATTTCTGCGCCCATTCCACGAATCACCCCAGAACCTGCTACGTGGCAGAATTTTTTAGCTAAATCAGTACATCTTGCGTTGTACTTATTGATGATTGCTTTGCCCATGCTCGGCTGGTTGTTACTTAGTGCTGCCGGAAAGCCCATTCCATTTTTTGACTTGGAATTACCTGCACTTATAGCAAAAAATAAAGAAGTCGCTGATCAAATCAAAGAAATACACGAGACTGGTGGCACAATCGGTTATTTCCTTATCGCCTTACACGCATCGGCGGCTTTATTTCATCATTATGTGGTGCGAGACAACACCTTGTTGCGCATACTTCCTAAGCGAAAATAACATCCAACGAATCAAATTAATTGGTTTAATAGTTACTATGGAATAAGCATGCATGCTGTTTAAAGTTGTCGAAGAAATTACTGAGTTAGTCTTAATCGTTGCAAGTATTTATTTAATTTTAGGTTTCTATGTGCGGCGCTATCAACCGCAGTGGTCTGAATCCTTGGATAAACGACGCTTAGTAACACTATTCGTATTTGTGTTGCTTGTCACGGCCATTAAAGTAAGTGAAGATGTACTAGGTGGTGAATCAGGGACTGTCGACACGGTAATCTTACTTTTTGTGCATAGCCATGTGCCCACTGCCGCGGTTGGTTTCTTTGAGGTAGTGACCTATTCTGGTTCTGCCATGGTTTTATTTCCGCTTACCATTCTCGCAACTGTAGTGTTTTTATATACAAACTACCGCTATGAAGCGCTGCTGGTGGCAAGCTCCTCCATTTGTGGGGCGGCGGTAATCTACTATATTAAAATGCTGGTTAACCGTAATAGACCTGCGTTGTGGGATACTGCATGGTATTGGGGTTCAAGTTTCCCTAGTGGTCATACGCTAGCAGTTGCAGCATTTGCTACCTCTCTGGTGCTTTGCCTGAGGCGTGTCTGGCCAGCAGCACAAAGTTGGGGGCTTACACTTGCGGTGTTATGGATATGCGTAGTTGCACTATCAAGATTAGTGATGGGGGTACACTGGCCTACCGATGTGTTAACGGCAGCCTGTATTGGCGCATTCATCCCTTTGGCTATTAATGCTTTAGTTACTTTACGTGGTTCTAAACGTGTGAATTTATAACTTTAATCTCTGAGAGATAACGCGCAAACAAAAAGTGCCTTAACATTTTTTAATGCTAAGGCACATCGATTTATTACGTTAACATTTACTTTCTATCGCGATCGTCATGTTTGTCACCGCGATCATCTCTGTGTTCATCACGTCGATTGTTGCGGCTATTATCGTCTCGATGCCCTCGATCTCTTCCATAGCCATCATCATGAACGCCAAGATAGCAACTACTTAACCCAAGCATCGAGAAGGTTAAGGTGACGAGTAATAATTTTTTCATGACGAATCCTTTTTTAAATTAATTAGCGCGTCTTAATACAAAGCAAATACGCATTATTTATGCTCATTGGCTTCATCTTTAACGGCTTTTCCACCTTTTTCAATGTCTTGACCTGCACCAGCAATGGTATTGCAGCCGGTGATGCTAACAGCCGTGCCAATAATAAAAAATGCAGTGAGCAGCGACACAAATGTATTCTTAAACATAATTAATCTCCTGAATTAAAAGCAAATTGACTTTATTGAGCTTATTCTTTTTTAAGTAATAAGCTATTTTCAACAGATTTTACGCCTTCAATATCGGCTGCAATCTTCCCAGCTTGTGCAATTTGGTCTTCAGTTTCAACAAAACCACTTAGCAATACAACGCCATGATTTGTTTTAACGCTTACTTTTAAGCTTTTTAAGCTTTCATCTTTTAATAAGCTACCTTTTACTTTTGACGTAATAACACTATCTTTAACCACGCGTTTTACCGTTTTCTTTTCAGCGTTTGATTTGTATTCTGTGTATTCTTGCTCATCTAGCGTGCCATCGGTGTCTTTGTCAGCAACATTAAAGTGTTTGGCAAATAATTTTTCTTTTCCGGCTTCGGTTTTAGTTAAGGTGCCGTTGTTGTCAGCATCTAAACCCTTGAAAGCAGTGGTGTAGCCGGAATCACCGACATCATCTAATGCAAAAGCTTGTGAACTCATTGCCAAAGCAATAAGTAGGATGGATGATTTAAATTTTGTATAATTTTTCATGGTGTGTTCCCTCGTTGATAATGTAAAAATTGAAGTGCATGGTTAGAATAGGTTGCAAGGGGTAATACAGTCTGTGCGCTAACTAACATAGCCTACTAAAGCACATGAGTTAAAAAGAATGACATTAAATTGCTTGAGATTGCACTTCATCAACGCTTGCTTCTGTGTCCGCCTCTAGATTTTTCCAGTTGAGATACACATTGGTGCCACGGTGGTTGGCAATAACAACATTTCTTAAAATTGTGATGCCATTGTGTTGCGCACTAATTTTATAGCGTCCATTTTCAAGATGTAAAAACAGCATTGGCCCACCATCTGCGATATTTAATTTTACGTTGTCATTTTTATCTGTTACGGTAATTTGAGCATTCGTAATTGACTGCCCTGGCTTACCTTCTGATAAATAAAGTCGTAAATTAAAGCTACCAGCTTTAGACCTTATTTCTGAAGATTCTTCTTGGCCGATACCGCCGTTCAGGTAGGCGACTTCACTAATATTTTGAGTGCTTTGAGCATTTTCAGCTTCCGCATAGGCGCTATTATTTATTGATAGAAATGCAATCGAGCTAATAACACTAGCTAGTAAAAGTTTAGTGGTGTACTTCATGATGGTCATCCTTGTAAATAAATAGTAAGTAGCAACACGCTATAAGCGATTACCTTAAGAAAAGCGTCTCAGTAAAACGCGCTAAACTTCACTATTCAAGATAGACCTTTGGGCTAAGGTGTTCTGTACGATGTCGCACATAGTAGGGAAATATTTGCATGAGTAGGGTTTAGACCGAATTGCTAAACGCCTTTAGATTTACTTATGTGGTGTAGTGCGAAATATTAAATATTCAGGCAGAATGAAAGCAACTTCTGCCAAATAGTTTATGCCTGCCAAACCCCAAAGCCAGCACTTCGCAAGTCAACGCCAATTTCAACTTCAAGCTGAGTAGCTTCGTCGTAACTTACTGGATTAAAACCTTCATAGAGATCAGGCAATAGTCGCAGGCCATATTGCTTAACGTATCGGTTAGACTGAATACCCGCCTTGTGCTTATCAAAACGCACATCAGGGTCCAAACCTGTCATACCGACATAAACACAAGGCTTGCCCGAAATGTAATTTGGGTTGCATTTCTTGAATTTACCTTCAAAGAGAACATCCTTGGATAACTCGATGACGTAAACGTTGTGATGCTTATGGCGAGGCATGTTTTATGAAAACAGCTCAATCTTCATAAGATTCATACGCATCACGTAATTTTGCGTTAATGGCATCAATGTCGTCATCAATAGGCTGATTCTGTTTAGTTACTATGTTTGCTTGCGTATCCACTTTACCAGAAGGGTGGGCGGGCGCTTGTATTGGTGCGTTTGTAAACCATTTTTCAAATGGTGCCGCTTCAACACCTTGCGGTACATACCAATGCTTCGCTTCGGCGTTCCAGCGTGCCCCAAGGGCTTTGGCTTGATCTTTCTCGTTAAAAGGTACTTTTAGACTAATGTTAGTTGTTGCAATCATATGTTTCCTAATGTTTCAGCTCATGCGTTTGGCAAAGACAAATAAAGACTTTCAACTGTTGAGTTGCACTCAGAATTGACCCACCTAGCGATATAAATTGCATTAGAAATTGACCCACGTACCGATACTATTCTGCTCAACCTATGAGCAGGAGAATGGGAGTGATCACCGTGGAACTATTAA
>NZ_JABFRA010000025.1 GCF_013141425.1 Methylotenera sp. | reverse complement strand
ACCCAAGGTAGAGAATTTAGTGGTAAGCGTAAACCCATCGCAGAATCACCAGGGGCAAGAAACATGTCACCGCGTCTAAATTCCCAGGTACTGCTACTCCAAGCATTTCGTTGATAGCTCCAATGCAATGGCAACACATAACCGATTGCTTCACCCAACTCACCAGTCAGTACCTTTGTTAAACGCTTACGTTCTAAATCATCTTTAAGGTCTGACTTCATCGGATCTAGGTTGTTAGGTACCAACCCTTCGGCTAGCAAGTAATAAAGTGGATCTTCAAAGCCAGCACGGATGTGGCTGCCTTTTAGACCTAGTCGTTTTGCAAGGTCACGTATGAAACTGTCAGCATTTTCAAGATTTAAACCATAATCTTTATTTTCGTCAGCTAATAATTCTGGATTACGCCAAACTGGTTTACCGTCTTTACGCCAAAAACATGCAAGTTGCCAACGTGGCAAAGGCTCACCTGGATACCATTTACCCTGACCGAAATATAGCAAACCACCTGGTGCAAAACTGTCGCGTAATCTTCTAACTAACTGACCCGCTAGTTTCCGTTTTTCCTCACCATCTGCATCAATATTCCACTCTGGTGCATCCATATTATCAATTGAAATAAAGGTCGGTTCGCCACCCATGGTTAAGCGCACATCACCGGCCTCTAATTCTGCATCAATCTTTTGCCCGAGCGCGTTGATTTGCACCCATTGTTCTTCACTATACGGTTTGGTCACTCGCGGGTCTTCGTGAATACGAGTCACGTTGTTGCTAAAACTAAACTCGATATTTGCATTTCCTGTGAAGCCACCAGTCACTGGTGCAGCGCTCACATAGTCAGCCGTGCAGGCAAGCGGAATATGCCCTTCGCCAGCGAGTAAGCCAGAAGTGGCATCTAAGCCTATCCAGCCTGCACCAGGAATGTACACTTCAGCCCAAGCGTGCAAGTCAGTAAAGTCAACTTCAGTGCCTGAAGGACCATCTAGGGATTTCACATCAGCGGTAAGTTGCACCAAATAGCCAGAAACAAATCGAGCAGCCAAACCCATGTGGCGCATTGCTTGCACGAGCAACCATGCAGAATCACGACAAGAACCCAGTTTTTTCTCTAACGTTTCTTCACAAGTTTGAACACCCACTTCCATTCGGATGGAATAATTAACCGTCTGATTAACACGCTGATTAAGGTAAACCAAGAAGTCTACAATGCCTTTTTTACCAACATCAATTTCAGCAAGCCAGGCTTTAAATAGCGGGCCGTTTTCGCGGATTTCTAAGTATGGTGCGAGTTCTTTAAGTAATTGCTCAGGATAGGCAAAGGGGTAGTTCTCAGCGTATTCTTCTAAAAAGAAATCGAAAGGATTAATCACAGTCATTTCTGCAATTAAATCTACTTCAATGGAAAGTTCGGTCGATTTTTCAGGGAATACAACACGCGCCAGATAATTACCGAATGGGTCTTGCTGCCAGCTAATAAAGTGATTTTCAGGCAATATTTTAAGTGAGTAAGCACTTACAGGCGTGCGAGAGTGCGCGGCTGGGCGTAGGCGAAATACATGAGGGCTAAGTTGCACGGGGTTATCATAGTGATAAGCCGTTTTATGATGGAGTGCGACTCGAATAGTCATTAATTAGTCACTTTCTGTTGAGTCGTCATAGTGGTGCGGTTAGCTTGAACTTTCAGCTTGTAATAAGCGTAAATTCTCTTCAACACCCGCAGCTTCAGTCAGTTCTGCCACATTTTGCTTAGTGAAAAAACCATCAAAGTCGCCAAAGCGTTGTACGTACTCAATAATGAGTGAAGAGTGTTCAGAAGCGCTTGAGAAAATTTGTTTGAGACCTTCTTCACGTGAGCCTATCACGTCTAACAAAAAGTCTTTGCCTCTTTCTCTAATCGCATCCACTACGTAATCAATATTAATTTGACCATTGGTTTCACCATCAGCCACACCAAGTGCAATATGGTGTAAACGTGGACCGTAATTGCGAACAAAGTTTTCAGTTGGCGATGGCAAGCCAACTAAGTGATTGACAAAATAAGGGTGATTTGCAGCAGTAAATACTTTTGCTGGGCTTTTTTGCTCATTACTATAATGCGCACTTTTTGTTACATTGGTCGATGAGTTCTGGCTTGCAATGTCGTATGAACCCCAATAGTAATAGCTGGAAAGCGTTAAGTATTCTAGTATCGCCACCTCACGATTCTGGCTGTAGATTCTGGTTGCTAGGTGGTCAATTGGTAAAATCAGTTTATCCAAACCTAGCTTAGCTTGCGTTTCTTTGGCTTCTAGATAACCACGGTTCACATCTTCATGAATCACACTCACGCCCAGCGCATAAATACGAATATCCTCAACAGGACGCTCCCAATAGCCCACAATGTTATGCGTATAGGGCGATGGCTTAACGATAGACATATTGCCCGGCAACTCTAATTTGCGAATCTGATCTTGATTGAAAAAGCGAATCTCGCGCGCTTTCTGTAACTCAACGACTTCATGCTGATTGGTTACGCGGAATATCTCGCCCATATAGCGCGAGTTTGGTTTATGCGCTCCGATTGGGTAAACCTCGTTTAAGCTTCGAAAGATGCCGTGTGTATTAGGATTACGCACTTCTCGCACCATAATGTCAGGCGAATTCATATCAATACGCAGAATATGCGTCCAATGCGATTCGGATTCTAGCGTCACCAAATAATGGTAAGGCGTCATCAAAGCTAATTCGCTAATGTAAGCCACCGAGCAGCCTGGCTCAACAGTAATCATCATGGCGTCAATTTCATGCACCATATCGGTTAAGCCAATGCGGTCGCGGTCTTCCAATAGCTTGGGTAGAAATTCTTCAAACCAAGGTGAATTGACCTTGTCGCCATGACGTTGGTATTGCAATGAGTTCATTAGGACATCCGAAAAGTGAAATGAGATTAGTTAAAACATTTAAAAACCTTACCTTGCAGTTAATTCATATTGCAATTAACTCTGGCTTTGCTGAAATGCAGGCTCTACTTCCTCATCATTTGCTGATTCACCATTTGTTGAATTAGTAGCGGGGGCATTTAGGTAGGCGCGCTGAATTTCAAGACCTAAGCGGTTGTTGTGCCTGAGGAACGCTTCTAAAAACTCATGCAATCCGCCTCGGTAAATGTCCTCGATACGCCCGTAATGCAAGGTTGAATGCATTTCACCCGCGAGGCGTTTACATTCACGGCCTGCATCACCCGTGAGTTGGTCGAGTATCGTGGTCAGTTCATCCATACAAGCGTGTAGCGAACGTGGCATGTCGTGACGTAAAACCAGCAACTCAGCCACGCGCAACGGCATCACCGCATCGCGATAGACTTTTAAATAAGCTTCATAAGCACTGGCAGAACGTAACAGTGCGCTCCATTCGTAATAATCTACCGCGCCACCGACATCGCTGGCTGAAGGTAATAAGAGGTGATATTTCACATCGAGCAAACGTGCCATGTCATCGGCACGTTCGATAAATCCTCCTAAGCGCGTGAAGCGGAAGCCATCATCACGCAACATGGTGCCGTAAGTCACACCGCGGAACAGATGTGAACGTGATTTCACCCAATCGCAGAATTCTGACAAGCCACTGTCCAAAATCAGCTTTTTGTCCATTTGCTGAAACTCTAGCCACAAGCTATTGATGTTCTCCCACATTTCAGAAGACATCGCCACTCGCACTGCATGTGCGTTCTCGCGCGCGGCACGTAGGCAGTTGTATATGCTTGATAAATTGCGACTATCCATCGCAATGTAGTAAATCACATTGTGCGCAGTGACTTCATCGTAAGCTTTATGAAAATCTTCTACTGTGTCAGAAATATGTAGCAACGGTACCCAAAGCGCAGCTTCACTTTGCGCAGCATTTTGTACCAAGGACATGCGATAAGTCACATCCAGCATACGCGCCATGTTTTCAGCACGTTCAATATAACGTGCCATCCAATATAGGTGATCAGCGGTACGGCTTAGCATTGCAGCACCCATGTATCTTTAGTGCCGCCACCTTGCGATGAGTTCACCACTAAAGACCCTTCATTCATGGCCACACGGCACAATGCGCCTGGCACTACTGAGGTTGTTTTTCCTGTTAAGACATAAGGGCGAAGGTCCACATGTCGGGGTGCAACACCCTGCTCTACCATGGTTGGGCAAGTAGAAAGCGCGAGAGTCGGTTGCGCAATGTAATTATCTGGATTCGCCAAAATGCGTAATCTAAATTCTTCTACCTGCGCTTTGCTTGAAGTTGGGCCAACCAGCATACCGTAGCCGCCAGAGCCTTGTACTTCTTTCACAACCAATTCTGCAAGATTATCCAACACAAATTTCCTGTCATCTGCTTTGCTTA
>NZ_JABFRA010000067.1 GCF_013141425.1 Methylotenera sp. | reverse complement strand
TTCGCGGCTTATGCATGGCGAATACCAATTTGATGTTTATCAGCGCGTTACACTACATTCCGCTAGCCGAAGGCACCGCAATTATTTATCTCAGTCCGTTATTAGTCACCGCCATGTCAGGCCCGCTTTTGGGTGAACGAATCGCGCGATTGCAGTGGGTGGCTGTGGCGGTTGGCTTTATCGGCGTTTTATTCATCGTACGCCCCGGTGGAAGCCTATTTCACCCAGTGGCCTTGTTAGCGCTAGGTGCAGCACTCTCGTTCAGCCTATATCAAATCATCACCCGCAAGCTTAACCATACCGACAAATCCAGCACCACCAACTTTATTAGTGGATTGGTTTGCGCCTTGGTCACCAGCTTGTTACTACCATTTTTCTGGAAAACACCCACACTGTATTTTGCTATATTGATGATCTTGCTCGGCGTATCAGCACTTGTTAGCCACCTGTGGATGACTAAAGCCTACCAACACGCCAAACCCTCCACCCTCGCGCCCTTTTCATATACGCAACTTTTATTTGCAGGCTTAATCGGCTATCTCTTTTTTGACCACATCCCAGATTTTATGAGCTTGGTCGGCATGTTGATTATTGTAGCAGGCGGGTTGTTGGTGTTTAGTAAAATTAGCTACAAAAGAGCAGATAAATAGGAACGAAAGCACCTGCCCTGCAAGTCAATATCCATGCGGGTCGCAGGGTATCATACTTTTGACTTTCTCTCCCCTGCTACCGCGCCGAGCAGCGCAAGCTTGATGGGAGTTTTCGGCAAGCGACTGTTTGAGCCAAGTGATTTATTTGGCAAGTTCCGATTGCCGCCCACTAAGCTGAGCAGCGCAGGAAACAAGCGGTAGGGGGTGTCATTTACTTTGGTTACTTTCTTTTGGACATGCAAAAGAAAGTAACTCGCCTAGTGGCGAAAAGAAAAGTCCACCGTCCCGCTTGAATGATGGGTTGGAGCTTACCATTTGTTGCCCCAATACTTTGAAAGTTGTTTAACAACATTTGGGTTAATACCACTGCCCCAGACTCCATTAAGAAGAAGCCTGAAATCGGGGCGTTGTCTTACAAGTTCCTCTATTCTTCCGACATATGTCTCACCATGCTCAACTAGTAAATCCTCAAGAGGACCTGCTGCTAATACTTGAAAATGATGATTCATTGTATCTGCTGGTATTGTTTTTAGGATTTCGAGAATAGCCTCAAGGCAAAGGGTTGGATTTTCTCTCGGAATATCAAAATCAAGGTCGAATTTATCAACCCCTATAGCAGGATTGGGCTGTGACCATTTCTCGATCCAAGCGGACGCAACTTCCTGTGCTGATTTATCCATAAGCTCAAACGTAAAGTAGGCATCCGATTTGACGGAGTCAAAGACATCAAATCGGATGCTAATTAAATTTCAAAAAATAAAGTATGTAATAAAATCATAGTATTAACTATTTTTATATTGCCTAAAATTTATATTCATACGCAATGCTATAAACATACTTATGATGCACATTAACAGGACAGTCAAAAGTAATCAATAATTTTGAACAAGGAAGCAAACTAATTAATTAAGAAAACCCCTAATCCAAATACTCCACTATCAACGGCGCATGATCACTAAACTTCTCTGCCTTATAAATACTCGTTGCAACCGCCTTTGCCGCGGTGGCTGGCGTGGTAATTTGGTAATCTAACCGCCAACCCACATTCTTTTCATACGCTGCACCTCGGTTACTCCACCATGTGTAGCATTCATCTGTGGTGTTGGGGTGCAGGGTGCGGTAAACATCTACCCAGCCTACTTCGTCAAACAAAGTGGTCAGCCATGCGCGTTCTTCTGGCAAAAAGCCTGAATTTTTCTTGTTGCCTTTGTAGTTTTTAAGGTCGGCCTCTTTGTGAGCGATGTTCCAATCGCCACAAATAATGATTTCACGGCCGCTTTTAATGAGCGTTTGCATGTGTAGCATAAAGCGCGTCATGACGCTGAATTTAAAAGCTTGGCGCTCTTCTCCACTTGAGCCGCTTGGCAAATAAAGCGAAATCACACTTAAGTTACCAAACTGGCATTCTAAATAGCGGCCTTCGCTATCAATGTCTTGAACGCCATTGTTTGAGCCACCTAGCCCTTCAATCACCGCATCTGGCTTGATTTTAGTGTAAATGCCAACGCCGCTGTAGCCTTTTTTTTCTGCGTAATGAAAATAGCCGTGATAGCCGGGAGGATTGAGCATTACTGGCGTCATATCGGCCTGTTGTGCTTTAATTTCTTGCATGCAAACGATATCGGCCTGTTGTGCTTGTAGCCAAGTTTGTACTCCTTTATTTGTAGCAGAACGTATACCATTTAGGTTTAGCGATATAATCTTCAAAACTTGTTCCTTAAATTTACTCGATTTAATTTAGATTATGAATCAACGAAATAATGTCAGCCAAGAGTTTATCGCATTTGCGGTGCAAAAAGAGGTATTGCGTTTTGGTGAATTTAAAACCAAAGCAGGTAGATTAAGCCCCTATTTCTTTAACGCTGGGCTGTTTAACGATGGCGAAAGTTTACTTAAACTGGGTGAATTTTATGCCGCCGCAATTAAAAACTCCGGCATTGAGTTCGACATGTTATTTGGCCCAGCTTATAAAGGCATCACTTTAGTCGCAAGTATTGCCATTGCCTTTGCCAGAGCGGGTGAAAATATACCTTATGCCTACAACCGTAAAGAAGCCAAAGACCATGGCGAGGGTGGCGTCATCGTGGGAAGTCCGCTTAAGGGTCGAGTACTTATCATTGATGACGTAATCTCGGCAGGCACTTCTGTGCGTGAGTCGGTTGAGCTTATTAATGGGAATAACGCCAAGGCTTGTGGTGTAGCCATTGCGATAGACCGGCAAGAACGTGGCACTGGCGACCTTTCTGCCGTGCAAGAGGTCATTAAAACCAATGGTATCCCTGTTTGTGCTATTGCTAATTTAAGTGACTTAATTCAATATTTACAGCATCAAAATAATTTGGTACAAAATTTGCAGTCCATTCAGGCGTATCGCCAACAATATGGCGTTGATTCATAAAGTGAAAATTAATTTGCCCGATGATGTATTTGCCTACAATTAATCTAAGAAATACCAATATGGTGAGACTTGCCAGCTCACTTTATCTGTTTGTTAGCTGCTTGTTTTTACTCGCTGGTTTTTCACTGCACGTGCATGCGGAAGCTAGCAAAATTGTGAAGTGGAAAGATGCAAATGGCGTGACCCATTATGGTGACAAACTGCCAGCACAAGACGCTGGACGGGGAAATAGCGTGCTGAACAAACAAGGCACCGTGGTTAAAACCAATGAATCCTTTAACCCAAATGCCAACACACAAGAAATTGAAAAAGTTTCTGCTGAACAACTCAGGCAAGATAGCGCGCTGTTAGCTTCATACTCGTCCGTTGAGGAAATTGAGTTAGCGCAAAATCGTAATTTAAAAAGTGACCAATTGGCATTGCAAGCATTACAGCAACGCCAAGAAGATTTGAAAAAGAATTTACGTAATTTAAATACTAAATTTTCTGGTAAAAAAATGCCGCCTCATATTGTTGAAGAAGTAAAAGGCTACCAGTTGCAAATACTAAAAAATATATCAGAAATTAAAACCGTAGAAAGTAGTATTTCTCAAACAACAGCTCGTTTTGCTAATTATAAACAGCGCTATCTTGAGCTACGTCCACGTGATCAAAATCTCACTTACATTAAAGCCAAGAAAAAAACTTTGACTGAACTTCAAGCTTGGAAAGCTGATGCAAACACTCGCTTGAATTTTAATTTAGACAAAGCGTTGAGCTATAAACGTGCTGGTATTGAAGCGCCTCCGCATGTCAGAGATGGCATTGAACAAGCCAATAGAGAGGTCGCACGGGCTGATGAAGAAATAGCAGAGATGCAAGAATCCATTAAAAAATCGCAGCAAAGCTTTATTAAGTAGGCCTTACTTAGCAACCAACGGCCATATATAACATGATTTTTACGCTTAACTTAGTTTTTTCTTAAGCAATTCGTTTACTTGCGCAGGGTTCGCTTTACCTTTAGATGCTTTCATGGCCTGCCCAACCAGTGCATTAAACGCTTTTTCTTTACCCGCTTTAAATTCTTCGACCATGGCTGGGTTTGCGGCTAATACCTCATCAATAATCGCTTCAATTGCACCGCTGTCTGACTCTTGCTTTAGGCCTTTAGTAGCAATAATGCCATCAACATCCCCTTCTGCATTCCAAAGTGCTTCAAATACCTGTTTTGCGGCATTGTTTGAAATCGTATTGTCACTAATTCGTTTTAATAATTGGGCAAGCTGTTGCGCATTGATTGGTGATTCACTAATACCAATATCGGCGGCATTCAATTTAGCGGCCAAAGCGCCCATTATCCAATTTGCTGATTGTTTCGCATCAGCGCCAGCATCAGCCGTAGCAACAAAATAGCCCGCTAATTCACGCGAAGTAGTCAGCGCACTGGCATCGTAGGCTGATAGCGCATAGTGTGCTTCAAAGCGTGCTTTCATGGCCTCTGGCAGCTCTGGCATCGTGGCTTTTACCGCTGCTTTATCGGCTTCTGAAATCACCAAGGGCAATAAATCTGGGTCAGGGAAATAGCGATAATCGTTCGCTTCCTCTTTGCTACGCATCGAGCGTGTTTCGCCTGTGTCTGGGTTAAATAAGACGGTTGCTTGTTGAATCGTTCCGCCATCTTCTAGCGTTTCAATTTGCCAGCGAGTTTCGTATTCAATGGCTTGCTGCATGAATTTGAAGGAGTTTAAGTTTTTAATCTCACGACGCGTACCAAGCTTTTCTGTGCCTTTTTGGCGCACCGATACGTTCACGTCACAGCGAAAGCTGCCTTCTTGCATGTTACCGTCGCAAATGCCTATCCATTGCACAAGTTCGTGCAATTTTTTAGCATAGGCTACCGCTTCAGCGGCCGAGCGCATATCTGGCTCTGTCACGATTTCTAACAAGGGCGTACCAGCACGGTTTAAATCAATGCCACTCATGTCATCCACAGCGCCATGCACCGATTTACCCGCATCCTCTTCCAAATGCGCACGCGTGATATTCACCACTTTTTCATAAGCCGCATTTTTACCTACCGCAGGCACTTGTATGGTGACAGCGCCTTTGCCCACCACGGGCAACTCAAATTGACTGATTTGATAGCCCTTTGGTAAATCTGGGTAAAAATAGTTTTTACGTGCAAAAACAGAACGTGGCGCAATATGCGCATTGATTGCCAAACCAAACTTAATCGCGCAATGTACGGCTTCTTTATTTAAAACTGGTAACACGCCTGGCAAAGCAATACTGACTTCGCAAGCTTGCGTATTTGGTTCTGCACCGTATTTGATAGAAGCACCTGAAAAAATCTTCGTGTTTGTTTTTAATTGGGTGTGAGTTTCCAGCCCAATGACGACTTCCCATTCCATTATTTAGCTTCCTTTGGCAATACCAGTTCTGGCATTCTCTCGTGCCAATCTGTCACTTGTTGATATTTATGCGCCACATTCAACATGCGCGCTTCATCAAAATAATTACCGATAATTTGCAAACCCACTGGTAACGATACGCCATCGTCACTTTGTGCAAAGCCTGCTGGCACGCTCATGCCTGGCAAACCCGCTAAGTTGGTAGAGATGGTATAAATATCTTGTAGGTACATGGCAACAGGGTCATCCACTTTCTCGCCTGCCTTAAATGCGGTGGAGGGTGCCGCTGGCCCCATAATCACATCACATTGTTTAAATGCTTCGACAAAATCTTGTGCAATCAAACGGCGAATCTGTTGTGCTTTTAAGTAGTAAGCATCGTAATAACCTGCACTTAATACATACGTACCAATCAAGATGCGGCGTTTGACTTCTGCACCAAAACCTTCAGCACGGCTCTTGTTGTACATGTCCATCAAATCTGTATATTCCGCAGCGCGGTGGCCATAACGTACACCGTCGTAGCGTGATAAATTACTTGAAGCCTCCGCAGGTGCTAACACGTAATAAACAGGTATCGATAAGCCAGTATTGGGTAATGAAATATCTACAATTTCCGCACCGAGTTTTTTGTATTCAGCAATGGCAGCTTCAATCACTTTACCTACGTTGGTATCTAAACCTTCTGAAAAATATTCTTTTGGCAGACCCACTTTTAGGCCTTGCAATGGCTTGTTTAAATCTCTCGTGTAATCTTCTTTTTCACGATTCAAGCTGGTTGAATCACGTTCATCAAAACCCGCCATCACGTTCATCATCAATGCGCAATCTTCTGCACTTTTAGCCATTGGACCCGCTTGGTCTAATGATGAAGCAAAAGCAATCATACCAAAGCGCGACACAACGCCATAAGTTGGCTTTAAGCCAGTAAAACCGCATAAAGAAGCAGGCTGGCGAATAGAGCCTCCAGTATCGGTGCCAGTTGCCGCCGCACAAAGCCTTGCTGCCACAGCTGCTGCACTGCCACCACTACTGCCGCCGGGCACCCGGTCAAAACTCCACGGGTTTTTTACGCCACCAAAATAGCTAGTCTCGTTCGACGAACCCATGGCGAATTCATCCATATTGGTTTTACCCAAATTTACCGCACCCGCCGTATCAAACTGCGTAATCACATGTGCATCATAGGGGGCTATAAAATTAGCCAGCATTTTAGAACCGCAAGTGGTTTGCCAACCTTTTGCGCAAAAAATATCTTTTTGCGCAAAAGGCACGCCCGTTAATGGCATAGCATTACCAGAGGCAATTCGCTCATCCGCTGCTTTGGCTTGTGCAATTGTTCTAGCCTCGTCTAAAGCAATATAGGCATTGATGCTTGGGTTGTATTGTTGAATGCGATTTAAAAAAGTTTGTGTTAATTCAACACTCGAAATCTTCTTCGTTTGGAGCAGGTCTCCAAGCTGTTTTAGGCTACTGTTAATCATATTCAAGTCTTAATTTAAGTTCTTATTCAATTACTTTAGGTACTAGATACAGACCATCCCCTACCGCAGGCAGTGTTGAGCCATTCCCCAGTATCGGAGCATTTTTTTGAAACTCATCGCGCAGATTGATTTTAGTCACCACATCTTCACGCAAACGCTGATTTAAATCCTGCGAATGGGACATGGGCTCAATGCCAGAGGTATCTACCGCTTGCATCTGCTCAATCAATCCTAGAATACCGGTAAGTTTACTCAGCGTAGCCGCCGCATCGCTGTCAGTTACTTCAATACGCGCCAAATGCGCGACTTTTTTAATATCTTCAATGCTTAATGCCATGTTTCATTAATCCAAAATTTAATTAACACTTTTTGACAATTCAATCGCGTCTCTTTGCCATAACTTCTCGTTACAATTAAGTTGTAACGAACGCTTAATTTTCAACTCGATTTGCGGTATTATACCTGCATTTTACTGACGCCTTAATCGTGCTTTTACAATAAGCAGCGCATCGGGCAGTTATCTTGCATCAAACCACAGGAAAAACACAATGTTCGGTTTTATAACTAGTTACTTTTCAAACGACCTAGCGATTGACTTGGGTACAGCAAATACCCTTATTTATTCACGTGGCAAGGGCATCGTTTTAGACGAACCTTCAGTCGTCGCAATTCGCCTTGAAGGCGGTCCGGGTGGCAAAAAGATTTTATTAGCTGTTGGTGCAGAAGCCAAAGGTATGCTGGGTCGTGCGCCAGCCAATATTCAAGCAATTCGTCCAATGAAAGACGGCGTGATTGCCGATTTCACCATTACCGAGCAAATGCTCAAATATTTTATCCGCCGTGTGCATGATGCACGCTGGTTTTCCCCAAGCCCTCGCATCATTATTTGCGTGCCCGTTGGCTCAACACAAGTGGAACGCCGTGCGATTAAAGAATCTGCAGAACGTGCTGGCGCTAAACAAGTATTCTTGATTGAAGAGCCAATGGCTGCAGCAATCGGTGCAGGCATGCCAGTTTCTGAGGCTACTGGCTCTATGGTGGTAGATATTGGTGGTGGCACAACTGAAGTGGGCGTGATTTCACTAGGCGGTATTGTTTACGCCAAATCTGAACGCGTAGGTGGTGATAAATTTGACCAAGCGATTATCGACTACATCCGTCGCAATTACGGCATGCAAATCTCTGAGCCAACTGCAGAAAACATCAAAAAAACCATTGGTTCTGCTTTCCCAGGTTCTGCAGTTTTAGAGATGGAAGTGACGGGCCGCAATCTTGCTGAAGGTTTGCCGCGTAAATTCACTATTTCAAGCAATGAAATATTAGAGGCACTAACCGAGCCATTGAACGCGATTGTCGGTGCTGTAAAATCTGCGCTTGAGCAAACTCCACCCGAATTAGGCGCTGATATTGCCGAAAAAGGCATGGTGTTGACTGGCGGTGGTGCATTATTACGCGACATTGACCGATTGCTGGTTGAAGAAACTGGCTTACCCGTTATCGTCGCAGAAGATCCATTAACTTGTGTGGCGCGAGGTTGTGGCCGCGCTTTAGAGGAAATCGATAAGCTTGGAAGCATTTTCGCTTACGAATAACGACAATAGTAGAGAGTGAGATTTTAAGCGATGGATTCTCTGGTCGATTAAAATGGGCGAATCCTCCAAGTACCGAATTACCGCGATTGAAGCAAACGTATTAAACTAAAGATTTAGGCCGTATTATGCGGCCTAAATTACATAATGCAGACCAATCAAGCACTTTTATGCACGCTTTTTTTTGCAATACTGGTTGCCTAAAGAAATGCACAAAAAAACGAACTTCAGTTTTGAGAATTTAAATACTGTTTAACAAATGTCGCACCGTATAAATCATAAGCTTGAACATCAGGCCGCCCCCGCATTTTTTGTGCGTGGCCCCAGCGCATTTGCACGATTGGCTTTTTTTTCAGTTTTATCCATCGCACTTATGGCGTCTGATTCACGTCTGCATTACCTCACCGGATTACGCCAAAACCTACAAGCCATTCTACATCCGCTACAATTGCTTGCCAATACGCCAGCTCAGATTTACCGTAATATTGATGAATACTTTACGACACACGACAGGTTGCTCAATGAGAATCGTCAATTAAAGCAACATGAGCTTCAGCAAGCTATCGCTTTGCAAAAATTGAACACCTTGGCTCTCGAAAATGAATACTTGCGCGAACTGTTACAAACCAATAAGTCCATTATTGAAAGCAGCATCGTGGCGGAAATAATGCATGTGGGTCGTGATTTATTCACAAAAAAGATTATCGTGAATCGCGGTTTTAGCCATGGCGTCGAAGCGGGGGAAGCCGTGGTTGATGGCACTGGCGTCATTGGTCAAGTAACCCGCGTGTATCCGTTAAGTAGCGAGGTGACGCTCATTACCGATAAATACCTAGCAATTCCAATACAAGTGGAACGCAATGGTTTACGTGCGATTGCATTTGGGCACGGACGTGACAACACAATGGATTTACCTTACTTACCAACCAATGTGGATATAAAACGTGGTGACAAATTAGTGACCTCTGGCATTGACGGCGTTTATCCTGCAGGGCTTGCCGTTGCAATGGTATCGCACATTGAGATTACGCCTGACTCGCCTTTTGCGCGCATCATTTGCATGCCAACCGGCGGCGTTGAGAATCACCGCCAAGTATTGTTAGTTAGTATTCCTCAAACAGCTAAATTAGCTATCGAACAGAGCAAAGTAGAAGCGCTAGCAAAACCGCTTGACAGCAAAGAAGCTGACGCGAAACCAAACCAAACCAAACCAGCTGATACAAAACCAAACCCAGATAATACGAGCAAACCCCATGCCACCGAGTAAGCTAAAGTCCGTTTACTTTTCGCTCATTGTAGCGTTCATTTTTCTACTTCTACCTTGGTCTGGAGTCTGGTTAAAAATTCGCCCAGATTTTCTGTTGCTTGTGGTTGTTTTTTGGATAATACGTGCTCCAAATTTATGCAATGTTGGCACTGCTTGGTTTGTCGGCTTGTTTGTAGATTTAGCCACGGGCAGCATATTTGGCCAACAGGCACTCGCCTATACTATTACCGCCTTTTTTGCCGTGACCTATCAACGTCGCCTCGTGTTATTTAACAATACACAACAACTTTTCTACGTATTTCTACTGTTGCTTATTTCACAAATCGCGCTACTAATATTTAAAACTTTCTCAGGGGCGGATTTTATAGGCTGGAGTTATTTTTTACCAAGCATTACTGGTATTTTATTATGGAAAATAGCAGTGCTACTCGGACTCAATACGGGCGGGCGTTCACGTGCCGCTTGATCAATCGAGGATTGGCATTTAGTAATGCGTTCCGAACTTAAAAACTTTTTGCACGAGCAATATTATTTTAGGTTGCGCTTAGGCTTTACCGCATTTGTGGTACTTTTCTTTTTCGGCATATTGGCTTTTCGCTTTTCGTATTTGCAGATTAAACAATATAAGCATTACCAGACACTCGCCGAAAACAATCGCATTTCCTTAGTGCCTATCGTTCCAAACCGCGGCTTAATTCTTGATAAAAATGGTGTTGTACTGGCACACAATTTCTTTGTATATACCCTCGAAATAACACCCTCGAAAGTTGAAAACCTAGAACAAACCATTGCAGAAGTTAGCAAACTCGTTGAAGTAAGCTCGCTAGACCGCAAACGTTTTAACAAACTGCGTGAAGAAAGCCGCAATTTTGAAAGTGTGCCGATTCGCACCCACCTCAACGAAGTAGAAGCGGCCAGCTTTGCCGTGAATCATTACCGATTTCCTGGCGTAGAAATCAAGTCGAGACTTTATCGCCACTACCCACTGGGCAAACTTGGTTCTCACATGGTGGGCTATATTGGCCGCATCAACGATAGAGATTTATTAAACCTAGAAAAAGAAGGCGTACTTTCCAATTACAAAGGCTCGGATCATGTAGGAAAAAGTGGGGTAGAGCAATTTTATGAGGCTCAGCTACATGGCACCACTGGTTTTCAACAGGTGGAAATTGATGCCGATGGCCGTGCAGTCCGCGTATTATCCAGTACCGCACCTGTGCCTGGTAGCAATCTGGTGTTGTCGATTGATAGCAAGATACAAGAAATCGCCGAAACCGCCTTTGGTGAACGACGTGGCGCTTTAGTCGCCATCAATCCTAAAACGGGGGAAGTGCTCAGCTATGTAAGCCAGCCCACTTTTGACCCGAATTTATTTGTTGACGGCATTGATGTTGACAATTGGAAACTACTCAACGAGTCACTAGACAAACCGCTTATTAATCGTCCCATACGCGGCATATACCCGCCAGGGTCAACCTTCAAGCCTTTTGTCGCCATGGCCGGGCTAGAGGCAGGTAAACGCGCGCCACCTTTTGCAATTCATGATGCAGGGTATTTTACTTTAGCCAATAGTTCACACCGATACCGCGACTGGAAACCTGGTGGACACGGCATGGTTGATATGCAACGTGCTATTACTATTTCTTGCGACACTTTTTTTTACGGTTTAGCGCTAGAATTAGGCATAGATAAATTAACTGATTTTGTACGGCATTTTAATTTTGGCAGGAAAACTGGCATCGATATTCAAGGCGAAAATGCAGGCTTGCTACCTACCCCTGAGTGGAAATCACGTCGTTTCAAACAACCTTGGTATCAGGGTGAAACGGTCATTGTCGGTATCGGCCAGGGTTATACTTTAGTGACGCCATTACAGCTTGCCCAAGCTACCGCAACCTTAGCCAACAATGGTGTGGCCATGAAACCGCATTTAGTGACCAAAATTCAAAAAGCCATTTCCAATGAAAGCCAAATGATTCCACTTGTCGTGCAAGACAGGATTCCGCTTAAACCAGAAAATATTGAGATTGTGAAACGCGGAATGATTGATGTGACATTGCCTGGAGGTACTGCAGCCAGTGTCGGCGCAAACGCAGGCTATAGCATTGCAGCAAAAACCGGCACAGCACAAGTAGTTGGCATCAAGCAAAATGCAAAATATAACGCCAGCGCGCTGGATGAGCGCCATCGTGACCATGCGCTATTTGTAGCTTACGCACCGGCAGAGGACCCCACCATTGCGCTTGCCGTTATCGTGGAAAATGGTGGTCATGGTGGCTCTGCCGCTGGCCCTATCGCTAGAAAAGTAATGGATTATTATTTATTAGGCAAATTGCCAACCCCTGAAAATACCACTTCTGACAAGAAAGAACCCCCAACTCTTACTGAGAATACCGGTACAACTACACCTATACTTGCACCTGAAGAAGAATTGCATGATTAGCAAACTGTTACAGCGATTCATAAAGCACATAGACCCTTTTCTGATGGCCTGCTTATTTTTTACCTTGATGGTAGGCCTATTTGTTCTCTATAGCGCTTCAGGACAAAGTGCATCACGGGTGTATGGACAAGGGCTCAACATAGTTGTGGCGTTCAGCTTCTTGTGGGTCGCCGCCAATATTGCGCCAAATCAACTCGAGCGCGTTGCATTACCACTCTACATACTCGGCGTTTTTCTTTTAATTTGCGTTGAATTATTTGGCACAATTAGTCATGGTGCACAGCGCTGGTTAAACCTAGGGGTTACTACAATCCAACCCTCTGAGATTATGCGTATTGCCATGCCAATGATGCTCGCCTGGTATTTTTCGCAACGTGAAGGTAAGCCAAAAGTCGCCGACTTTGCGATTGGAGCCCTATTATTGGGTATTCCCGTAGCGTTAATTATGAAACAGCCCGACTTAGGGACATCACTACTCATTGCAGCTTCTGGCTTTTATATTTTGTTTTTAGCTGGGCTAAATTGGAAATTTTTGCTTGGCGGCATTGTTCTATTTGCCGCCTCTACGCCCATCCTATGGACTCTGCTACACGATTATCAGCGACGACGCATTGAAATACTGCTTGACCCAACACAGGATCCGCTGGGTTCTGGCTACCACACCATACAAGCGATTATTGCAATTGGTTCAGGTGGAGTTGCAGGTAAGGGCTGGCTTAACGGCACGCAAACACAGCTAGACTTTTTACCAGAGCGAACAACCGACTTTATATTTGCGGTATTTAGTGAAGAGTTTGGCTTTTTAGGCAACCTATTACTCCTCACTCTTTTTAGTCTAATTATCCTACGTGGCCTAGTGATTGCATCGCAAGCGCAAAGCACGTTTTCACGCTTGTTGGCGGGTAGCATCACACTGACATTTTTCACTTATGCATTTGTTAACATGGGCATGGTCAGCGGCATTCTGCCTGTGGTTGGCGTGCCATTACCTTTAATTAGTTATGGCGGAACTTCAATGGTGACAATATGCCTCAGCTTTGGTATCTTAATGAGCATTCAAACACATAAAAAACTGGTGGCAACTTAATGCTTGGGCTATTTTTAAAAAAGCATATTTTAGTAAACCGCCGATTATTATCGATGATGTCGAGGCTAGCAAGAAAATATGCTGTGTGGTGTGCAATCACCTTATTAGCCGCTTGTAGCTTAAATAGCCCTATGAAATCAACTACCCCTTCGCCCAGTGCAAAAACTCCAACTACATCGCCTGCCAAACCAATACCCGCAGAAACAAAACCCTCAACAGCCAATGAAGTCATCACAAAAATAGAACCAAAACCAGAATTAAAACCGGGCTCAGGAGGCTATTACTTAGATGATGGTCCAGGTGAGAATGCCCCCGCCAATATCGACAGTATCCCAAGTGCAACGCTAAAAACAGAGCCCTATCACGCACGTGCTAACAGACCTTATTCGGCTTTGGGCCAACGCTATACGCCCATGAACAGCTATGTGCCCTATAAAAAACAGGGTATTGCCTCTTGGTATGGCAAGCGATTTCATGGCAAAAAAACTTCGACTGGCGAAATTTATGATATGTATGCCATGACGGCTGCACATACGATATTGCCGATTCCAAGCTACGCCAAAGTGACTAATCCTGCCAATGGTCGCTCTGTGATTGTTCGCATCAACGACAGAGGGCCATTTAAACATAAGCGCTTAATCGATTTATCTTATGCCGCTGCACATCAACTACGCTTGATAGATCAAGGTAGTGGTTTGGTTGAAGTGGAAACAATAGACACCAGTGCAGAAGCGATACAAAAACAGTCTGACAATAATTTGTTAGCGAATCAGTCATCCTTCGACAACCTAGCAAACATTAGCAAATCGATTGCAAACCCCGCAGAACAAAGCTTGCCTGCAGCAGTAACGAATGCCAACACGACTCAATATTACGTACAAGCAGGCGCTTTTAAAAATGAGGCTAACGGCACACTTTTACAGAAAAAAATCCAGAGTCTGAATCTTGTTGAAAATGTAGCCGTTGCTAACGTGTATAATGATGGCCTTTATCGCGTAAAGCTCGGGCCCTACGCAAGCAAAAATGAAGCTGATATTTCTGCTGCCAATATTCGCAGACAACTAAACGCCCCCGCACACGTCACTAATGAATAACTTTACTGCCATGCAAACAAATACCAACATCGTACTTAGTCACTCTCTCACTTCATGGTTTAAAAGCCAAGTTAAACCTGGCTTTATAACGCTGGTTTTTATAGCCTCAAGTTTCACTTCCGTTGCACACGCTGGTAGCACGCAGATAGCTTCGCCACCAAATTTAGCGGTAAAAGCCTACTTACTTAAAGACTTTAATAGCCACCATGTGATTGCAGCACAAAACAGCAGCATGCGTGTTGAGCCTGCATCACTTACCAAAATCATGACGGCTTACTTAAGTTTCAAAGCCATTAAAAACGGTTTTTTATCTCCCGCCCAATCGCTACCAGTCAGTGAAATCGCCTGGAAAGTCGAGGGCTCAAAAATGTTTATTGAACCCAATAAACCAGTAACAGTGGATGAGCTTTTACACGGCATGATTATTCAATCAGGCAATGACGCCTCCATTACCTTGGCAGAAGGTATTGCCAGCACGGAAGCACAGTTTGCCGACATGATGAATAAAGAAGCGCAGCGTTTGGGCATGAAAAATACCCACTACATGAACGCAACAGGTTTGCCTGATCCGCAACATTACACTACAGCAGATGATTTAGCCATTCTCGCGACCGCCTTAATTCAAGACTTTCCCGAGCAGTATCAGCGTCTATATTCTGTCAAAGAATATACCTACAACAAAATTACCCAGCCCAACCGTAACCGACTGTTATGGCTAGACCCCAATGTAGATGGCATGAAAACGGGGCATACGCAATCCGCTGGCTATTGTTTAATTGCTTCAGCTAAACGGGATAATGTCCGCCGCATTTCCGTTGTCCTTGGCGCCCCTACCGATGCCGCACGTGCTACAGAAAGCCAAAAATTACTCAATTACGGGTATCAATATTTTGATACAAAATTAGTCTATAAAAATGGACAAAGCATAAATCAGCTAAAAGTTTGGAAAGGCAATGAAAATCAAGTGGCTTCTACGGTTAGCGATGATTTATTCGTTACCTTACCTAAAGGAGAGTATGCCAATGTAAAGGCCGTTCTATCTAGCGTTCAACCATTAATTGCCCCAATCAAAAAAGGTCAGATTATTGGTAGCGTAAAATTTACCTTAAACGGTAAAACAATTGATGAGCGCACCTTGGTTGCAGCAAAATCAATTGAGGGTGCAGGTGTTTTTGGACGCGCTTGGGATTCGATTAAGTTGCTTTTACAATAAAAACATACTTGCACGAATAAATTATGGCTGATATTGAACCGCATACCGCTGCACCCCTCATTGATTTTCCTTGCGACTTCCCGATCAAGGTTATGGGTAAAACGCAGAGTATTTTTAAAGAGACCGTTGTTCTTCTCATCAGCACCATTATCCCGACATTCTCACCCGAGCAGATTGAAATACGCGTCAGTTCTTCTGGCAAATACACCAGCCTGACCTGTACGGTACATGTGAAATCGCAAGCACAGTTAGATGATATTTACCGCCTGCTCAGTTCACATCCGCTTGTTAAATTTGCACTTTGAATTTTTTGTGACCTTGGCCAGTTCACCCCATTACAATTTTTAAATGCAGCCTTCTTTAAAAATAGCACAAGAAACACCTATTCCAGTAATCAGAGAGTTAGGGCTTAGCGATTTTACCGAAACTTGGCATGCCATGCAGAAGTTCACCGCGGCTCGAACCCCCAGCACGCCCGATGAAATTTGGCTGACGGAACATCCAGCCGTTTTTACCTTGGGGCTCAATCGCAAAAATGTTCGGTTACCGATTCGAGAGGATATTCCGGTCGTGCATACTGACCGTGGCGGAAAAATCACTTATCACGGGCCTGGGCAGCTTATTATTTACCTATTACTCGACCTAAACCGCCACCAACTCAATATACGAAAACTCGTCAGTATTTTAGAAAATACGGTCATCGAGTTGCTGGCAGACTATGGCCATACTGCTGAAGCCAAAACCGACGCCCCTGGCGTGTATGTGCAAGAAGCCAAAATTGCCTCACTTGGCTTACGTATAAAAAACAATTACTGCTATCATGGCCTAAGCTTGAATATCAACATGGACTTAACACCATTTGAAGCCATCGACCCTTGTGGTTTTGCAGGACTAAAAGTGACACAGACACAAGATTTAGGCATTGCTGCCAGCCTCCCAACGATTGCGGAGAGACTTATCGAAATTCTCTGCAAAAAATTAGCCGACGGACATTCGCATGACTGACCTTACTACGCCAAAAATTAATGAGAATAGAACAGGTTCTAAAATTGCAGGGATCAAAGAAATTGACGCCGCAAAGACCTCGCGTATTCCGATTAAGATTATTCCGCAACCGATGCAGCGTAAGCCCGAATGGATACGCATGAAAGCGCCCGATTCCGCACGCTATCAGGAAATCAAAAAAATTCTGCGCGACAACCAACTGCACACTGTTTGTGAAGAAGCAAGCTGCCCGAATATTGGTGAATGCTTTAGCGGCGGCACCGCAACCTTTATGATTTTAGGTGACATTTGCACCCGCCGTTGCCCCTTTTGCGATGTGGCACATGGTAAGCCCCTACCACCCGACAAAAACGAACCAGAAAATTTAGCGCGTACCATCGCCCAAATGAAACTTAATTACGTGGTCATAACCAGCGTAGACCGTGATGACCTGCCGGATGGCGGCGCGCAACATTTTGTCGATTGTATACATGCGGTACGCCAGCAATCACCTAATATTAAAATTGAAATATTAGTCCCCGATTTCCGTGGTCGCCTAGACGTAGCACTGGAAATATTGCGCAAAGCGCCGCCTGATGTAATGAATCACAATCTGGAAACTATCCCGCGCCTTTACAAGCAAGCCAGACCTGGTTCGGACTATCAAAACTCGCTCACCTTGCTAAAAAAATTTGGCGAAATGTACCCTGATATACCGACAAAATCGGGCCTAATGTTAGGATTAGGCGAAACCGACGATGAGATTTTAGCGGTTATGCAAGATTTGCGTGCGCATAATGTCAGCATGCTCACTTTAGGGCAATATCTGCAACCCAGCGTGCACCATTTGCCCGTAATGCGCTATGTAGAACCTGTTGTATTTGATCAATTAAAACAAAAAGCCGGAGCGATGGGCTTTAATAACACAGCAAGTGGCCCCATGGTAAGAAGTAGCTACCACGCCGATGTGCAAGCACACGAAGTATTATAAGTTTAGAAAGTATTTATGGTCCCACACTTAACAACCGCCTTGAATGGCCCGTTACTCAGCCTAGAAAAAAAGATGCTGGATGCCATGCCAAAAATCGAGCATTGGTTTCGTACCCAATGGCTAGAATATGCCTCACCATTTTATGCCAGTGTGGATTTACGCAACTCGGGTTTCAAGCTTGCACCCGTTGATACCAATTTATTCCCTGGTGGCTTTAATAACCTTAACCCAGACTTCTTGCCTTTAAGCGTACAGGCCGCCATGGTAGCGGTAGAAAAAATCTGCCCAGAAGCCCACCGCTTGCTGGTTATTCCAGAAAATCACACCCGCAATACTTATTACTTACGTAATGTTTATGAACTGGTTAACATTTTAAAACAAGCCGGGCTTGACGTGCGAGTAGGCTCCATTTCGCCTGAAATTACCGAGCCCGCAGAACTCGAAACACATGATGGTCACACCCTGCTGCTAGAACCAGTAGTGAGAATCGGCAATCGCATCAAACTCATCAATAAAACATTGGGCGATTTTGATAGCTGTGCGATTTTACTTAACAATGACCTGTCGGCAGGCATCCCAGAAATTCTTAAAAATCTGGAGCAAGATTTAATACCGCCGTTGCACGCAGGTTGGAGCACACGTCGAAAATCGCAACATTTTAGTGCGTATAACCGCGTGGCGAAAGAGTTTGCCGAACTGCTTGGCATTGATGAATGGCTACTCAATCCCTATTTTGAAACTTGTGGCGAGATTGACTTCCACGCACGCACCGGTGAAGAATGCCTTGCCCTAAAAGTAGCGCAATTACTTGAAAAGATTAAAATAAAATATGCGCAATATGGCGTCACCCAAGAACCATTTGTGATTGTAAAAGCTGACGCTGGCACCTATGGCATGGGCATTATGACGGTAAAGTCTCCTGACGATGTGCGTGATTTAAATCGCAAGGCTCGCAATAAAATGTCGGTCGTCAAAGAAGGCTTGCAGGTTTCTGAAGTGATTATTCAAGAAGGCGTGTACACCTTTGAAAGCATCAATGATGCGGTAGCCGAGCCTGTGGTATACATGATGGACCACTTTGTGATTGGTGGGTTTTACCGTGTCCACACTGGGCGCGACGTAGATGAAAACCTCAACGCACCAGGTTCGCATTTTGTGCCGTTGGCATTCGAAAAGCCCTGTACATTACCCGATTGCGCAGGTGCACCCGATGCCGCGCCGAATCGCTTTTACGCTTATGGCGTTGTGGCGCGCTTGGCGCTACTCGCCGCTGCAATTGAGCTACAAGAGCAAGACCCGCTCAATCAATAAATAAACGGCAATGAAACTACTCTTCATTTTAGACCCACTAGAAAGCTTAAAAGCCCATAAAGACACTAGTCTGGCCATTATGCGCGCGGCACAAAGCCGCGGCCACGAGTTATTTGTAAGCCAACAGCACGATCTTTTTTTACGTGGCGAAACGGCTAAAATTAACGCGCAAAAATTCACTTTTACGGCACAGCAATTTTCGACAGAACAGGCCATTGAATATGTGCCCGCGGCGTTTGACGCGATTATCATGCGCAAAGATCCGCCTTTTGATAACGAGTATCTTTACAGCACTTACCTGCTTGAAATCGCCGCCGAACAAGGCGGAAAGGTCTATAACAAACCAAGTGCGATTCGCAGTTGGAATGAAAAACTATCGGTCACACGGTTTCCGCAGTTTGCACCTGAATTTTTAGTCACGGCGAATAACAATTTGATTCGTGAATTTTTAAATTCGCATCAAGATATCGTGGTAAAGCCGTTAGACGGCATGGGTGGCAGCAGTATTTTTCGTTTAAGCTTAACAGACCCCAATATCAGCGTGATACTAGAGACCATCACCAATTTTGGCGCACGCACCATTATGGCGCAGCGCTATCTGCCTGAAATATTACAAGGCGATAAGCGAATTATTGTGATTGATGGCATGCCATTACCCTATGCGCTTGCACGTATTCCAAAAGCTGGCGAAACGCGTGGCAACTTGGCGGCGGGCGGCACAGGGGTGGCTCAAGCACTCAGCGCGCGTGATTTAGAAATCGCCACTACGGTTGGCAAAACGCTTAAGCAAGCAGGATTATTTTTAGTTGGCTTAGATGTGATTGGTGATTTTTTAACCGAGATTAATGTGACCAGCCCAACTGGCATGGTTGAGATAGCAAAACAAACAGACTGCAAACCAGCACAAGTTTTTCTAGAGGCCTTAGAGAAACGCTAGCCTCTAAGCTTGTTGCGCTTATCAAACCAGCCAAAGCGGGGAATGCCGATTTGAATCAAACCTAATATTTCGTTCTAAATCGTCTATCATATCCGTATGCGATATTTATTAATTCCCATCTTTCTTCTTCTCACAAGCTGTTTTGAAGAACCGCTCTACCATAGCCAAAGCTATGTGTTTGGCACCTTGGTGGATATCAGCATTTATGGTGAACCTGATGCGCGCGCAAGATCTCTTGCCAATCAAGTGTTGCAAGACTTTCAACAGTTACACGATCGCCTACACGCATGGAAGCCAATCTCAGCGGGCAAGCCGAGTGAGATTGGGCAATTAAATGCGACGTTTGAGGCGGGTAGCCAGCCCATTTCCATTCAACCAGATTTAGCCACCATGCTTGCCGATGCCAAACTACTTTCTATTAAATCTGAAGGCTTATTCAACCCAGCTATTGGCCATTTAATCGGCGCTTGGGGCTTTCAGCGCGATGAATTTGGTGCCGTAAAAATTGACGATGAAAAAATAAAATCATTAGTTAATGCCAAGCCAAGTATGGAAGATATTGTGCTTGAAGAACATACTGCCTATAGCAAAAATCGCGCGGTTAAGCTTGATTTAGGCGGCTATGCCAAAGGTTATGCGCTCGATTATGCTGCGCAATATTTACGCCAAACAGGCGTTAAAAATGCACTCATTAACATTGGTGGCAATATTATTGCCATTGGCCAGCATGGCAACAAAGCGTGGCGCATCGGCATACAACATCCGCGTGCACCCACCGCGATTGCTACAGTCGATTTACCCGATGGCTGGGCGGTTGGCACATCGGGCGATTACCAACGGTACTTCACGTTAAACGGTAAACGCTACTGCCATATCATCGACCCACGCACAGGTTACCCAGTACAACACACACAAGCCGTAACCGTGCTGGTGCCGCCACAAGCCACTCAGGAGACGCAGGCAGGTGTTTTGTCGGACGTCGCTTCCAAGCCGATTTTTATCGAATCAGCTGAGAATAAAAGCACGGCCGCACAAGCATTTGGCATTGATAATTTCATGGTGATTGATGCCAAAGGCCAGATTTTTGTGTCAAAGAGAATGGTTAATAAACTCAATTGGCTCAGCACAGATGTTAAATTCACCACGATTCAGTAACCTATTCACCTTGCCAAAGCAACTTTGCAAAGAGTTGCTCATAGGCGATTGGCTAATTGTTTTAACTGGCATACTAGGCATCGTCTTGTTATTTCAAACACTGTGGACCAATGAACATGCGGCTAAAGTACAAATCCGCCTAGGCGATAAAATCTACGCCACCTACAGCCTCAATCAGCAGCGCGAAATACATGTGCACGGCCCCATAGGTACTGCCACCATCAGCATTGCGCAAGGCAAAGCGCGTTTTGCAAAATCCCCTTGCCATAATCAATATTGCGTACATCAAGGCTGGCTAACGCGCGCGGGGCAAGCTGCCATTTGTTTGCCTAATCAAATTAGCCTAGAGTTACTAGGCGAAACGAAACCTTATGATTCACTTAATTATTAGCTCAGATTAAAGAGCAACCAGATTGAAACCAACCCAAATTCAAACCACTGCAGAAGACCACCGCATTGCCAAGCTTGCGGCCTTTGCCATTGCGCTACACATGGTAGAAGCCGTAATTCCATCGCCTTTACCAGGCGTAAAGCCTGGCATTGCCAATATCGTGACCTTGTATGTGCTGTACCAGTATGGTTTTGCCACCGCCGCATGGGTAAGTATTTTGCGGGTATTTGCCAGCAGCCTACTGCTTGGTCAGTTTTTATCCCCCACGTTTATTTTAAGTTTAAGTGGCGCATTGCTAAGTTTAGGCGTGCTATGGCTAGGCGTACACCTACCCAAAAAATGGTTCAGCCCAGTTTCACTCAGCATACTCGCTGCATTTGC
>NZ_JABFRA010000114.1 GCF_013141425.1 Methylotenera sp. | reverse complement strand
GTAATTTTATTCGCATAAAAAATCACTTTGCCGTTTAAGTTTCGCGCGGCACGTCCTGCCGTTTGTATCAAGCTACGCTCTGAACGTAAAAATCCTTCTTTATCTGCATCGAGCACGGCAACCAATGAAACTTCAGGAATATCCAACCCCTCGCGCAATAAGTTAATGCCAACCAACACATCAAACTCACCCAAACGTAAATCGCGAATGATTTCTACGCGCTCTACCGTATCAATATCGCTGTGCAAATAACGTACTTTTACACCATGTTCATTTAGGTAATCGGTCAGATCTTCCGACATGCGTTTGGTCAGAGTGGTAACCAACACTCTTTCGCCCACAGCAACGCGTAGTTTAATTTCACCAAGCAAATCGTCCACCTGTGTATCTGCTGGTTTCACGATAATTTCCGGGTCAACCAGGCCCGTTGGTCGCGCAATCATTTCGACGATTTGCTGCTGGTGATTCGCTTCGTATTCAGAGGGTGTAGCAGAAACAAATACGCATTGGCGCATAATGCGCTCGAACTCATCAAACTTAAGCGGGCGATTATCTAAGGCCGATGGCAAACGCCAGCCGTAATCCACTAAATTTTCTTTACGTGAACGGTCACCTTTATACATGGCGCCCACTTGCGGCACGGTGACGTGGCTTTCATCAATAATCATCAATGCATTATTAGGCAAATAATCAATCAACGTTGGTGGTGGATCGCCAGGATTACGCCCAGACAAATGTCGTGAATAGTTTTCAATGCCTTTGCAAAAGCCAATCTCATTGAGCATTTCTAGGTCAAACCGTGTGCGCTGCTCGATGCGCGCGGCTTCTACCAACTTACCAGTTTTAATGTAAAAATCCACGCGGTCTTTAAGTTCGTGTTTAATCTTCTCCATGGCGCGAATAGTAGTTTCTCGTGGCGTAACATAGTGGCTTGACGGATACACGGTATAGCGCGGAATTTTGTTGAAAATCTGCCCTGTGAGCGGGTCAAACAAGGTGATGCTCTCAATTTCATCGTCAAACATCGAGATGCGCACGGCGGTTTCGTTATTTTCCGCGGGGAACACATCAATCACATCTCCGCGCACTCTAAACGTACCACGCGCAAAATCAAATTCGTTCCGGTCATACTGCATACCCACCAAACGAGAAATCATGTCGCGCTGTGCGATTTTTTCGCCTGTCTGCACATGCAAAACCATGCCGTGATAATCCACTGGGTCGCCAATACCGTATATCGCCGAAACAGTTGCCACGATAATACTGTCTTCACGCTCTAATAAAGCCTTTGTCGCTGAAAGCCGCATCTGCTCAATGTGTTCGTTGATGCTAGAGTCTTTTTCAATAAATAAATCACGCGAGGGAACATAGGCCTCTGGTTGATAATAATCGTAATAACTGACGAAATATTCAACAGAATTATTTGGGAAAAACTCTCTGAACTCACTATACAACTGAGCTGCCAGTGTTTTATTTGGCGCCATGACGATTGCCGGGCGACCTGTTCTTGCAATCACATTGGCCATTGTGTAAGTTTTGCCAGAACCCGTGACGCCTAGCAAGGTTTGAAACTTCAGGCCATCGTCAATGCCCTGCGTTAATTTCTTAATTGCTTGTGGCTGGTCGCCAGCAGGCGGAAATGGCTGATACAACTGATATTTACTATTGGGAAATGTAACAAACACGTTAAATCTTTATTAAATTCAATTTTTTATTTTAACAGTAAATAGCTCTAAAGCTACCAACTGAGAAATGATAGGTATTTTTGATAAGAACTTTTAGCTAAACAGTCGAGTCATTAGACTAACGTGGTTTTTAAAAATTATCACGCAGCATGCTAGCGCACGACTTTTTTCAACTTTATTTTACTTAAATTACCTTCATCAATCCTATTTATCGGGGAATAATATGCCTAGATTTATTCTGCTTGCCGTCTTACTTAGCATGAGCCAAAGCGCTTTTGCACTTGACCAACAAAAGATATTAAGCGCATTACAAACAGTTGTCATGGTGCGTGGATATAACGATACAGGTGGCTTGTCTTATGGTTCTGGCGTTGTGGTAGGTGAAAATAAAGTGATTACCAATTGCCATATATTTCGTAGTACCAAGCAGCCTTGGGTCGCGCGAGGCGAAGACACTTACAATATTGCTTCCGTGCAGGCCGATAGATGGCATGACTTATGTCTATTAACTACGATTGCCCTGCCCTTTAAAGCCGCAACCTTAGGCAAAGGCAATCTACTCAAACGCGGGCAAGAAGTTTTGTCGATTGGTCACTCCAATGGTGTTCCCGCACCATTAACATCCGCAGGTATCATTAAATCAACCTACCCATTTGAAGGTGAAAATGTCATTCGCAGTAGCGCGCAGTTTCGAATGGGTGCGAGCGGCAGTGGCATATTTGATACAGATGGTAATTTACTCGGCATCAATACCTTTAAAACTCCTGGCAAACGTGCCTATTTCTATTCACTTCCCATTGAATGGCTGTCCAATCTAGAAAAACTGCCTGTCGAGACAGTATTCCCTATCGTAGGAAAAGCCTTTTGGGAAGAAGATGACGAAAACAAACCTTTTTTCATGCAAGTTGCCCTACCGGAGATTAATCAGGACTGGCCTAAACTTTTACTGGTAGCGCAAAAATGGATTGATAAAGATCCCAAAAATTCTGATGCATGGTATGAATTAGGGTCAGCTCATGAATATCAAAAAAACTTTATAGAAGCCAAGCGCGCTTATCAACAATCAGTGGCCTTAGATGCAACAAATACTGATGCGCTCTTCAGGCTAGGCGTTATTGCACAGGCCGCTGGCGACTTATCGAGTATGCATGAAATTAATGTAGCCATAGCCAATATCAATAAGGACTTGGCGCTAGAATATAGCAAACAATTAGGTTGCAACTTGCAATGCTAAATTGAATTTAGTTCAGGTATTTTTGTAGCCGCTTTACAAAATACCTTTGCTATAATTAGGTGTAGCAAAGGCAAATAATCTGAGTAATTGCAATACACAAATCATTCCTAAACAACATTTTTATGCGTAAAATAGCGGCTACTCAATTATTCGCCAAATGTTGTTCTAAGGAAGCATATTTTGTCACAATCAGCAGCTTACCAAGCATCCGTTTTATCTCTACGCGTTCAATCAATTAAAGAATCCCCTACGCTTGCCATTACTGCAAAAGCAGGCAAATACAAAACCGAAGGCCGCGATATTATTGGCTTAGCAGCCGGCGAACCTGATTTTGATACGCCGCTACACATTAAAGAGGCTGCAAAAACTGCAATCGATAATGGTTTTACCAAATACACGCCAGTTGCCGGCATTCCAGGACTAAAAAAAGCCATTGTTAATAAATTCAAAAATGAAAACGGTTTTGATTACGCTTTAAATGAAGTCATTGTTGGCGTTGGTGGCAAGCAAACGATTTTTAATTTGTGCTTAGCGATATTGAATAAAGGTGATGAAGTCATTATTCCCGCGCCTTATTGGGTGTCCTACGCTGATATTGCCTTGGTGGCTGAAGCAAAACCTGTCATTATCGAATGCGGTATCGAACAAGGTTTTAAATTGTTGCCTGCGCAATTAGAAGCCGCCATCACACCAAAAACCAAGCTTTTCATGATTAATTCACCTTCCAACCCAACAGGCACGGTGTATAGCCTAGATGAACTTAAAGCCTTGGGCGATGTACTACTTAAATATCCGCATGTATTCGTTGCCACCGATGACATGTACGAACATGTGAATTTAACTGGCAATAAATTCTACAATATTCTAAATGCGACCCCCGCACTAAAAGACCGTTGTATTGTGTTGAATGGCGTATCCAAAGCTTATTCCATGACAGGCTGGCGCATAGGCTATGCCGCAGGTCCCGCATACATCATCAAAGCAATGGAGATATTGCAATCGCAATCCACCAGCAATGCAACGTCTATCTCGCAAGTGGCTGCGCAAGCCGCGCTAGAAGGCTCGCAAGACTGCATTAAGCCCATGGTAAGTGCATTTAAAGAGCGCCACACATATGTAGTTAATCGCTTCAACACCATGCCAGGTCTAAGCTGTTTAATGGCAGGTGGCGCTTTCTATGCTTTTCCTGATGCACGCGGCGCGATTGCCAACTTACGTAAAGCTGGCAAAATTAAAGCCGCCACCGACATGGCCTTAGCCGAATACCTGCTCGAAGAATTTAATGTAGCGGTTGTTCCAGGTTCTGCTTTCGGTGCGGATGGCTATTTTAGAATCTCGTTCGCCACCTCAATGGCTAATCTGCAAAATGCCTTAGATCGCATCGAAAAAGCTTTAAGTTGAAAAATATTTAAAAAAATATTCACTTTAAGCACATTAGTTATTGACCAAAAGTCGCTTAGTCATTAATATCACGCCTTCACCGATTCCTCGATAGCTCAGTCGGTAGAGCAACGGACTGTTAATCCGTGTGTCCCTGGTTCGAGCCCAGGTCGAGGAGCCA
>NZ_JABFRA010000004.1 GCF_013141425.1 Methylotenera sp. | reverse complement strand
AGCTTATAGAAAAGTTTGGATATAACCGAAAGCCATTCTCATGATTTTTGATTCAATTCTCAATATTGAAAAATACGCCAAATTGCATCCATTATTTCCTCAAGCATTGAAATATATTAACAACTCAAACCTACGTAATTTAGCTTCAGGGAAACACACTATATTGGGTGATGATGTTTTTGTAATCATTCAACGCGGAATTGGACAACCTAAAGCTGAATCTAAGCTTGAATGTCACCGCAAATACATCGACATTCAATTAGTGCTTGATGGCACTGATGAAATGGGCTGGAAGCCACTTTCAGATTGCCATGCGCCGATTGATGAATTCAATACAACCAATGATGTACAGTTTTATAATGATTTACCGCTAAATTGGCTAACGACTCCAGCCAATAAATTTTGCATATTCTTTCCAGAAGATGCTCACTCTGGAATGGTTTCGGAGCACCACCTGCACAAAGCGGTTTTTAAAATTGCAGTAAACCCTACAGACAAATAGCTTTACTTAGTCAGCGCCATAAATAATTGTGGTAAGCGTTCAGGCAAGCGCGCCACGTTATCAATCACCGTGTAATTTTTGCCGAAAATATCGCTTACGTACTCATCGGCTTTAGGGTCTAAATTGATGCAGTAAGTGTAAATGTCTTGCTGGTCTAACTCTTGCACTGCTTTATGCGCATCCTGAATCAGTAGTTTTTTGTCTTTCACGTCAATATCTGCTGGTTCACCATCGGTCAGAATCAACATCATTTTTTTATCAGCCTGCCTATGCTCTAGCATAAGGGCTGCATGGCGCATCGCCGCGCCTATGCGCGTTGAGTAGCCAGCCTGCATGGCTGCCAATCGACCTTTTACAGTGTTATCCCATGATTCGCTATAACCCTTGATATGCAAATATCGCACTTCATGGCGGGTATTAGAGTAGAAGCCTGCAATGGCAAAACCATCGCCTAACTGTTCAACTGCCCAAGCCAGCAATGAAACGGCCTCTTGACTGAGTTCTAAGATTGTTTGGTCTGTACCCACCACTTTGTCGTTTAAAGATTCAGACAAATCCAATAACAGCATTACCGCAATATCACGGCCATCGTTTTTATGGCTCATATTGATACGTAAGTCAGGTGCAGCGCCACTTTTGTAATCAATCAAAGAGCGTAATGCCACATCTAAGTCCAACTCGCTACCCTCTTCTTGGTAACGAATGCGCACTTTTTGTTGTGGCTTTAATAAATCGAGCAATCGCTTTAATCGCTTTGCCAATGCTGCATGTTTTTCTAGTAGCTTATCAATAGATTGTGGATTGCCTTGCGGATGCAGTGTTTCATAGACACTCACCCAATCTGGCCTATAGCTTTGCGAGGTGTAATCCCACTCATGATAATGGCGTGGTGGCAAGTTTTGAGCTATCTCTTCATTAGCAGTCTGAGGATGTTCTTCAAATTGCTCCTCATCGTCACTATTTTCGTAATAACGCCACATATGGCGGTTGTCATCACGATAATCCACCTCTGTATCCAAAAAGTGTACATTCGGCAATTGGTCACTTTGACGACGTGTTTTGGCTACAAATAAAATCGCCAGATCAGCGATTTCCTGCGTGCTTGATTGACCTTTTGCCATCGTTTGATGAAAGCGTTGCACGAAATCAATAATATGCTGGGTTTGATAGCCATGCTTTGCATCTAATAACGCACGCGACATCATCGCCAATCGATGACGCACTGCGGACTCTGTTTCTAGGTTACATGCGTCTTCTGCAGGTTTTGGGTGCAAGGCCAAAAATAGAGGCCTTAAACCTGGATACTCACACATTGCCAAAAACTCAACGCGGGAATCTTCAAAAATCTCCACTGCCATGCGCTGAAACGGACTGAAGTTATCTGCAAATATAGCAGTCGTCCAACGTCGATGGGCAGCGATATGCGCCAATGCCGCACGGTAGCGATTAACCCCAGAAATGCCGCGTGCATCTTCATACACATCTGGCAGACGAATACCAAATTTATCATAATAAGGTATCGGCTTACGCAGCTCATCAAAGCCAGTGGAATAAGGCACTAGGTAGTCATTGTCCTTCCAAAGTCCGCGCAAATATAAATCTAGTTTACGTTCATTATCCACCAGCAAAGTCCCATGCCGCTCGCGCTGCAACATGGCTTTGCTATCAGCCGATTGCAAGCTGAAATAATCTATTTGGCGTTCAGGATGATGACCGTAATTATGAATACCATAGTTCACCCAATTTTTCAGGCCAACCAATGACACTTGGCTAAGTAAATAGGGAGATTTAGCGAAAAAATCGGGTAATCCCGGACTCGGCATAGTCATATGGTGTCCATGGATTGAACTTGTGGTGCGATTCATAAAATCCAGCACCAAATCTAGATAGTCTTGCATCTGCGCTTGCGAATGTAGCCTGCGTGAAGCTGCTGGCAAGACCTGCAAGAATGGTGCAATCGCCTTGCTATTAGGTGAGCGCCACATTTGTCGTATGCAATCCATAATCGGCGACAATGAAGCTTCACCTAAAATTTTTGCAACAACTGGCCACTCTTCAAGAAAAATCAAAATAGGCTCAACACCCCGCCCCATTTTTCCTAAAAAACTAGCACTTTCCACATAAGCCGTCAGGCCGTCATTACTCAGCACTTTAAAAGCTTGTTGCATACAAGCTTCAAAAACATCTTGCACCTTTGGAAAGCGGCTATCGAGCAACCTCCAATACTTTTCTAAATCGTCAGAAACTACCAGCGACATGATTTAACGTTCACAACTACTATTCAGCAAAAATAGCATCAATCGCATGATCTAAAGTATCTCGAATATCGGCATCATCGGTGATTGGGCGTACCAACGCCATACGGCATGCATCTCGTGGAGCTACGCCGCCTTTAATCAGCGTTGCTGCATAGACTAATAAGCGCGTTGAAATTCCTTCGTCCAAGCCATGGCCTTTAAGGTTACGCGCAACTTGCCCTATCTTGATTAACTGGCCGGCGATTGATTTATCTAACCCAGTTTCTTTCGCCAAAATAGTCGTTTCTAATGCCGCAGTTGGATAATCAAAATCAAATGCAGTAAAGCGCTGTTTGGTTGATTGCTTCAAGTCTTTCAACAGGCTTTGATAGCCTGGATTGTAAGAAATCACCAATTGAAAGTCAGGATGCGCTGCCACTAATTCACCTTTTTTATCTAAAGGTAAAGTGCGTCTGTGGTCAGTTAGCGGGTGAATCACTACCGTTGTATCTTGGCGCGCCTCTACGATTTCATCTAAGTAACAAATAGCACCGTAACGGGCTGCTAGTGTTAGCGGGCCATCTAGCCAGCGCGTGCCATTCGCATCCAACAAATAGCGTCCTACTAAATCGGATGCGGTCATATCTTCATTACAGGCTACAATAATAAGCGGCTTACCTAACTTCCAAGCCATGTGTTCAACAAAACGTGATTTACCACAACCTGTTGGACCTTTTAACATGACAGGTAAACGGGCAGCATAAGCAGCCTCATATAAAGCTACTTCATTACCAGTGGGCTGATAAAAAGGTTCATGTTTAATTTGGTACTGTTGAATGTCGAATTGGTCGCTCATGATTTCTGCTCATCAATCTGTTTATTTACTACAAGAAAAAGCCTCTGCGATATTCTATAACGCAGAGGCTTATTTTGTTCTAATTACTTTAAACTCAAAGTCAAGGCGGAAGGGCGAAGACAGTACACATGAGTACGGCAAGCCATGACAACGCTTAATTTGAGTTAAAGGATTTAGAACTATCTATGTACACCTAGTTTCTCACGCCATCCTGGGAACAACTTATCCGCATCTTTAGGGAATGACTCAAATGCACGCGCGAACTCTTTGTGTTCTTTAGCATATTCAATTGGGTCCGCGCCTGATTTCCAGCACTCGTAAGATTGACGCAATGAAATACCACCCGCCGCTGGGCTGTCAATATGGCCATAAGCACCGCCGCCAGCGGTGTTAATAACGTTACCGTGGCCTAAGTTTTCAAAGAAGCCTGGTAAGCGCAGCGCATTCATACCGCCCGAAATAATCGGTGTGGTTGGCTTCATACCATACCATTTTTGAAAGTAAACAGGGCCTTGGCACTCATCACGCTCAATCATATAAGCGATGATTCTATCGTCGCCCTCGCCTTCCATTTTGCCGTATCCCATTGTGCCCACATGGATACCAGAAGCCCCTTGTAAACGGCTCATTTTAGCTAAAACAAAGGCTGTGTAGCCGCGTTTTGCTGAAGGTGATGTTACCGCGCCATGTCCCGCACGGTGATAATGTAAATATTGATTTGGATATTGACGACGTGCAGTTGTCACCATACCGGGGCCGCCTACATAACCATCGACTAAGAATGCCACTTTGTCTGCATCTGGGCCAAATGCTTCTAAGATAAAGTCTGCACGAGCGCACATTTCGTAGTGATCATCCGCCGTGATGTTGGCTGAGAATAATTTAGCCTGACCTGTTTCATCCTGCGCACGTTTCAAGGAATCGACTACCAACGGAATC
>NZ_JABFRA010000013.1 GCF_013141425.1 Methylotenera sp. | reverse complement strand
AAGTCTCGACCAGGTCCAAGACTAACTAAATAGATATCATCACGCAAATCGGTGCGGTAAGCACCAAGATTCCATTCGACATTGTCTAGCCCCCATGCTTTATTCATCGTACCGCGCAGGCCAATATCATAAGTAGTGGCTTTAATTTGTGGTAGGTATGGGTCACCTGAGAGTGCGCTAGGCAGCGAACAAGTGCGGCCAGGGCCATATACGCTCTCTGAACCATCTGGGTTTTTCCTGCGCCCTAGCGCACAACCTAGTTCAACTACACTCGGTGTACGCGTTCCTTGCGCTACATTACCAAAAATATTCAACTGTGGTGATGCTTGCCAAGTCGCACCGAGTGAAGGGTTAAGTGAATAATAAGAGTACTTTTCTGTGGCTGGTTTGTTTAGAAGACTAGTGAGGTTTAATTTGTGGTAGCCAGTTGGTACGCCGTTGCAATTGCCATTGGGGCAGATACCAATGGTATCTGGGTAAGCTGGGTAGGCATGTAAGGGCGTGTCGTAAAGTGATGCACTTTCACGCACTGCTAAGGTGTTTTTAACTTTAGTTTGGTTGTAGCGGAGTGCACCTGTCACATGTAGAGTTTCAATAGGGCTCCATGTTTCGCTAGCGTAAATACTTTTGGTAAGCGAGGTGCCATCAAAATCGTTATTGCGTATCTCACCGCCCTCGTTGGCAGCAATATAGGCATCTAAGGCTTGTTGTGGGTCAAAATAGGCATTGCGCTTGGCATCCAAAAAACCTAAACGTTGCGTAGTGTTGTAATCGGCGCTGGCAGAATCTATTGAAGCGCCAACCATGAATTTATGGTGGTCTAAATTCCAGTTGAATTGTACGGCACTCCCTTTCACCAGCTGGTCTATAGTATTCTCGGTAATCACAGCAGTGGGCACGCCTTCAATCACTGTGCCGCCACCATACGTATCAAATGCACCGTCTACTACTTTGAGTAGGCCCGTAACAGGGTCGTATGTCCCGTAACCAGGAGCATTATTGTTAGGAGTACCATAAACTGGATGACCATTAGCATCAATACGGCTTATTGCTTCACCGCATTTTTCAAGATTACGTGCCCGTATTGTTAATATAATATGTTTGTTAAATGTTCCATCGCCATTTGGAGTATAAAAATAGTCTAATGAAGAATTGCTAACCGATACCGGCCCTGCTGGGTCATTTAAAGTTGGTCCCTTACTTCCTCCAATATAAGAAAACTCAGTAGCTGATCCATCGGGGAGATTAGGGGATGTAATTGGTCTAACTAAAGCTTGTTGGTCTTCTGGAATTGTTAAACTAGCACCTGAGTTTTTCCAAAAATTAAATTCTTGATGAACAAAATTAGCATAATATATGGGCAGATCTTTATTAAAAGTGTCTTCAATAAGGCTGGTGTCAACTGGTGTAACAAAGTCATAGTTATAGCTATAGTCCACTAGGAATTTCACTTGGTTGTTATTCAGATATATGTCATAAAGTGGGTCGCTAGTGTCGCCAGCAGCTACCGCTGCGGCGATATCTCCAATATTGCTGGGTTCCTCAACCAAGTAATAATCTGGAATACCATATTTGTTATGACTATTATGTAAGCAGGTGAGCTGGTCTCCAGAAGCAATATTTTTTGGAGCTACAATATATTCTCCATCGCTAAACTCTGTATAAACATCTGACCCGACACTATGCCGTTTGCTATTACGGTTATACACCTGCCCAGTAATATTGAAGTTATCATTCACCTGAAACGCCCCACTTAGCTGAAACTGAATGAGCTTGTTTTTCGTGGTATCGGGTGAACTGAATACGCTGCTGGGGTCTTGTTTGTACATCTCACTCGGCAACAAACCATTGCCCACCAAATCCGTCCCCACCAATAAGGTACTCAAGTTCAGGTCGAGCTTCTCACCGCGATAACTGGCCTTACCAAAGAACTGATTCACTTTACTGGGCGAGTTATCGCGCCAACCATCTTCTAAAAAGAAGTTGCCCGCACCAAACAAAGCAAAGGTGCCATTGTTGGTACCCCCAGACACTTGTAACTGTTTACGCCCATAAGAGCCTGCGAGGATTTCTGCATCGACGCCATCGTTATTAAAACCATCTTTGGTCTTCACCGTAAACGCACCGCCCAATGTGCCTAAGCCAAAGATGGGGTTAGAACCAGGAAACACATCCACACCCGCTAAGGCATTCATGGGAATCAAATCCCAATTCACCACATCACCAAACGGTTCATTCACACGAATACCATCAAAGAACACACTCAAACCTTGCGGTGTGCCTATTTGTGGCCCTGCGGTAAAACCACGGTATTGCACATCCATCATAAAAGGATTACCTTGGTAATCGTTCACCGTCACTGATTGCAGCTTTTTATTCATCAAATCGGTAATGCTTAACGAATGCGATTCTTTAATCTCTTTAGCTGTGATGCTTTGTACGTTGCCAGGGATTTCATCTTTGGTTAAACCTAAACCTGGTAGAGGGCCAATTTCATGAAAGCGTTTAGCGCGTACTTTAATTTCATTCAACTTCACATCAATCGGTAGGTTATTGCTGCCTTTGTCTTTGCTCAGAGTTTTAGCATTGGCTTTGGCGGCATCGCTGACACCTTGCGGGTTAGCGTCAGTGGCTTCTGCGGCAAGTAAGGTCTTGCGACTCACACCGTATTGGCTTGCTACAGATGGTAGGGTGACCAGTTGACTGGTGGCCGCCGTTGTTTCCTCCCTCGTTTCTACCTTTGTTGCTGTGTTTGCCGTCGCATTCGTGTTATCTATCGTTTCGTGTGCATACAAGGACTGCATGAACAATGACGGAGCAAACAAGGCCGAGATAATCAACCTTAACGTTTTTAGTCGTGGCGTCAAAGTATGAAAATGCATTAATTGTCGATGACGTTGGCAATTCCGGGCAAAACGATTATTATTTTTATGCATACCCATTTCCCCATTGGCTTACAAGACGGTTGACGATTCGCTCTACATTTCAGACGCCGCCACCAGCGCTTAAATGTAGGGCAAATTTCTAATTTGCGCATCAGAGATAATCCCGACTATTTTGGAAATAATTCTCTTGTGAGAGTGGGATATTTTCCTGAAAGGCTGGAAAGCAAGAGCTGTAAAGGGATGCAGGGCAATGGTGTGGTTTGAAGATATTCGCACTATTATTTTGTAACGGATGGGTCATTGCAATACATTCTTGGAAATTTTGACATCAAAAACTTAATAGTGATAGCATAACGTATGCTTTATTAAACTGGAGAAGTCAAATGTCCGTGGTTACTGTTAGAAACTTACCTGAAGAGACGCATCGTGCGCTAAAAGCGCGCGCGGCTGAACACCATCGCAGTACAGAAGCGGAAATACGCTTTATTTTAGAAAATGCGGTTAGACCTAAAGATAGAATCAAACTTGGTTCATTACTAGCGGAGATCGGTCGCGAAGTGGAGTTTGTTGAAATTGAGATTGATCGAGACAAAACAGCCATAGAACCACTGAGTTTTGAATGATACTGCTTGATACGAATGTGATTTCTGAGCCATTAAAAGCTTCGGCTGATCAAAAAATAGTGGATTGGATTAACGCACAGAACGTTGAGACCTTGTATTTATCAACGATTGGTCTTGCAGAACTGCGTTTCGGTATTGCTGTGCTACCAGAAGGTAAGCGTAAAGATGTGCTTTATTCTAGCCTTGAAAAACGCGTGTTACCCTTGTTTGAAGGTCGTATTTTGTCATTTGATATTGGTGCATCTCAAGCTTATGCAACATTGCGATCTAAAGCGCGTGCAGTTGGTCAAATAATTGCGCCCGCAGATGGCTATATTGCAGCAATAGCCATAACAAACGGGCTTGCTATTGCCACTAGAGACACCAAGCCCTTTATAGCGGCAGGTTTAACGGTGATTAATCCTTGGCAGTTAGAATGACAAATACGCACTAATTATAATTCTGCGAATTTCAATTTAAAACGTGCATTGCTTAATAAAACAAAAAAGCGAGCCTATAAAATCCTTCCTAGGGGAACAAAATAGGCTCGCTGTGAGAAAGAGAGCTATTTTAAGGCTAGCTCTCTACACACCCTTTTAATTGCCACTAAAAGTCGAGGCGTACACCACCAAATACTTGACGGCTTCGACCGGCAAACATCCCATCTACTCGGCTAGCTAGATACTCTTTGTCGGTCAAGTTATGGCCGCTTAAGAAGTACGTTGCTTTTGAGTTTACTGGTTTGAAGTTGATTGAAGCATTAAACAGTGTGTACGATGGAATTGTGCCCGCATAACCTGCTAATAGCGCATTACCTGGTAAGAATAGGCCACCATCAGCAATTAATACTTGAGAATATTTAGGCCAGCTTGAGGGTTAAACTTTTAAAATATCGAGTTTAATTGCAGCTAAAATAAGTTGTGAGCCATTTTCTACATTAAGCTTTTGCCGGAGCCTTGTTTGTGTATTAGCTATGGTTTTGTAGTCAAGATTTATTAATTTTGCTATTTCTTCTAGGGTGAGTCCTTTAGCCAGCATTTGAAAGACTTCAAATTCTCGCTGGCTTAGATTGTTCAAAATAGAGTCTTCAGCTTCTAAATTTTGTGAGGTGATTTTTTTTG
>NZ_JABFRA010000020.1 GCF_013141425.1 Methylotenera sp. | reverse complement strand
GCGGCTTCATCTTCTGCTTGAGCAAACAAGCTAAAAGAGCATAGGGCAATGGAAATAGCACTAAAAAAGCGTCTTAATCGCATGAAATTAACACATTGAAGCGCAGAGAAATTGAAGGCACGAGTATATAGGCAAACTGTTTTATTTTATCAGTGATAAAATCTCATAAATTGGGTTTTTTGGCAATCAATAAATCACTTTTACCCCTTAAAACGCTTTGTATTTTGGGATGTAAATCGTAACCATTAATCGTAACTATAAGTGGCAACTAGACAACATTATATAACATTGGACAAACCGACGTGGATGATAGACAGCAACAACTCAGTATTTGGCTAAACAAAGCCTTGGTCGGCACAGATTTTGAACTCACAACCGCGTCTGCAGATGCTAGCTTTAGACGCTATTTCAGGGTGCATTTGGCAACCGCATATTTAGGGCATCAAACTTTAATTGCCATGGATGCACCGCCGCCCCAAGAGGACTGTGCACCATTTGTAAGAATTGCTCGATTATTCTTAGCTGCAGGCTTGAATGTGCCTAAAATTATCGCCGAAGACCTTGTCCATGGTTTTTTGTTATTGAGTGATTTGGGTGACAATACTTACTTACAACATTTAAACAGTGAAACCGCAACAATGCTTTATGGGGACGCCACGAACGCACTGATTAAATTGCAATTGGCCAGCAAACAGCATGAATTGCCGCCTTACGATGAAACCTTGCTGACACGCGAGATGCAATTGTTTCCAGATTGGTATGTGAATCAGCATTTAGGTCAAACGCTGAACGCCGAGCAACAAGGCTGGCTGCAACAGACTTTTACTGCCTTGAATAAAAATATCTTATCGCAAGGCCAAGTCACGGTTCACCGAGACTTCCATTCACGTAACTTGATGGTCACGCATGAAAATAGCCCAGGCATTTTGGATTTTCAGGATGCTGTGCAAGGTGCAATTGCCTATGATTTAGTTTCGTTGCTAAAAGATGCTTATATTGAGTGGGATGAAGAACAGATTATTGATTTGGCGGTACGTTATTGGGAGCCGGCAAAAAAAGCCGGCTTGCCAGTGCATAACGATTTTAGCGAATTTTACCGTGATTTCGAGTGGATGGGTGCGCAACGTCACATTAAAGTGCTGGGCATATTTGCCAGGTTATATCATCGCGATGGCAAAGAGGGCTACTTAAAAGACATGCCACTAGTGATGCATTATTTGCGTAAAGTTTGCGAGCGTTATGTGGAATTGCGCCCAATGTTGCGCTTACTCGATGCGCTTGAAGGCCGTGTGCCACGCCCCAAATATGTGGTTTAGTTTTTATAGAAAGTAATGTATGAAAGCCATGATATTAGCTGCAGGTCGTGGCGAGCGCATGCGTCCACTAACCGACCACACACCTAAGCCGTTATTACAAGTGGGAGGTAAACCATTAATCGTTTGGCATTTGGAACGATTAGCCAAAGCTGGTTTCAAAGAGATTGTGATTAATCATGCGCATTTGGGCGAACAGATAGAACAAGCGTTGGGTGATGGCAGGCAATGGGATTTGCATATTCAGTATAGTCCAGAAAAAGTGGCGCTTGAAACAGCGGGTGGTATTGCTAACGCTTTGCATCTTTTAGGCAGGGGGCCATTTTTGGTGGTGAATGGCGATACTTATACTGAAATAGACTTTAACATCATTGCCCTGCGAGCCAATATCTATGCGGGTGCTGGGCATGCCTTAAAACTTGCACATTTAGTGTTGGTCGATAATCCACCGCAGCACCCTGCTGGGGACTTTGCGATACAAGATGACATGTTAATGAATACGGGAAAACAAATGCTTACTTTTTCAGGAGTGGGCGTTTATCACCCCGATTTGTTTGCGGAGGTCACCAAAGGCCAACCCGCAAAATTAGCGCCTTTATTGCGGAAAGCGATTGAGGGAAAGGCAGCGACAGCCCAGTATTATCAGGGAGTTTGGCATGATATTGGCACCCCGGAGCGTTTGGCAAATTTGGATATGCAGCTGAGTAAGTTGATTTAAAAGTTAGGTTTATAAATGAAAATTTTTGCTGAATTTAAGGCTAGGCGACAAAATCTGATTAACCTGATGGTTGAAGGCGTCGCTATTATTCCGACCTCGCCTGAGGCTATTCGCAATCGTGATAGTCATTACCCTTACCGTTTTGATAGTTATTTTTATTATTTATCTGGTTTTAAAGAGCCTGAATCCGTATTGGTAATTTTGGCAGGACCAGAACCGAAAAGTATTCTTTTTTGTCGCGATAAAGACACAGAGCGGGAAATCTGGGACGGCTTTCGTTACGGTGCGGAAGCCGCTAAAGCTGAATTTAGTTTTGATGAAGCCTACTCAATCAATGAACTTGATACCGTGATTCTGAAGTTGCTGGCAAATCAACCTAAGTTATTTTATAGCTTGGGTGAAAGCGCCAACTGGGATGCGCGTGTGATGGGATGGATGAACGCGCTTCGTGCTCAAGCGCGCAGTGGCGTGCATGTGCCTGACGATGTGAGCGATGTTCGTCAGTTAGTAGATGAAATGCGATTGATTAAATCGCCATTTGAAATTGATTTAATGCGACGTTCTGCGAATATCGCAGCGGCGGCACACAATCGTGCTATGCGATTCGCTAAACCTAATATGTTGGAATATGAGGTGGAAGCGGAGTTTTTGCATGAGTTTTATCGCAACGGAGCGCAAGCGCCTGCTTATACCAGCATTGTTGCCGGTGGCGCCAATGCTTGCACCCTGCATTACAACGCGAATAACTGTGAGCTAAAAAATGGCGATTTATTGCTGATTGATGCAGGCTGTGAGCTAGATGGTTATGCGAGTGATATTACGCGTACTTTTCCTGTCAATGGTAAATTTGCCGGTGCACAAAAAGATGTTTATGAGCTAGTGCTGGCTTCTCAAGCTGCGGCGATAGCCAAGGTGAATACCAGCAATCATTGGAATGCCCCACACGAGGCCGCGCTTGATGTTTTAGCGCAAGGGTTTGTTGACTTAAAACTATGCAAAGGCAGCAAAGAGGCTGTGCTAGAAAATGGCGATTATCGTCAGTTCTATATGCATCGCACTGGGCACTGGTTAGGCTTGGATGTGCATGACGCAGGCGAGTATAAAGATAAAACTGGCAATTGGCGCATGCTAGTGCAGAATATGACACTGACAGTTGAGCCTGGTTGCTATATTCGCCCCGCAGAAAACGTGCCTGAGGCTTTTTGGAATATTGGCATTCGCATTGAAGATGACGTGTTGGTAACACAAGCGGGCTGTGAAATCTTGACTAAAAATGCAGTTAAGTCTGTGGCTGATATTGAAGCTTTGATGGCCAATCAATAAGTATAAAAAGCTAAATGAGCCAAATTTTAGAAAATATCGTCATTGTAGGTGGTGGGCCAGTTGGCGCGACTTTAGCGCTCTTGCTTGCCAAGCAAGGTGTAGCATCGACCGTGTTAGAAGCTCGCAAACATGGCGCGGCCTTTGGTGAGAGTCGTGCGCTGGCTTTGTCATACGGCAGCAAGCGCATTCTTGAAAAATTGGGCGTTTGGAATGGGTTAGCGAAAAGCGCCACAGCAATAAATACTATCCATGTATCGCAAAAAGGTAGTTTAGGCCGTTCACTCTTAAAGGCCGCTGATTACCAGCAGGAAGCGCTTGGCTATGTGCTGTCATACGGAGCATTAACGGCGGCTTTGGATGAACTGTTAGTAAAAGAGCCGGCTGTGAATTTTATTTATGAGGCAAGTGCCGAGGCAATTTCGCACACGGCAACACATGCAAGCGTAACTTATAGATTTTCTGGTGAGACTAAAACCCTGAGTAGCAGCTTGCTGGTGCTAGCTGATGGTGGACGTAGTTTAGACAATGTTGCTGGCTTAAACAAAGAAACAAAAGAGTACGGCCATGATGCACTGATTTCTAAAGTAAGTGCTGAATTGCCGCACAACAATATTGCCTATGAACGCTTTGCCGCAATGGGGCCAATGGCCTTGTTGCCTAATGGTGAGCGAGATTTTTCTTTGGTTTGGACTGGCAAGAAGGAATACATAACACCACTACTTAATTTAAGTGATGAGGAGTTTCTAAGCCAGTTTCATGAGCAATTTGGCGATAGGGTCGGACGCTTTTTAACGGTTGATAAGCGCATGGCATTTCCCCTCAAATTGTCACAATTAAAAACAATTGATACACCACATTTGGTAGTGATTGGCAATGCAGCACAAACCATGCACCCTGTTGCTGGGCAAGGCTTTAATGTAGGTTTGCGCGATGCAGAATCACTCGCACAACAGATAATTTCTACCGTGCCTGAAGACTTGGGCGGCCAGAAAATGTTACTTGATTATCACGCCAGTCGTCAATTAGATACGAAGAACGGTCTGCAATTTACTGACTTTTTAGTGAATATTTTTTCGAATAATATTCTGGGGGTAAGTGGCCTAAGAAGTGCCGGGTTAGGGCTGTTTGATGTCATTAAGCCCATCAAGCGACACTTAGTAAGCAAAATGAGTTTTGGTAAATGAGTATAAAAACTTCACCGCCAAGCAAGGTAATCGCTGATATTGCAATTGTCGGTGCTGGCCTGGTTGGTCTTGCTGCAGCCGTAGCCCTACATCAGGCAGGCTTTTCAGTGGTGTTGGTTGATAGCAAGAATCCAAGCAAAACAGATTTTTCTGAAGATGCTTGGGACGCCCGCATCTACGCCATTAGCCCTAAAAATGTAGATTGGCTGCGGTACTTAGGCGTTTGGCCGCGAATGAATCAGAAGCGCATTGGGCAGATGCAGGCGATGGAAATATTTGCTGACGATGAAAAATCACCGTTAAAACTATCCGCAAGTGATGTAAATGCTGAAGATTTAGGAGCTATTGTAGAGTCAAAAGCCTTGATGCAAGCGTTGTTGACGCAAGTGAATACTCTTGCTATAAAGACTCTATTCGACGCCAGTTGTGAGAAGGTCGTTAGCGCCCCACAAAATGTTAAATTGCTTTTATCCAATCAGATAGCAATTGATTGCCAACTGTTATTGGCGGCAGATAGTAGCCAATCGTGGGTGCGTAAGCAAGTAAATTTTCCAGTGCAGAAAAAGTCGTATGAACAGACTGCAATCGTAGCCAATTTCAGGGTGGAGAAACCACATGGCAATATCGCCCGGCAGTGGTTCTCAAGCGATTTAGAAGGTAAAAATAGCATTTTGGCTTGGCTGCCGCTTCCCGACAATATGATTTCTATCGTGTGGTCGGTGTCAACCAAGCAGGCAGATAGTTTGTTAAAGCTAAGTGGTTGTGATTTTACCGAACGTGTAAAGGAAGCTGGTGGTAATTTGCTAGGTGGTTTTAAGTTGCAAGGTTCGTTGGCTGCTTTTCCGCTCAACTTGCAAAAGACGAATAACTTAGTGCAAGATTGTGTCGTGCTAATTGGGGACGCGGCGCACCAAGTTCATCCTATGGCAGGTCAGGGCGTGAATTTAGGTTTTAGAGATGTAGTAGATTTAGTAGAAATTTTAAAAAATAAGCACGCCTTTCAGTCCTTAAATGATGCCAACTTGCTTAGGCAATATGTAAGAATCAGAAAGGCCGATAATTTTAAAATGATGCTGCTTACCGATGGTTTATATCAGTTGTTTGAAAGTCAGAATCGCGTGGTTAAACTCGCAAGGTGCTGGGGATTTTCTCAAACAAAACATCAAGCAGTAAAAAAATTACTAGTTGCAAATGCAGTTGCGCTTTAATGTTATACATGAAAGTTATCTATGGGTATGTTCAATTTAAGGAAATCTAATGTTTAAAAAATTACTCGGTTTTACTTTGTTAAGTATATTTGCTACGTTTGCGATGGCAGATGAGGCAGGCGTTAAAAAAGCCGTTGAGGCTGCTTACCCAAAATTTAAAGTAGAAAGTGTCACTAAAACACCTTATGCCGGCTTATACGAGGTGTTTATGGGTGGGCAAATTATTTACACAGACGAAAAGCTTACATTTTTAATCGCTGAGGGACGTTTAGTTGACCCTAAAACAAAAAAAGATATTACAGGTGAACGATTAGAAGAATTGACGAAAATCGATTTTTCTAGCCTGCCATTAAATCAGGCCATTAAAGTTGTAAAAGGCAACGGTAGCCGTAAGCTAGTGGTCTTTTCTGATGTGGATTGTCCTTATTGCAAGCGTTTAGAGCAAAATGAGCTAAGCAATATCAGCGATGTTACTGTTTATACGTTTCTATATCCAATTGAACAGTTACACCCAGATGCAGCGAATAAATCGAAATCTATCTGGTGCGCAAGTAACCGTGTGAAAGCTTGGGAAGACTGGATTATGAATAACCAATTGCCAAAAACTACAGGGAATTGTGAAGTGCCGCTTGAAAAAGTGGGTGAACTGGCTAGGAAATTTGGCATTACTAGCACCCCCACGCTAATTTTCTCCGATGGTCGACGCATGCTAGGTGCGCAGCCCTATAAGGAAATAGAGCGTGCGCTGGTTGCGGCCACTACTAAAAAGTAGGTACTATTCGGCACAGTAGTTTTTGTGGATTGAGATTTGAAAATGAAAAAGCGACCAAAATTGGTCGCTTTTTCGTTAAGGAGTGACGAACAATAAAAGTTTGTCTTTTATCCGCCCACCACAGAACCCATTTTGAAGATGGGCATATACATTGCAATTACCAACCCTCCTATCAATACACCTAGCACTACCATTATTAAAGGCTCCATCAAGCTGGCTAGCGCATCAACGGCGTCATCCACTTCTGCCTCAAAAAAGTCTGCTACCTTGCTAAGCATCGAATCCAAGGCACCAGATTCTTCACCAATGGCGGTCATTTGCAAAACCATATTGGGGAATACATTGGTATTTTGCATAGCTACGGTTAGGCTCGTCCCAGTACTAATTTCACTCTGTACTTTTTTAGTGGCATCGTAGTAAACGCGGTTGCCCGCAGCGCCCGCAACCGAATCTAAAGCTTCCACTAATGGGACCCCAGCTGTGAACATGGTGGCTAAAGTACGTGACCATCTGGCAATAGTGGCTTTTCTGATAAGCGGACCGAACACGGGTACTTTTAGAATCAATCTGTCCATGGTTGCTTGCATGCTTAATGAGCGCTTCCATGTGTAAAAGAAAAACCAGAGACCGAACCCAATTGAACCAAAAATCGCCCACCACCATTCCACAAAAATGTCCGAAATCGCCATCACAATAAGGGTTGGTGCGGGTAAGTCTGCGCCAAAGCTGGAGAAAAGATCTTTAAACGCAGGAATTACAAAGATCATAATCACGGCGACAATTACAAATGCAACGACAATAATTGAAATTGGATAAAACAGTGCCGATTTGATTTTAGATTTAATCGCCAAGATTTTTTCTTTATAGGTGGCGAGTCTGTCCAGCAAGGTATCAAGAATACCCGCTGCTTCACCAGCCCCAATCAAATTACAGAACAAAGAATCAAAGTACAGTGGGTATTTTCTAAAAGCAGCACTCATGCTGCTGCCCGTTTCTACATCAGACTTAATGTCGAGCAGTAGTTTTGCAACGGCAGGGTTGCTATGGCCTTTGCCGACAATGTCAAAGGACTGAAGCAATGGCACGCCCGCTTTCATCATGGTGGCGAGTTGGCGAGTAAACAAGGTTATGTCTTTATCAGAGACGCTACCCTTGCCAGAAAAGCTGCTTTGCTTTTTAACTTTGGTAACAGTAATGCCCTGACGCCTTAAGGTTGCATTCACGAACGATTCACCAGAAGCGCGTATTTCGCCCTTGATAGATTTACCTTTCTTGTCTTTACCTTCCCAAGAATAGGTTACTTCTTTTGTGGCCTTAATATTTACTGCCATAATGATTCCCTATGTTATTCATTGGTACAAGCTTCAACTTCTTCAACGGAAGTTAACCCCTGCATTACTTTCAATAAACCAGACTGACGTAAATCTTTTACACCTTCTATTCTAGCTTGATCGGCAATATCATGTGCGTTACCACTTTTCATAATAATACGGCTAATTTCGTCTGTTATAGGCATAACTTGGTAAATGCCCACGCGACCCTTGTAGCCGTTATTGCACTGATCACACCCGCCCTCTTTCGGCCCATATAATTGCCAAGGATTTTCAAAATCCTCTTCAGTGAATCCTACGCCAAGTAGTGCTTCTTTCGGCACATCCAAAGGTACTTTACAGTTTTTACATAAACGCCTTGCTAAGCGCTGCGCCGTAATGAGCGAAACTGCTGAGGCTATATTGAAAGGCGCAACCCCCATATTCAGTAGCCGTGTGAGAGTGGAGGGAGCGTCGTTGGTGTGCAGTGTAGAAAGTACCATATGACCCGTTGAAGCAGCCTTAATCGCCATGTCGGCCGTTTCTAAATCACGAATCTCACCAATCATGATAACGTCTGGATCTTGCCGTAAAAATGACTTTAATGCGGCAGCAAAGGTAAGCCCCTGTTTATCATTCACATTGACTTGGTTAATGCCAGCTAAAGGAATTTCGCAAGGGTCTTCAGCCGTTGAGATATTCACATCCGGCTTATTTAAAATATTTAGGCAAGTGTAAAGTGATACGGTTTTGCCAGAGCCGGTTGGCCCGGTAACTAGGACTAAGCCATAGGGGCGACTGACCGCATTGAGTAATCGTTCTTTTTGAATGGGTTCATAGCCTAAAGCCTCAATTCCCAGCGTGGCACTTGAGGGATCCAAAATCCGCATCACAATTTTTTCGCCATTAATTAGCGGCAAAGTGCTTACCCGAAAATCGATTGTACGTGTTTTAGAAAGCACCAATTTCATGCGACCGTCTTGTGGAATGCGCTTTTCGGAAATATCCATACTGGAAATAACTTTTATGCGTGAGGCCAGTTTTTCTTTAATCGCAAGCGGTGGTTGTGTGATTTCTCGCAATATGCCATCTACACGATAGCGCACGCGGTAGAACTTTTCATAGGGTTCAAAGTGTAAATCCGAAGCGCCCATGTTGATGGCGTCTAAAAGCATTTTGTTCAAGAACTTCACCACTGGCGCGTCATCGACTTCCTGTGTTTGAACTTCTTCTACTGGTTGTCCTTCTTCGCCGCCTAAATCATAGTCGTCATCTAAATTCAACGACTTCATGCTAGTGTCACTAGCCTCTACGATTTTATCTATCCAGCGACCAAGTTTATCGTCTTCAACCACTACTGGAGAGAGTGCCATGCCCATTTGAAATTGAACACTATCTAAGGCATGAAGATTAGTTGGGTCTGAGATGGCCACATACAGCACGTTATTGCGAACCTGTAAGGCCAATACCCGATTCGACTGCATCAGCTTTTCATCGATTTTCTTGGTGGGCAGATAATCTGGATTAAATGCATCCAAATTGAAGTAGGGAAATCCGAATGCCTTTGCTGATGTTTCAGCAATGACTTGCGCGTTTAGTTTTTTGCTTTGGATTAGTTGCGTGATAAAGGGATTTTTAACTGAATTGGCTTGTGCTTGAATAGCATTGGCCTCATCTTCAGAAAGTAATTTCTCTTGAATTAAGGTGCGGGCGAGTCCGCTTAGCTTGTTAGATTGAGGTGCGTTTGCCATAAATATTACAGTTAAATAGCGTAGAAGCTTCCCTATTATTTTTTTATCAAACTAATAATGCCCTTAAGACTTTTTTTTGTAAAGACTTTAAGTCTATTTGGCATTAAAAATGACTTAGAATTTACAATTAAACGTAATTAGAGAGGCTATATGTGCTTAAAAACCACGGAGCGAATCTAAAAAAACTTGACATTTAACATCTTCCAAATTATAAATATGTACAGGTGTTTGAGTTCGAGTTTTTTGTAGCTGCTTTAATTTTGAATAATGCTTCTTTAAGGCGACTCGATGTTCTTGAGGCAAACTTTTTTGGGGCGCCCCCCATTAGTATTAGGTAAGGATTTAGAAATGGCAACAGGTACCGTAAAATGGTTTAACGACTCGAAAGGCTTTGGCTTTATAACTCCAGATGATGGTGGCGATGATTTGTTCGCACACTTCTCTGCAATTGTGGAAGCGGGCTACAAAAGTCTTAAAGAAGGTCAACGCGTCAGTTTTGAAGTGACCGATGGACCAAAAGGCAAGCAAGCTTCAAATATTCAAAAAGCTTAAGTCTTTCTCGACTCAGTACTTTAAAGTACTTTAAGTATTACAGTCTATGTAAGCGGCTCGTAAAGAATTACGAGCCGCTTTTTTATGCTTGAATTGCTAGATTACATATTGGCGATAATCTCTTCACCAAACTGTGCAGTGCCTACTTGAGTTGCCCCTTCCATCTCACTGGAGAAGTCGCCAGTCACACGTTTAGAAAGAATGGCTTTTGCAACACCTTTAAGGACTAAATCAGCGGCTTCAATCCAGCCTAGGTGACGAAGCATCATTTCGGCCGAAAGAATAATAGAGCTTGGATTCGCTAAATCTTTGCCCGCAATTTTTGGTGCGGTGCCGTGAGTTGCTTCAAACATTGCAACTGTGTCACTTAAGTTTGCACCTGGAGCAATACCAATACCGCCAACTTGGGCTGCCAGTGCATCGCTCATGTAGTCGCCGTTCAGGTTCAATGCAGCAACTACGTCATGGTCAGCTGGGTGCAGTAAAATCTCTTGTAAAAATGCATCGGCGATACAGTCTTTAATGACAATGCCATTTGGCAATTTACACCATGGGCCACCATCAATTTCTACAGCGCCAAACTCTTGTTTTGCCAGTTCGTAGCCCCAGTCTCTAAAGCCACCTTCTGTGTATTTCATGATGTTACCTTTGTGGGTAATCGTCACGGATTTTCTGTTGTTATCAATCGCGTATTGAATGGCTTTACGGATTAGGCGCTGGCTACCATCTTTTGAAACTGGCTTAATACCAATCGCGGATGATTCTGGAAAACGGATTTTTTTACGAACACCCATATCGCTTAAAAATTTAATAACTTTTTCAACTTCATCTGAACCGGCAGCCCATTCAATACCTGCATAAATATCTTCAGTATTTTCACGGAAAATCACCATATCTGTTTTTTCTGGGTGTTTAACTGGGCTAGGAACGCCAGAAAAATATTGAATAGGACGCAAGCAAACGTATAAGTCTAGCTCCTGGCGCAAAGTCACGTTGAGTGAACGAATGCCGCCGCCAACTGGCGTTGTGAGAGGACCTTTAATTGATACTACATATTCTTTCAGGGCCTTCATGGTTTCATCTGAAAGCCATGTGTTGGCATCGTAGATTTTGGTGGATTTCTCGCCCGCGTAAACTTCCATCCAAGAAATTTTACGTGAGCCACCGTAGGCTTTGTTAACTGCTGTATCTACCACTTTAATCATGGGCGGCGTAATATCAATTCCTATGCCATCACCCTCAATAAATGGGATAATGGGCTGATTAGGGACATTCAGCGTGTTGTCAGCATTTACGGTGATTTTTTCGCCAATTGCAGGAACAATGATTTTTCCTGAAGCATTTTTCGTAGCCATTTAATTTTCCTATTGTTAAGTTTCTGATAATTTAAGCTTATTTAATGATCATTCTATTTAATAAACCCTTTAACGTAGTGTGCCAGTTCAGTCCGCATGAGAAGCATCCTACGTTAAAAGACTTTATTCCAATACCCGATGTTTATGCTGCTGGGCGACTAGATACGGATAGCGAAGGTTTACTTATTTTAACCGATGATGGCATGTTGCAACATCGTTTAAGTGACCCAAAACATAAAGAATTTAAAACTTATTGGGTGCAGGTTGAAGGTGAGCCTTCAAATAGTGATTTAGAGCCACTACGACTAGGTGTGGATTTATCGGATTTTGTATCAAAACCGGCGCAAGTAAAGCTTATTCAAGAGCCGGACTTGTTATGGCCAAGAAATCCGCCAATTCGTGAGCGAAAAGCGATTCCTACCAGTTGGTTGGAAATTGAAATTTGTGAAGGCAAAAATCGCCAAGTCAGGCGCATGACCGCAAAAATTGGTTTTCCGACATTAAGATTGGTTCGCTACGCTGTTGGGCAATATACAATTGATAACATCGCGAATGGGAGTTACAGGGTACTTTAATATGAGCGCAAATACGAATCCGGTAATAATTTTTAAAAATGTTGCACATGAAGGCCCCGGTTATTTAGGTGATTTTTTAACGCAAAAAAATATCCCGTGGCAAATAGTTAATACGAATGATGTTGATACTTTGCCTAATTCAATTTTAGGTTTTAGCGGTGTCATCATCATGGGTGGGCCGATGAGCGTGAATGATGACTTGCCTTGGATAGCACCATTATTAAACTTGATTCGAGAAGCAAGAGACGCGGATATTCCGCTACTTGGCCATTGTTTCGGTGGACAACTCATTAGTAAAGCTTTTGGTGCGGAAGTGCGTGCCAATCAAATCAAGGAAATTGGCTGGGGAGAAGTTACAGTTAGTCAGAATGAGGTAGCTAAATTTTGGTTTGGTGAAATTGAAGCTTTTAATAGTTTCCATTGGCATGGCGAAACTTTTAGCTTGCCAGAGGGCGCAACGCATTTGTTAGCAAGCGCTCACTGCCAAAACCAGGCTTATTCTATAGGCAAGCATTTGGCATTCCAAAGCCATATTGAAGTAACTGCGGAAATGGTAATAAACTGGTGTGATCTGGGTGTTGATGAACTTGCAGAATCTGCTACCAGCCCCGCTGTGCAGCAGGCTGAAGCCATGCAACAAGCTTTGCCCGTGCACTGCTTTTTTCTGAATAAAGTAGCAAAACAAGTTTACAGTCAGTGGATTAAAGGGCTAATGCACAGATAGCTATGCCCATATGTTAAAATTAAGAAAACTTACAAGAGAAGTGCATTATGTCGGGTAACACAATTGGAACTTTATTTACGCTTACTTCATTTGGTGAGTCACACGGTGCGGCTATTGGTGGTGTAGTAGATGGCTGTCCGCCAGGTTTGGCTTTGTGTGCAGAAGATTTGCAGATTGATTTAGATCGACGCAAACCAGGAACTTCCCGCCATGTAACGCAGCGCAAAGAGGCTGACAGTGTAGAGATTTTGTCTGGTGTGTTTGAAGGCAAAACCACCGGTGCGCCGATTGGTTTGTTGATTCGCAATACTGATCAACGCAGCCAAGATTACAGCAAAATCATGGATACCTTTCGCCCAGGTCATGCCGATTATACCTATACGCAAAAATACGGTGTGCGTGACTACAGAGGCGGAGGACGTTCGAGCGCTCGCGAAACAGCCGTGCGTGTTGCCGCTGGGGCAATTGCTAAGAAATGGTTAAACGAACGCTTTGGCGTAACAGTCCGAGGTTACATGAGTCAAATGGGCGAAATTGATATTCCATTTGTTAGCTGGGATGCGCTAAACCACAAAGACAATGATTTTTTCTCACCTAATATTGAAGTGCTACCGCAATTGGCGAGTTATTTAGACAATATCCGAGCGGAACGTGACTCGGTAGGTGCACGTATTACCGTTGTTGCCGAAGGCGTGCCAGTCGGTTGGGGTGAGCCTGTGTTTGATAGGTTGGATGCTGAAATAGCTTATGCCATGATGAGCATCAACGCTGTAAAGGGCGTGGAAATTGGCGCTGGTTTTGATTCAATCGCGCAACGTGGTAGTGTGCATAGCGATGAGATGACCCCACACGGCTTTGTCACTAATCATGCAGGGGGTATTTTGGGAGGTATTTCTACTGGGCAGGAAATACGCGTGAATATTGCTCTCAAGCCAACCTCCAGCATTCCGCAAGAGCGTCGCTCGATAGATAAAGCTGGCAATGCCGTTACCATGCAAACAACCGGTCGCCATGATCCTTGCGTTGGCGTTCGGGCTACGCCGATTGCCGAAGCAATGCTGGCACTGGTGTTGATGGACCATGCTTTACGTCACCGTGCGCAGAATGCTGATGTAGTAAGCCATACCCCAAAAATTACTTAATATTGAATGTGCTTGATTTAAGTCATGGCGTAGAAGATACAATTAATCCATAATGAACTCATGACAGGCGTTTAGATGACGTGCTTGAAACACTTAAAGTATTGAGACTGAATGTTAAGATTTTATAAGGAGAGTAGTATGAGTATTGAGCACCACGATTTAGTCCACGAGTTTCCCGAGCATCGCGAAAAAATCCATAGCTTGAAGATTAGTAATGCACATTTTGCCAAACTGTTTGATGAGTATCATCTGGCAACCAAAGGTGTTGAGCATTTAGAAGGAATAGATGTGCCCGTTTCAGATGTTGATTTTGAAAACCACAAGAAAAAACGTGCGCTTTTAAAAGATCAGTTGTATTCTATGTTAGTTTCTTGAAAAGCATAGAATAAATAAAAAAGTCGGCTTGAGCCGACTTTTTTATTGCTGTTAGCTATTATATTTGGCCAATTATAAAACTCAACGGAAAATTTTATTATCTCCTGTTGGATATGAAAAAGCTGGAATAGTATTGTCACCGAGCATATTTATTTTTAAAGATTAAACATTGAGTCACGCACTTCATTTCAACCTTTCGCGCTTTTATTTTATTTACTACTTCTTTGTGGGGGCGTTTGTACCTTACTGGGGGTTGTATCTTGAATCGGAACAGTTCTCCGCGGCAGATATCGGCATCCTGATGTCTTTATTTCAAATTAGCCGCATTTTTGCGCCTAATTTTTGGGGTTGGCTAGCGGATCATACAGCTAGGCGTGTGGTTTGGATAAAAGTCACAGCACTGCTTGGTTTGGTGGGCTTTGTGGCGGTGTTCTGGGCGCACAGTTTTTGGGCATTGTTTTTTGTGATGGCTTCGCTAAGTTTGTTTACCAGTTCCACTTTGCCATTGTCTGAGTCGCTCACTTTGGCGCACTTGGCCACCACCAACGGACATTACAGCCGCATTCGCATGTGGGGTTCGTTGGGCTTTATAGTGGCGGCTGTGCTGCTTGGCTTTATGATTGATGCTTACAGTATTAAAAGTTTGTTATGGTTTTTACTCGCAGTGCAGGTGTTTTTATTTGTGCTTACTTTTAAATTGCCCGAAGCTAGTGTGGCTCCGCATGCACATGATGAGTTTTCAATTTGGCAAGTCATTAAACAACCCAATGTCATTGCATTATTGGTAGGCTGTGCGCTAATGGTGACTGCGCATGGCGTGCTATATAATTTTTATTCCATATATTTAGCGAAGCATGGCTATAGCAAAAGCATGATAGGGTTGCTATGGGCGGTGGGCGTTATTTGTGAAATCGGTATTTTTATGTTGATGCCAAAAATTATGCGGCGATTTAGCTTAAAAACTATTTTGCTGATTAGTTTGGCGCTTGCGGTCTTGCGATTTGGCATGATTGGTATTGCGGTTGAGCATTTGTGGTTACTGATAGTTGCACAAACTCTGCATGCGGCAACGTTTGGCAGTTTTCACGCAGCCTCAGTTGAGGTTATTGCTCAGTTTTTTAATGGGCGGCACCAAGCCAAAGGGCAGGCGATTTATAATAGCGTGGCTTATGGTATTGGCGGAACGATTGGTGGAGTTGCGGGTGGCTATGCACTGCAATCTATTGGCGGACAGCAAACATTTATGCTTGCGGCCATTTTTCCTCTATTCGGTTTTTTGGTGTTGAGTTTAGGCTTAAAATTAAGTACTAAGGATGCGAATTCACAAGGAATGTTTAGATGAAGATTTTACCGCAAGTTCGACAATTGACTTTTTCCCTGCTGTGTTTGTTGAGTTCGGGGATGGTGATGGCAACTACGCAAGTCAATATTGTCGGGCTGTTCAGCAACAAGGCGGTGATAATTATCAACGGCGGCAAGCCTAAAACTTTAAGTGTTGGTGAAACCAGTGAGGGTGTTAAATTGGTTGCCGCAGACAGTCAATCTGCAACCTTTCAGATTGAGGGTAAAACCCAACGATTAGCTATGGGGCAGGCCGCTTCAGTTGGCGGAAGCCCCACAAATGCAACCACAAGTGCCACCTTATATGCCAACACACAGGGGCATTTTGTTTCGGATTGCCAAATCAATGGCGTCACCCTCAAATTTTTACTCGATACAGGGGCAACTACAGTCGCGCTAAACAGTGGCGATGCAAAGTACGCGAATATTGATTATAAGCGCGGCGAGCCAATACGCATTAGCACGGCAAATGGCATCGTTACTGCCTATCGCGTTTCACTTTCCAGCCTTAAGATTGGTGGTATTACGTTAAATCAAGTGGAAGCCAGTGTTTTGGAAGGCGGTTCTCCGCCTATCGTATTGCTCGGCATGAGCGCGCTTAATCGATTAGACATGAAGCGGCAAGACATTGCCCTGACTCTCACTAAAAAGTATTAACTCTTTCAAAATAAAAAGCCACCTGCTAAGTGGCTTCTAATTAACTACTTTTACTTACGAGTTTTACTTGTAAAACCAGACATTAAGCTTTTCGTTTATCACTCTCAATCAGCGCATAGGCACTGTGGTTGTGTATGCTTTCAAAGTTTTCGCTTTCAACCGTATAGGCCACAATGCGTTTTTCTTTGCTGAGTTGGGCGGCAACATCGCGCACCATGTCTTCTACGAATTTTGGGTTATCGTAGGCGCGCTCGGTAACAAACTTTTCATCCGGGCGTTTTAACAAGCCGTAAAGTTCACATGAGGCCTGTTTTTCAACTAAATCGATAATATCTTCAATCCAAATAAAGTCGTTAATCAGAGCAGTTACGGTGACATGGCTACGTTGATTGTGTGCGCCGTAATCGGAGATTTTTTTGCTGCATGGGCATAAGCTAGTCACCGGCACCAATACTTTGACGGTGATTTCAATTTTACCGTGGCTAATAGCACCAATAAATGTCACTTCATAATCAAGCAGGCTTTTTACGCCTGAAACTGGCGCAGCTTTGTTCACAAAGTACGGGAAAGTCATTTCCACATGGCCAGACTCTGCCTCTAGACGTTTAATCATTTCACGTAAAATTGTTTCAAAAGATTCCACTGAAATGGCATGTTCATTCATGTTGAGTATTTCTACAAAGCGCGACATGTGCGTGCCTTTGAATTGCTGCGGCAGATGCACGTACATATTGAATACGGCAACCGTATGTTGCTCACCGCCTAGTTTGTCTTTAACGATAACAGGGTGGCGAATGGCTTTGATGCCAACTTTATCAATAGCGATATGACGCGTATCGATGGTGTTCTGCACGTCTTCAATCGTGCTGGGTAGGGCGTTAGGTAAGGTGGCTTGGTTCATATTAATTCCAGTTAGGCGGTGAGTTATTATTACTCAATTGGCAATAGTTGAGTATAACACTAGGTTATTTGCTTCGCAATTGCGCGAATTATTCCTTCAGAATCTAGACCGCACTCGGATAACATAGTTTCATGGATGCCATGTTCAATAAAACGGTCTGGCAAGCCTAAGCATAAGGTTCTTATCAGCGGTTTGTTTGCAAGTTGCAAGTATTGTAAGGTTTCCAGCACGGCTGCACCTGCGCCACCCATCAGGCTATTTTCTTCAACCGTCACAAATAAGGTGTGGTCTATGGCGAGTTTTTCAATCAGTGATTGATCAATTGGTTTTACAAAACGCATATTCACCACGGTTGCATCCAGTTTTTCACCCGCTTCTAAACAGGCTTCCAGCCGGCTACCAAAGCTCAGGATGGCAACTTTATGTTCAGCATTGCTCGATATAATCGTACGTTTGACTTCTGCCGTGCCAATCTCGATGGCTTGCATTTTCTGTTGAATAACTGCACCAGTGCCACTGCCACGTGGGTAACGTACGGCTGAAGTGCCATTGTATTGGAACCCCGTGTAAAGCATCTGCCTGCATTCATTCTCATTGCTGGGCGCCATGATGACGATATTTGGTATGCATCTTAAGTAGCTTAGATCAAACGCTCCCGCATGGGTTGGGCCGTCTGCGCCAACCAAGCCAGCGCGGTCAATGGCGAATAATACCGGTAATTTTTGCAGAGCGATATCGTGAATCAACTGGTCATAAGCGCGTTGTAAAAACGTACTGTAAATGGCAACTACAGGTTTTAAGCCATCACAGGCCATGCCAGCGGCAAAGGTCAGCGCATGTTGTTCGGCAATGCCTACATCAAAATAGCGCTCTGGATATCTCTCAGCAAAGTCATTCAAGCCCGAGCCATCGCACATGGCAGGGGTAATTCCAATTAAGCGGCTATCAATTGCCGCCATATCGACCAGCCAATCACCAAATACTTGGGTATAGGTTTTTTTTGTGCTGTTTGCAATAGCGTCGCCGTTATCGGGGTCAAACTTGCCCACGCCATGAAACTTATTCGGGTTTTCTTCCGCAGGTTCAAAGCCTCTCCCCTTTTGCGTAACAATATGCAAAAACTGCGGGCCATTGAGCTGTTTAATGTTCTGTAAGGTGTCAATGAGCGCATCAATGTCATGCCCATCAATCGGGCCAATGTAATTAAAGCCAAACTCTTCAAACAATGTGCCGGGCATCACCATGCCTTTGACATGCTCCTCAGCGCGTTTGGCAAACTCCATCATGGGCGGCATGGCGGAAAGCACTTTTTTGCCAGAAGAGCGTACTTTGTTGTAAAAGCGACTAGACAATAATTTTGTCAGGTAATTATTTAGCGCCCCAACATTGTTGGAAATGCTCATGTCATTATCGTTAAGTATCACCAGCAGGTTCGCATCCATATTCCCTGCATTATTTAACGCTTCAAACGCCATGCCAGCCGTCATGGCGCCATCGCCGATAATGGCCACGGCGCGTCTTTCTAATCCTGCTTTTTTCGCCGCAACTGCCATGCCTAAAGCAGCCGAGATCGAGGTGCTGGAATGCCCTGTGCCAAAGGTGTCATACTCACTTTCAGAACGTCGCGGAAAGCCTGCAAGGCCTTGCGGTTTGCGTAAGCTATGCATTTGGTGGCGACGGCCCGTGAGAATTTTATGTGGATACGTTTGATGGCCAACATCCCAAACCAAGCGGTCATCGGGGGTATTGAATACGTAATGCAGCGCGATGGTCAGCTCAACCACGCCTAAATTAGAAGCTAAATGCCCGCCCGTTTTTGAAACGCTATCAATTAAAAATGCCCGCAACTCTTCGGCTAACTGCGTAAGTTGCTTGCGCTCAAGCTGTCGCAGCTGAATAGGCAACTCAATCGTATCAAGTAATGGCGTCATAAATTAAAATATTAAAAACTACGTTGCGTAATAAAACCAGCTAATTCGCGTAAGCGTTCAGCACTTGCACCAAAAGGTATTAGCGCAGCTATAGCGTCATTGTAAAGTTGCTGCGCGAGTAATTTTGCCTGTGCCAAACCCAATAGGGTCACGTAAGTCGGCTTGTTGCTATCGGCATCTTTTCCTGCTGTTTTGCCCAGTGTGCTGGTATCGGCTTCTACATCCAAAATGTCATCAATCACCTGAAATGCCAAACCTACTTTTGCTGCGTAGGTGCGTACAGCTGTAATTTGAGCTTCTGTACCGCTAATAGCCCCGAGTAAAACTGAGGCTTGAATTAAGGCGCCCGTTTTTAATTGATGCATGGTTTCAAGTTCGGCTTGAGTGAGTGGCTTTCCCACCGCGGCTAAATCAATGGCCTGCCCACCCGCCATGCCCGCTGAACCAGAAGCTTGGGCTAGCAGGTGCAGCATACCGACTTGTTGAACGAATATTGTTGTTAAATTTGGCTGAGAAAGCACCTCAAAAGCCAAGCTTTGTAAGGCATCTCCTACCAATAGCGCGGTGGCATCGTCATATTGTTTATGGCAACTTGGTTTGCCGCGGCGTAAGTCATCGTCATCCATGCATGGCATGTCGTCATGCACTAAAGAGTAAGCGTGAATTAACTCCACTGCGCTGGCTGCGGCGTCTGCAATCAGAAAATCCGTTTTACATAGCTCAGCAGCGGCATAGCAAAGCAGTGCGCGCACGCGTTTTCCGCCACCCAGCGCGCTGTAGCGCATGGCGCTGTGGAGTTTTTCTGGAGCTAAGTTAGCACAAGGCAACACTTTTTCAAGCACTTGTTCGATGCGTGTTTGTTTGCTTGCAGCCCAAGCGTAAAAGTCTTGCGCGCTAGTTTCAGTTGACTTTTGATTGAGCATCTTCAGGTGATTTTTTCAGCTTATTCAACATCAGCTTTAAATTGCACTAATTGATTACGTGCATTCAAAATCTGTACTTGTTGTTCAACATTTGCAAGCGCGTTTTGGCAGAATTGTAGCAAGCTATTGCCGCGCTGAAAAGCCGCTAAAGAAGCCTCTAAAGACATTTGCCCAGATTCCATCTGCCCAACGATACCCTCTAACTCGGCAAACGCCTGCTCAAAATTTAGCGTTTGTTCTGTCGAGTTTTTCGTCGCTGAAGTTGGCTTGCTTTTAGATGTGGTCATGGCAAAATGTAAATGGCGTTAAGACGCTATTCTACCAAATCTTAGGGCAAAACTCGCTTTAAAAACGAACGAATATCGTCAATCTCTTCATTGCACACAGAATGTGCCATATTGTATTCATGCCAGCTCACCGTGTAATGGTTGTCATGTAAGGTTTGTAGCGATATTTTGCACATATCTAAACTAATCACATCATCAAACACACCATGTGCCATCAAGATTGGAATGGTTTGATTGGCTATATTTTTTTCAGTTGACAGTTTGGATTTAATTGGCAGATACGTTGATAACGCCAATATTCCGCCAAGCTTTTGCGAATATCGCAGCGCTGTGTATAAAGCAATCGCACCGCCTTGTGAAAAGCCTGCAATCACAACACGCTCAGTTGGAATGCCGCGATTGATTTCATTTTGAATCAGCCCGTTAATATAATGCTGACTGTTTTTTATGCCAGCTTCGTCTTCTACACCGCTCCCCGTTTTGCTATTGGGCGCGCCATATAAATCGTACCAGGCCGGCATAATGTAACCACTGTTACGTGTGATTGCCATTTCGGGCGCGTGCGGCAAAATAAATCGAACATGGCTGAGGTTAAGCTTGTTTACGATAGGCTCAAAATCATAACCATCTGCGCCTAAGCCATGCAGCCAAATGACACTGGCGGTGATATTGTTATTGGCGTTGCCGCTTACAAGTTCTAAAGGAGGTTTGTAGTTCATGAATGCAATCAGTCAGGAGTTTAAAATGTAAAGTGTGGTCATGCATGTGCAACATCGCTATTCAAAAAATACGATATACGATATGCTGTTAAAACGAATGAAATCATAACATTGTATGCATAAAAGCAATAAAAAATCATGTGGGCTGAATAAGTAAACTACCAATGGCGAAAATTAAAATTCTGGGGTGTAGCGGGGGGATAGGTGGCAAGTTACGCACCACATCTATGCTGGTGGACGATGACATTTTAATTGATGCAGGAACGGGCGTCGGCGATTTGTCGATGGAGGCTTTGCTTAAAATCGACCATGTATTGCTTACGCATGCCCATTTAGATCACATCGCCGCTCTGCCGCTTTTACTCGACACCGTCATGGGTATTCGCGATGAACCCATTACCGTTCATGCCAACAAAGAAACGCTGCAAACGCTACAACAGCATATTTTTAATTGGAAAGTCTGGCCTGACTTTCATGTGATTCCCAATGCTGAAAACCCATTTTTACGGTACAACGAGATTACACTCGGCGAAACGCTTGAATTTAATGGCAGAAAATTTACTCCCCTGCCAGCCAATCACGTTATTCCAGCATTTGGCTACCATGTTGCGAGTGGCGAAGCGAGTTTGGTATTTACTGGCGATACTACCGTATGCGAGGCGTTGTGGCCTGAAGTGAATAAGATTATAAATCTAAAATATCTCATTATTGAAACAGCATTCAGCAATGCCGAGTTTGAACTTGCCAAACTCTCCAAGCATCTTTGCCCGTCCATGCTGGTCGCGGAATTAGCCAGACTCGAACTGACGAATATGCAAACCACGTTTGAGATTTTCATTACGCACTTAAAGCCGGGTGAAGGTGAAAGCATCATGAGAGAAATTTCCGCCAGCAATTTGCCGTACACAATTCAAGCGCTGAACAACAATCAAGTGTTTGATATTTAATGCAATAACTAGAAAATGGCGATTGCTGACCAATCCATATTAGATCACTTAGAGCCGATTGCTAAGCTCTCTGCCGGACGTAAAAAAGAGCTTGCTGCTTTGTGCTTTACTGAAAAAGTAAACAAAGATATTGACCCGACTCGCATGAACGTAGCAAAGGCCGCACAGGCGCTTTATTTGCTTAAGGGCGATTTAAGCCTACACTACTATGACGATAAAAAAGTGACGATACATGGTGGCACAGAGGCCGCACAATACCCCGTTAATGCAGACCAAAAAGTAGCCAAAACAGTAGCATTGACTGAAATAGAAATTCTACGAATCGACATGGATTTGCTTGATATCATGATGACGTGGGATCAGCTATCTAGCGCGGGAAAGCCGCCCAAAGAACAACCCAAAGCCATTAAGTTTGCTCAAAATGCACAGCCCACAGTGGCGGAGGCTCACCCACGTAGCACCGATGAATGGCTTAACGATACTGAGGTTTTCAGTGCATTTAATCTGCAAAGTGGTGTATTCAGTCGTCTGCCAGCCGCCAATATTGAAGCGATGTTTAAACGCATGACAACTGTTAAGGTAGCCGCAGGGCAGGTGGTCATTCAGCAAGGCGGGCAGGGTGATTACTATTATTTAATTCAAAATGGAATTGCCTTGGTCAGCCG
>NZ_JABFRA010000015.1 GCF_013141425.1 Methylotenera sp. | reverse complement strand
GCTTAAAGATGTGCCATGGGATCAAGCTTTGGACATCATTGTGCAAAGCAAAGGCTTATCAATGCGTAAAACAGGCAATGTAATCTTAGTGGCGCCAGCGGAAGAAGTCGCAGCTAAAGAAAAGCAAGCATATGAAGCCACGCAGCAAGTAGAAGACACTGAACCTCTACGTACGGAAGTTTTCACCCTGAACTATATGAAAGCTGCTGATTTAGTAAAAATAATTGTCGATCCAAAGCAGAAAATATTATCTAAGCGCGGAAGCGCTACACAGGATACACGCACAAATAATGTATTTGTTCAAGACACTCCTATAAGACTTGCGCAAGTGCAAGAGATTATCAATAAAGCAGATGTTGCTGTTAAGCAAGTGATGATAGAGTCACGGTTGGTAATCGCAGATGATAAATATAGCAAGGCGTTAGGGGCCAGATTTGGTGTAACACAAACTGGTACTCCAGGTAGGGCCGTCAGTACCATAAGTGGTAGCTTGGGTAATCGACCAACCGCTTTTACTCCAACACCAGCTCCTGGAAGATTGACGCAAGGTACGCATAATGGATCAATTCAAACTGCCCTAACTGGTGGAAGTGTGCTCACAAGCTCTGATGGGTTGCCAGATTTAGGCTCTAATCTTCCTGTTGCTAACGCTTTTGGCTCATTCGCTTATAGTTTGTTTCATCTTCCAGCAGGATTGTTATTGAATTTTGAGTTGACTGCTATGGAGTCTGATGGTCGTGGTAAGGTTGTATCAAGCCCGCGAGTAACTACAGCAAATCAACATAAGGCTAAGATTGCATCTGGAACAGAGATACCCTATTTGGAGGCAAGTTCAAGCGGCGCGGCAACAGTATCATTTAAGCCGGCAGTGCTAAGTTTGGAAGTTACCCCACAAATTACGCCAGATGATAAAATTATTATGGAGATTGATGTGAAGAAAGATCGAGTGGGGCAAGTTTTTAATGGTGTACCTTCTATTGAAACTCAAAATATAAATACGCAAGTCTTAGTCGGCAACGGAGAAACTGCAGTACTGGGGGGGATATATGAGCAAATTGAACGTAATGACGTTGAGAAAGTGCCATTTTTTGGGGATTTGCCAATAATGGGTAATTTGTTTAAACGCAAGACTTTATTGAGTAACAAAAGTGAGTTACTTATATTTATTACACCTAAGGTAATGGATGAGAGTCTAAGCTTGCAGTAAAAGGCTAAATTTAGTTCGTATAATGTGTGAATAAGTAAAGCAAAACTGACAGAGTTTGAAGTTTGCCTTAAAATGCCCATCATGACTGTGATGGGCATTTTTTATGTGTGCTAGGTGTTTAGTTTGAAAAATATCTTTTTTGTTGGCCTGATGGGTGCGGGTAAAACGACCATCGGTCGTTTGCTTGCCAAGCAACTAGGCATGGCCTTTTACGATACGGATCATGAAATCGAACGTAAAACGGGTGTAAAAATTCCGCTAATCTTTGAACTAGAAGGCGAGGCAGGTTTTCGCAAGCGTGAAACAGCCATTCTTGAAGAACTCACTCAGCTAGAAAATATTGTATTGGCCACTGGCGGCGGTGCGGTACTATTGCCAGAAAATCGAACGCTACTGAAAAATAATGGCAAAGTGGTTTATTTAAGGGCGAATGTACATGATCTTTGGCTTCGTACACGGTACGATAAAACCCGACCTTTGTTGCAAGGTGGCAATATCAAACAAAAATTAGAAAAACTGTATATCGAGCGTGATCCAATTTACACAGCATTGGCAGATTGCATTGTCGATACTGGCGCGCAGTCAGCATACGACATTACCAACGATATCGAGCATTTATTACTCGAATCCAAAGACCACAAGTTAGATTAATTAATAAGACAAATATCAAGATGCAAACACTAAAAGTAGAGCTGGCCAACAGAAGTTACCCAATACATATTGGGCGAAACCTGCTATCCGACGCGAGTTTAATTTTGCCCTACTTAAAGCGCAAACATGTGGCCATAGTGACCAACACCACGGTTGCACCGCTGTATTTAGAAAAGTTAAGCCAAACATTACAAGCCGCAGGCGTAAAGGTAATACCAATTATTCTGCCAGATGGTGAAGCTTATAAAAATTCCGAAACGCTAAATAAAATTTATGATGCATTACTGCAAAATCGTTGTGAGCGAAGCACCACCCTAATAGCACTCGGCGGTGGCGTTATTGGCGACTTAACCGGTTATGCCGCCGCAACTTATTTGCGTGGCGTGCCATTTATTCAGATTCCAACGACCCTGCTTTCACAGGTGGATTCATCGGTTGGCGGCAAAACCGGCATTAACCACCCGCTGGGTAAAAATATGATCGGCGCGTTTTACCAACCGCAATTGGTGCTGGCAGATATTGATACGCTGCAAACCCTGCCTGCGAGGGAGTTTTCAGCAGGCGTGGCAGAAGTGATTAAATATGGCTTAATTCGTGATGCGGATTTTTTTGATTGGCTCGAAACCAATATGGCGGATTTAATGCAACTGAATGAACAAGTGCTCAGTTATGCCATCTATCGCTCATGCCAAAATAAGGCAGAAGTGGTAGCGAATGATGAACATGAGCAAGGCGAGCGAGCGTTACTCAATTTGGGTCATACCTTTGGCCACGCTATTGAAAACGCCATGGGCTATGGCGTATGGCTACACGGTGAAGCCGTCGCCGCAGGTACGGTGATGGCGGCAGACTTATCGCAACGTATGGGCTGGCTAAGCCCCACGCAAGTCGCGCGTATCAAAGCGAGTTTTGTCGCGGCAAATTTACCCGTCGAAGCGCCAAAATTGGGGGTAGAAAGATACCTCGATTTAATGGGTTTAGATAAAAAAGTTGAGAATGGCAAAATCAGACTTATTTTGCAGCAAGGCATTGGCAAGTCCGTTATTACCAGTGATTACGATGCGGAAAAGTTAAAACAGACCTTGGCGTTATGATAAAAATAACAAATAAACCGTCTGTCATCCGTACACAGAGATTGCGGATCAAGTCCGCAATGACATCATGAGTTACCCAGCCCCCTACGCTGCTAATCCCAATCAATCGCTGGGTCGTCAAATTAGCGAAGACGCCTCTGAAACCCGCAACGCCTTTCAGCGCGACCGCGACCGTATTATTCACTCCACCGCATTTCGGCGCTTGGAATATAAAACTCAAGTATTTGTGAATCACGAAGGCGATTTATTTCGCACGCGTTTAACGCATAGCCTCGAAGTCGCGCAAATGGCGCGCGGCATTGCCCGCACACTCAATCTGCACGAAGACCTAACCGAGGCGATTGCGCTGGCACACGACCTTGGCCATACGCCGTTTGGCCATGCGGGGCAAGATGCGCTCAATGCATGCATGCGCGATTTTGGTGGCTTTGAGCACAACCTGCAATCACTACGCGTGGTCGAAAAACTTGAACTGCGCTATGCAGATTTTGATGGCTTAAACCTCACGTTTGAAGTGCGCGAAGGTATACTCAAACACTGCTCAATTAAAAATGCCAAACTACTCGGTGATGTCGGTCAGCGCTTTTTAGACAAAACCAGCCCAAGTTTAGAGGCACAACTCACCAATTTTGCCGATGAAATTGCCTACAACAATCATGACATTGACGACGGCCTGCGTTCAGGCCTCATCACTATCGAGCAATTATCAGAGGTTTCACTATTCGCTGATAACTTGGCACAAGTAAAAGCAAAATACCCCAAGCTCGAACAAAGACGCCTGATACACGAAACCGTTCGCCGCATGATTAACACCTTAATGGTTGATTTATGCACGCAAAGCGCAAAAAACATCGCACAACAGCAACCCAAAAGCATCGCCGACATTCGTCAATTACCGCAATTAATCAGCTTTAGCCCAGAAATCGCCGAGCAAAACCAAAAGTTAAAACAGTTTTTACGTAACAATTTATACCACCATTACAAAGTCAACCGCATGAGCGCCAAAGCCGCCCGCATCGTGCAAGAGCTGTTTCATGCCTTTTATGAAAATGTTGGCTTATTGCCGAATGAATTTCAAACCTACGCCGAAACCGACAAAGCCCGCGCCGTGGCAGATTACATCGCCGGCATGACAGACCGTTTTGCCATACGCGAGCACCGTAAATTGTTTACGGTAGAAGAATATTTGTAATGGAGTTTCGCGGTTTATATGTTCGCGGTCGCGGACCGCTCCTACAATAGCCTTGCAAGATGCCACGGTGTAGGAGGGGTGCTCCACCCCGAACAAGAGTGGTGAATAACCCACCATTTATTCGCAATCTTAAAGTTAGCTCCTACAAAACCCCGAATGTTGCACATTTACAACAAATGTAAATAATTGTGACTAAAATGCAAATAAATAGTTGTTTCACACACAGCGTTTAGGCATACTCTCATTCACCTTCTTAATGAAGCTGTACTATTTGTAATAAATAGCAGTAAACATTAAGAGAGTTTGCAAACTCTCTTGCCGTTACATAAGTTAGCAATAACAAGGTAAGGCAAGGTTATTTAGTTATAACAATAGCAATACACAATTAGGAGATTCGTAATGAATAACACAATTAAATTAGCAGTTGCTTCAGCTTTATTAGCTGCAGCTTCAAGCGCTAACGCTGGTAT
>NZ_JABFRA010000106.1 GCF_013141425.1 Methylotenera sp. | reverse complement strand
CGCTGGCAAGCGCCTTCTGAGAGCTTTCCCCATTCACTTGCGGCCAAAATTCGCGGAATCACATCAAACGGAATTAGGCGCTCTGCGCCCTCTTCCTCGCCGTAAACTGCAAATGTGATACCCACGCGTCGGAATAGCAATTCCGCATCGCGAGATTTTTGCACAAGTTGAGAAAAATTTTTGCCAGCTAACCAGTCAGCATAAGGTTTGTAAACTTGCCTAACCCCATTTTTTGTATCAATTGACTCATCAAATGCGGTTAGAAGTTTATTTTTATAATCAATAGAAGCCATAGTAATGACTTACTTGCAAGGCGCGTGCCAACTATAGCTAAGGTAGTAAATCCCTTTATTTAATATGCCTTTTAAGTGTTTTTTATCTTATTTACCAACCATATGAAACTCAAATCGTGCGACTTGATATTTTTAACGCGTCATTTTGGTGCATAATAAATTATTAAGGCGATTAGTTAGTGCATGGGGCTAAGCTAAGTGATGCCTTAAAATAAGATCTAGAGACAATCTCAGACTGAATATCAACTCAGTATAAACACATCACTTTAATAGTTAAGCATTGGAACAGTTATTGCTGTATCTTTTGAACAACTCAGCTATCAACACATGGTTTCCATCAAAATAGCTGAGTCAATTAAAGGAAAAACAACTGTGTGGCTTCGTACTCGATGTGATATTACTTTTGACGTGGCCATTGCAACCCCGTTTATCCTAATGCTTAGGCCGCGCAGTGGTTTGAATCAGTGGATTGCGCGTGAATCTTATACGCTTACGCCTAGTGTGCCAGTGGTTGAATATACCGATAATTATGGCAATCTATGTCAACGTCTTATCGCACCAGCAGGTGAGTTTTCCATTCGTACATCAGCCGATATTATGACTGCTGATAACATTGATGTTTGTGCAGGGGCGCCATTTGATGAAGTGCAAAATCTTCCTGATGATGTGCTGACCTATCTTTTACCCACACGCTATTGTGAATCCGACCGATTTATTGACCTTGGTCAGGAAATTGTAGCTGGCGTAACGCCAGGTTACGACCAAGTAGCTACTATTGTTTCTTGGATACAAAGCAATGTTAGGTTTAATCCAGATTCAGTCCACTTTCAACTTTCTGCAGTAGAGGTCAATCAGCAGCGCGAGGGTGTATGTCGCGAATTAGCACATCTTAGCATCGCGCTTTGCCGTGGCTTATGTATTCCTGCGCGCATGGTGGTTGGCTATTTACATGGACTAAAGCCTATGGATTTTCATGCTTGGTTTGAGGCTTACGTGGGGGGACGCTGGTATACCTTTGATGCAACCCAAGCGAGCCCAGTAGGTGGCCGAGTTACAGTTGCTTACGGACGTGATGCAGCTGATGTGGCGATATTTAACCAATTTGGCCCAGCGTTATATCCACAAGCCATGTCGGTGAATGTTGAGTTGTTAGATTCAGCGCCTAATTAAAGCGATTAAACTCATCCATGCAAAGATTACGTATCAAACATCTGACAGAATATACGTTTCCTTCACAGGTAACGTTAAATCAACATAAGCTTTTACTGCGTCCACGTGAAGGACATGATGTACGAATAGAGTCTTCAAAGTTAGAAATCTCGCCTGCTTACAACATCAAATGGCAAAGGGATGTGTTTGATAACTCACTTGCTCTCGTGAATTTTCTGGAATACTCAAACAAGCTGACCATCGCTAGTGAAGTCGTGATTCAGCATTATGACCAAACACCTCTAGACTTTATGTTAGAAAGCTATGCCACTCAATATCCATTTAGCTATGCACTAGATGAACAAGCAGATTTAGCTATTTTTCAACAAGCTACTTTTTACAAAGACCAATATATTGTAAATGCTTGGTTGCAACAGCAAGGTTTAAACGGGATGGAAACGTTTAGCCTGCTAAAGAACTTAAATCGAACTATTAGCCAAAGTTTTCGCTACCAAATAAGAGAAGAAGCTGGTGTACAGTCACCCACGGAAACGTTATCGCAGCGAAGTGGTTCATGCCGTGACTTTGCTACGCTTTTTATAGAAGCATGCCGCTGTTTAGGTTTAGCGAGTCGCTTTGTCAGTGGATATTTACATGCGCCAGCGACAGAAGTGGGCAATGCCACGACGCATGCATGGGTTGAGGTTTATTTACCAGGTACAGGTTGGAAAGGTTTTGATCCAACGATTGGCGAAGTGACTGGCAATCGGCATATTGCAGTTGCAGTTGCGCGGAACCCAGAAGCTGTTCCTCCAGTTTCAGGTAGTTTCATTGGATTCGGTTTGATGTCGCCTATTATGGTAGTTGATGTACAAGTTAACCTACTTTCCTGACTCCATTAAAGTTTACTTAAGTAAACGAGCTAACTCTTAATGACTGTAATTTAGAATCCCCGACTGCCAAGTTAGCGACTGTAATGGTCTAAATTAGCATTCAGTAATTCATAGCTATAATTTCGAGTAAATTTAATCCAGAATTCTTCAATTGCATTTTCTGCATTGCATCAAATGAAGTCCAAATGTCTCGCTATTCTTTAAATAGGCTCGATGATCAAACTATTTCCAAACATCTAACTAATTCATCACGTTTTATTCTCAATAAATTTTAATTATTTAAATAAACCAATAATGGTCTACCAATAATGCGGCAAAAAGCAGTGTTAAATAAATAATTGAATATTTGAATGTTCTTTTTGCCAAATCATCGGAATAGTGTCGATAGAGTCCAATGACATAAGCCATAAAAATAGCATTTAAGATAATTGCTGATATTAGATAAATTAAGCTACTCATTCCGAGTCCGTAAGGCATCAGCGACACTGCTACTAAAATAACTGTGTAGAGCAATATGTGTAATAATGTAAATGCTTCGCCATGCGTTACTGGAAGCATAGGCATACCTACTTTTGCGTACTCTTCTCGCCTGTATAATGCTAGCGCCCAAAAATGGGGCGGCGTCCATGCAAAAATAATTAAAAACATAATGAGTGACTCGGGAGAAACCGTGTTATTGACGGCGGCCCAGCCTAATATTGGGGGCATAGCACCAGATGCACCGCCGATGACAATGTTCATCGGCGTTGCTGGCTTTAAAAACACAGTGTAAATCACTGCATAGCCAACAAAGGTAGCAAATGTAAGCCACATAGTAAGTGGATTTACATAAATGTAAAGTATTGCCAGCCCAGCTCCCCCTAGCAGGGATGCAAAGGTCATGGTTTGTATGGAGGATACTTGACCTGTAGGCAATGCACGCGCTCTTGTACGCGCCATGACAGCATCAATTTTATGTTCAATCAGGCAGTTAAATGCAGCCGCTGCGCCTGAGGCAAAGGCGATTCCTAGGGTAGTGGCCAGCAACAAACCAAAGGGCATGACTTCACCTGCAGGTTTGGCAAGATACATACCAATAATTGCAGTAAATACAATGAGTGAGGTAACTCTTGGTTTGCAAAGCGAAAAAAAGCTTTTAACGTTTAAGCCTATGCTTTGTGTAGTGGTTAAGTTGATGCTCATCTAAATATCTCGTTTATTTTCATGTGATTAAATAACATGTTTAGTGTATTTATTGTTTGGAAATTACCGTTACAGCTTAGTAATCTTCGAGTTTAGCGTTACTAAAATGATCACGAGCAGGCCCGCAGTTAAGTTATGCGCTACCGCTAACACTAAAGGGAGATGCAGTATCAAATTGGCAATTCCAAGACCAATTTGTGTTGCGAGCGCTAGTACCAGCAAAATTACTAAACGCCTGAATTGCCAGTATTTAAATAGAATAAGCGATAAAAACACTAAGTAGATAAAGGTTAGCAGCGCGCCAAGTCTATGTGTCCACTGAATTGCAGTAATTGAAGCTAACGTTAGCGGACTTCCATTCGCGCCTTGGCCTAGCTCACGCACGATATGGAATGCATCTTTAAAATCCATTTCAGGCACTAACAAGCCATGACAAGTAGGAAAATCCGTACAGGCTAGCGCTGCATAATTCGTGCTTGTCCAACCACCTAAAAAAATCTGCGTAAATAATACCAATAGTGCAAATCGTACTGCCAACCGAATTCCACCTGATTTGACGATATTTGCTGAGCAATGCCCCCAATGCCGATGAGCCAACCAGGTAAGCATTGCCAATGTTGACAGACCTCCTAATAGGTGTGCGCTAACAATGGCAGGTTTTAGCAACATGGTGACTGTCCACATGCCCAGCATAGCCTGAAATGCAATTAACACCAGTAAAAAAGTAGGTGTCCAAGGAGAACTCTTGATTTCATTTTTAGCGCTCCAGCCGAGTATAAAAATGGTCAGCACTACTAATCCTAAGATTCCCGCCAAATAACGATGCGCCATTTCACGCCAAGCCTTACCAACTTCAATCGTACTATTTGGATAGCCAGCTTGGGCGCTTGCAATGGCAGCCTCACTTTGAGGAACTGTAAGTGTACCGTAGCAGCCAGGCCAATCTGGGCAGCCCAAACCTGCATCTGTAAGCCTAACATAAGCACCGAGAACAACAACACATAGCGCTAGAATTAAGCCGATCAAAACTAAAGACTTAAATGCTTTATAGCTTGTAGTTGGTAAATACATGTTAACCAGCCCATGAGAATCTTAAAAGGCGTGTAATGTCCTTGCGGATTGCTGACAGCGGCACTTGAGATTGATAGCTCATCATAAAATGACCAACGGGATCGACTAGATACAAACGATTACCTGTAAAAACATTTTCTTGACGTACATTAAACTGTTTAGAGAAATTGACAAGACTTTCGCTCGGTTGATTGATAATAATTAGGTCTGGGTAATCAAGCTTGATGTGCGAAACATCTTGAGTGTTGGTGATTAATACGCGTTGCACACGCGGCATATCTTTATATAGTGAAACGTATAACTGACGCATATCATGCAATCTGGCTAAACAGTCAATTTGGCAGTCACCTGCAATATACACCACACTCCATTTTTGTTTCCAAAACTCACTTGGCAATGGCTTTCCATCATTCAACTTAAGTTCATCGATTGTGCTTAACAATCGTGCTGGACGAACGAGATCACCTACGCTTGCGCCATTAGGCATCCAATTAAACTTGTACATCATTATTACAACAATAATGGGCACAATAAAAAATGTTAGCATCAAAATTAGGACGATACGGCCTTTAAGTTGCGCTTTTTTTTCAAATAACTGCTGGTCGTTTTGCATGTAAAACTCGATAAATTAGTAAATAGAGAGCATTAGTTTAATTATATTCAGCTGAATATCTAAGCCTGAAAATATATACTACTTAGCATCATGTATTGAATCATCTGCAGGCCTTATTTTTTCAAAACTCATGTACATAAAGATAAGCAGGGCAGAAAAAGCGAATCCAAACCACTGATAGGCATAGCCAATATGGGTGGTAATACGGTCGGCAGATACTTGCCAATTACGTACAAATCCGCCCGCATTACTTCTATGATCTAACTTAATGACCATATCAGATACTGGAAAAGGCACCCGCTCCCTATATCCTGCGATATCCATATTCTGCCAAACCATTGGCCATCCTTGCTGGCCATTAACTGCATTTGATTTGCTTTCTAATGTGAAAATTTTCTTACTAGGCACCCATATTTGACCAATTATCGTTTGCAAGCCTTCTGGCGTGGCAAAAGTTGGTAAATCACTGTGCGTATCATTGCCTAATATCCAGCCTCGGTTTACCAATACATATTGAGCAGTATGTTCAACTCTTAATGGCGTAATAACATTGAAACCCACTTGTTTACCCTCTACTTGGTTATCTAGCAAAAATTGATACTGGGTCTCATATACACCCGTAACGCTAACTCTCTTAAATTTCCAGTCTTCAATATTCTTACCGTCTAATTCTTGCAATGGAAATGCAATTGCCTCATCCACTTCCGCATGATTATAGGCGGTTTGCACTTGCAATTTTTGCTGCGCCTTATTGTATTGCCATAACCCCAATTTAATAAATAGCGGAATACAAATTAAAGTTATCACCACGCCAACCAGCGTCGGTCTAAACCGATATCGATTCTTAGTAATTTGAATTGGCTTTAGCATTGCTTTTGATTCATGATTGAATTTGTTTGCTATGTGACTCATAATGCGTGTTCAAATTCAGATTAGGCAAAATCATGTTGATCAAGGTCATTGTTGTTTTAACTTTAATTGTCATCGTAGGAAGTTTATTTTCGGCATTATTCTTTTTATCCAAAGACAAAACTGGCGGCGATAGAACTGTAAAAGCGCTCACCGTTAGAATTGGACTCTCGATACTCTTATTTGTTTTACTGCTAATTGCAGGTAAATTCGGACTAATTGGCCATCCCATCTAACAATCTGTGTTTATAGTTAATCTTAAATAAAAAAGGCGATGCGTTTTAGCATCGCCTTTTTTATTTGATATTTTTACAGCCAATAAACAAAGATAAATAAACCTAACCACACTACGTCTACAAAGTGCCAATACCAAGCTACACCTTCAAAACCAAAATGATGTTCTGGTGTGAAGTGGCCCTTAATGCAACGTAGCGTAATAACAATCAACATTAGCGTACCTAGCAACACATGAAAACCATGAAAACCCGTTAACATGAAGAAGGATGCACCATAAGCACCGCTACCAAGCGTCAAGCCCATCTCCGTGTAAGCCTCATGATATTCAAACCCTTGACAAATCAGAAAGGCAATTCCAAGTGCTACTGTTAACGCCATGCCAATTACTAATTGCTTACGGTTATTTTTAATTAGGCCCCAGTGAGCCCAAGTAATGGTAGCACCCGAAGACAACAAAAGCGCAGTATTTATTGCAGGCAAACCCCAAGCTGCCATTGGTTCCATATGACCAGGCTTATATTCTGTGCCTAATACCAATCCTCCAGGACCTGCCGATGGCCATGTTCCCAAAAAGTCTTTATATGGTGTGATATCTGGGGCATAAGCCGCTAAATCAGGTACAGATATAACACGCATATAAAATAGTGCTCCAAAAAATGCCGCAAAAAAAGCTATCTCAGAACAGATAAATACAATCATGCCAATGCGAAAAGATTTGTCTTCCCAGCTTTTAAATTTCCCCGTTACACTCTCGGAAATTACTGAACCCATCCATTTAAACACCATAGATAAAATGAGAAGTGCCCCAAAAATCATCATCCATTTACCAGGCGTATGCAAATAGGCTAATTCCGCACTTTTATCTGTAGCCACACTAAAAATAAAACCTGAAGCTAGTGATAGCAAACCTACAGAGATTATAGATGGATAAATACTACCGTGCGGTACGTAATATTGATTGTTAGAATGTGTCGCCATACATAACTCCCGTGCATTATTTTTATATTAAATTCACAATGACGAATAAACCGTCATACCCTCATCATTCACTGTAATACTTGAATCTACTTAACTATCTATCACCATCTACTGATGGAAAAAAAGCATATGACAGCGTCATATCAGAAACATCCTTAGGCAGTTCTGGACTAACAAAGAAACGTAAAGGCATTTCTTTTTCTTCTCCAGGCTTAAGTGATTGGTTTACAAAACAAAAACATTCAATCTTCTTAAGATTTGTTGCTGCTATACCTGGCGTAACACTCGGAACTGCTCGACCAACCACAACTTCATTAGTCGTATTTTTTGCAACAAATATTACCGTTTCAATTTGCCCAGGATGTAACTTGATGTTGGCTTGCTTAGGATAAAAATTCCATCCTAATCCTGGCATTACATTGGTTGTAAACTGTACATTTAGCCAACGTGAATTATCTACTTTTGCCTTAGATAGCACTGCTGTAGTACTGTTTGTTTTACCATTAAGTCCGGTCAAGCTACATAAAACGTCATACATCGGCACTAGCGCAAATGCAAACAGTAACGATCCCAACAACATCCATAATATTTTACGAACAAGTAGTTTATTTTTTAAATCTAGCTGTTCTTTAACGCTCGTTACACTGGCTTCGTCTATTGTTGCCATATGGTAAGTATGGACATTACATAACAAACTAACGCAATGCCTCCCAAAATAAGTGCCATTTTTTTACTACTATTCTTAGGGCTTACTTCCTTGTTGTTCATATCTATCTAAATACACCTGGCATATTTGAAATCTTCATAAACTGGGCGTATTACAATCCTCAATATTAATATTTATTTAACTGTTGGTTGCTCAGAGAAGCTGTGGTATGGCGGCGGTGACGGTAATGTCCACTCTAGGCCATGCGCACCCTCCCAAACTTGGTCAGTCGCCTTCTTACCACCTTTAACACAAGTTACAATATTGTAAACAAACAACAACTGTGACAAGCCAAGTGCAAAAGCTGCAACTGATGAAATCATATTGAATTCAGCAAATTGCAATGCATAGTCTGGTATACGACGTGGCATACCTGCTAAACCTAAGAAGAATTGTGGAATAAAGGTTAAGTTAAATGAAATTGCAGTTAACCAGAAGTGTAATTTACCCAACTTCTCGTTATACATATGGCCAGTCATTTTAGGAAGCCAGAAATAAACGCCCGCCATAATACCCATGATGCCACCAGCGAACAGGGTGTAATGGAAATGAGCAACCACGAAATAGCTATTATGATATTGGGCATCAGCGGCGACGTCTGCTAAAACCAAGCCAGTTAAACCACCAATACCAAACAAGATAATCCAACCAACAGTAAATAACATCGGAGTTTCAAAGCTCATTGAGCCTTTCCACATAGTTTTGATCCAACAGAAGAACATTACTGCAAGCGGCAAGGAAATCGCCATCGTGCTATACATAAAGTAAAGCAAAGCAGGTACAGGCATTCCTGATGTGAAAAAATGATGCGCCCAAACTACCACTGACAATGCGCCGATTGCCCAGAAGGAATACACTTGCGCTTTATAGCCATACATTGGCTTACGTGAGAACGTTTCTAGAATCTGTGGAATAAAACCCCAAACTGGCAATAATAAAATATAAACCTCTGGATGACCAAAGAACCAAAACAAATGCTGGAACATAACGGGGTCTCCACCACCTGCCGCATCAAAGAAGTGAGTGCCAAAGTGACGATCTGTCAGCAACATAGTAACGGCACCTGCCAACACTGGAATTGTTGCAACCAACAAGAAAGCCGTGATTAACCATCCCCAGCAAAACAATGGCATTTTCATTAATGTCATGCCAGGTGCACGCATATTGTACAAAGTTACAATAATGTTAATTGAACCTAATACGGAAGAAACACCCAGCAAATGTACTGCGAAAATTGCAAAATCTACACCAATTCCACCTTGCACTGAAAGTGGTGGATAGAATGTCCAACCTGTAGCAAGTGCGCCATCACCTATGCCAAACAAGGCAAGAGTAAACGGTAAAGTGAGTAGAATTGCAGAGGGGGGCAACAACCAGAACCCCCAGTTATTCAAGCGCGGCAACGCCATATCTGGCGCTCCAATTTGCAACGGTATCATCCAATTGGCAAAGCCAGTAGCTGCCGGCATCAATGCTGCAAAGATCATAATCAAGGCATGTACCCCAATTAATTGGTTAAAAAATTCAGGGTTAACCAGTTGCAAACCAGGCTGAAATAATTCAGCACGGATAGCCAAAATCATGGCCCCACCCACAAAAAACATAATTAAAGCGAAAGTAAGGTACATCGTACCGATATCTTTATGGTTGGTAGTGGTTAGCCAGCGCATAATTCCCGAAGGATGTTCAGCATGCTCTTCATGATGTGCCGTTGTAGTTGTACTCATATCTTTCTCCTAATTACTTAAAGCAAATAATTAATTCTTATTTAAATTCAAATCACATTTAACAATTATTGACGCGCAGCTTTCACCTGCGCTGGCTGAAGAACATCACCCACACTGTTTCCCAAAGCATTTCGTTCATAGGTAATCACTGCTGCTATCTCGGTATCGTTGAGTAGAGCCTTCCAGCCTGGCATTACGCGTATTCCATTTAACACACGATCCAAATGACCATCTTTAAGATATTTTCCATCAGCACCAAAAATAGGTGATGTTGCAATTTTACTTCCTGTTAGTGCAGGAAATGCTGGCGGCAAACCAGCACCACTCACTTGGTGACACACTGCACAGTTTTTCTCGTAAACACCCTTACCCGTTGCCACGAGTTCGTCTTTCGTCCACTCTTTATCGCTGCCGGCATCCGCTTTAGCTAACTCTTCTTTTTTGGCGGCAACCCAAGTTTTATATTCTTCCAAAGGTAGCGCATCAACTACCACTGGCATATAGCCATGGCCTTTGCCACACAACTCTTTACATTGCCCACGGTATGTACCCGCTTTATCCACTTGCACCCATGTTTCACGAAGGAAACCTGGCACGGCGAGACGTGATGAGCCAAATTGTGGCACCCACCAGTTGTGCATCACGTCAGTCGCTGTCATTAAAATACGAACCTTCTCACCTACTGGTAATACGAGGTGATTATCAACCTCAAGCAAATACTGCTCGTCTTTTTTACCTTCAAACCCCTTATCTGTCTGCTCTTTTGGGGTAGATAAGTTACTTACAAACTTAATGCCTTTTGCATCACCATCTAAATATTCATACTGCCAACGCCATTGAGAGCCCGTTACTTTAATCACCATCGTGGCTTTATCACGTGTATCTTCCATCATCACCACACTGTGATAAGCAGGAATTCCCATAATCACAAAGTCAATCAGCAATAAAATTGCAAACGGTACAAGTGTCCAAAAAATCTCAACTGCGGTTGATGGCGCTTTATCTGCAACGGCTTTATAGCCTTTACTTTTACGATGCGCGAAAATAGAGTAAATCATAATCGCTAGAACAACCACAAATATCGCCATGGTAATCAGCATAAACTTGTTATGCACATGCAAGGTATCTAATGCCATTGGGGTCACTGGCTCAGGGAAATTCCATGAATAGTCAGCATACGCACTGAGCGAAGCAAAAAATACCGCTAAACCTAAGCCAATTTTTTTAAAAACTTGCATAAAACATGCTCCAAAACTAATTAATCAATGTTTTTTAATTTTTGTTTGAGTTCCAACGCCAACAAAGCACGCTGTTCATCATTTATAAAATATTTAGCAAACTCAACTTCTTTTCCATGCGAACGAATAAACAAGCCACTTTTACCAATTACCCCCCAACTACCGGTCACATCACGCACGCTAACCTGAGCCCAATGCCTTTGAAACACAGTGGTAGTTACTTCTTTAAAATTTCTTTTTTCTACAACTATTCTGTCGCGTTCAATTGTGATACTTTCAAAATCCGCTGAATGCATTCGAATGTAATAAAAAGCATAAACAAAACCTAGAATCTCTAAACCAGCAAAAGGCAACACCAACCAAGCGCCAATATGAAGAAAACTAAGTCCGACCACTAAAACTATTCCGACTAAACCCGCGAGCAACTTTATGCTAGCCTCTGCAGTAAGCGAATTGTTTGGCCTAGCAATGATTTTGTACCCTAAATCAGACACTGGCATACACAATCCTTAAACGAAGAAAGTATAATTTTTAAGAACGCTTACTACATTTAAAACTGCGACAATTTGACGCACGACAAAAATAGCACAAAAAAATGGCATACTCAAGCTAAAAGTTACACTTCTGAAACAATTTGAATGAGATTTATAACATTCAGGATGAATAGCCGCATTTCGAATGCCAATAGGCGCATGTGTCTCTGTAGGACGCTTTAAACCACCCTCAACATCGGCGATGTATTAGGCAAAAAAAATGACTTACCTGTAGTAAGCCATTGATTTTATTTTGGTGCCCGGGGCCGGAATCGAACCGGCACGCATTGCTGCGCGGGATTTTGAGTCCCGTGCGTCTACCAATTCCGCCACCCGGGCTTTTGGAAAATACATTACTGTATAATTGCAACCCCGCCATTATAGCAAGCTATCAGAATTATGCGAACAGAAGATTTCGATTTTTATTTACCAGACGAATTGATTGCACAACATCCAACATTCGAGAGATCGGCTAGTCGCATGCTGCACATTGGATCTACAGAGGGCAAGTTGTCCGATAATTTATTTATCGATTTGCCAAACTTTTTATCTGCAGGCGATTTATTAATATTCAATGACACGCGGGTAATTAAGGCGCGCTTATTCGGACAAAAACATACTGGTGGTAATGTTGAAGTATTAATTGAACGAGTCATTAATCAACACATTGCTTATGCGCATGTGCGTGCATCACGTGCACCTAAAATTGGTAGCCAAGTGAAACTTGCTGATGCTTTTGATGTAGAAGTGACTGCGCGGCATGATGATTTATTTGAATTACGTTTTATAAGTGAATATTCTGTTTTGGATTTGCTTGAAAAATATGGTGCGCTTCCATTACCGCCTTACATCACGCACAAAGCTACCAGCGAAGATGAAGAACGTTATCAAACCGTATTTAGCAAACACCTTGGCGCCGTAGCTGCACCAACTGCTGGTTTGCATTTTAATGGCATGACAATAGAAAATATCAAACAAAAAGGCGTCAATATCGCCTATATCACCTTACATGTTGGGGCTGGGACGTTTCAACCAGTGCGGGTTGAAAATATTCATGAACATAAAATGCATAGTGAGTACTATAGTATTTCACAAAACACCGTTGATATGATTGCTGAAACGAAACGTCAAGGTGGCAAGGTAACAGCAATTGGCACTACGGCTTTACGCGCCTTAGAAAGCGCTACTCGCGAATGTGAATCGAACTCGCAAGGTAAACTACAAGCTGGCTCAGGAGAGACCAATATATTTATTACGCCTGGCTATCAGTTTAAAGTGGTCGATCGCTTATTTACTAATTTTCACCTACCTAAAAGCACACTACTCATGCTAGTGTCAGCATTTGCTGGAATGGACACAATTAAAAAAGCTTATGCACATGCCATTGCAAAGCACTACCGTTTTTTTAGCTATGGCGATGCAATGCTAATTGAAAAGCCTATTGATGCCTGATTGAGTTATGTGAGATTGAACGATTTTCAAACTCACACTGACTAAACTCAAGACATTTACTTACAAGACCTCCTAATCAAGTTTTAAATGAAAGATTTATTATGCGCATTTCAACTCTAATAATTTCCGCCACTCTAATTTTAGCAACCCAAATAGCCAAGGCTGAGATTCTAGCAAACGCTGAAATTGGCATCAAAATACCGTTAGCAAAAAAACCAAGCACGCGCCCAATGACCGTTGCCTATATCCCTAGCTTAAAGCGCTACTATATTGCAGATGGCGGATTGGCCGCGATGGGGAGCGACTTAGAGGCGCCCCTATCAAAATCCCTCATTCATGCCTACGACACGGAAGGCAAGTACATCAACTCTGCGCGTCCAGGTTATGATAACCGCTCAATTTATTACAACCAAAATTCTAATAAGTTAGAAACAATTACTTACAACATTTCCAGTGCGGGTGGATTTTCTCCAAACACAGGCTTGTTCTCAATTGACGTAGCAGAAACTGGCGAAATAAAAGACTCCTCTAAAGACATCTTCGGTTTCAATCCTGCCTTTGGAGACGCCAATACGATGCCCAGTTTCAACCCAGAAACCAACCAATATTATGCAAAGCAAGGACGCAGCAATAAAGTATTCGTCGTAGATTTAAAACTACGTGAGCAAGTCAGTGAAATTAGTTTGGACTTAGCGAAGGCTGGTGCCGCCTATGACGATGTGAGTGATTACTTTGTGGCGTATAGCGGCGTAAAGGGGGAGGAACTTGTACTATTAGATATTGACCATAAATCAGTATTAATTTTTGACATAAATGGCAAGTATGTAAATAAGTGTGAGCTACCAAAAGACCTGAAATTACGCTCACACAATCATCTCAATGGCACTGGCTATGCTAACGACATGCTGTTTGTCTATAACGAACCAGAGGGCGAATTTGGTACTTATTACGGATTCAAGGTAGTAAAATAGCAAGCGCATTTAGTTCACATTAATATTGGCAATAAAAAAACCGCCTATTCGGCGGTTTTTTAAAGCTCAAAACTATATCAAAATTATTTTCCTAATACACCCGCTAGTTTGCCTGAAGCTAGGCCAAACAAAGCGCCTAACACTACAGATAACGCAACCAACAATACTGGATTTGTTAAATCTGCTGCTGTTACACTACCCGCATTTGGAGTTTGTAATGCATAGGCGGCTGTCGCAGCATATCCATACACATTAGCAGGTACTACTGACAACAAACTTTGTCCTGCTACTATCACCAAAAAGAACACAGTTGCTGCAATATATACTGCTGGACCTGCTGCACCTGGCAAACCTAATGGATTTGCACCCACTAGGGCTAAAGCCACACCCGCAAGCACTGCGCCATAAATCATGCCAACTATGGTTTTTTGCAATGCTGCGTTATCCCCACCCGTATGAAAAAAGCTTCCCCACGCAATAAAGCCAGCCCATACCAACACTGATCCTGCAAGCGGCCCTAAAGCCAAAAATGCCCATACCCCACCTAATACAGCAATACTTAGTGCTAATGCAGTTAATTTCGACATACTTTTCTCCTAATTATTATATTGAGTAGCAAGTTAATTCGAATAGCAACGTAATATGCAGGGCTTATTTGAATAAGTGCGAAAATTCACCCTTAACATATAAACGCTGGTGGCAATACTGAATGATTTTTACAAAAATGTAAACTTTTTTGAGGTACTTTTTAGCACTAAACTAGTGCTAAACATAAGTAAATTGAAGAAAAAGCCAATTTCTAGGTATTTTTTGGTGCATATTCCCAATTTTTGGTTGAGTAATCCCAATTTTTTCGCCATGCCCCAAGCACTAGGTTTGGATATTGTGGCTTACCTAAACTACCGTTATAGCGACCTAAAGCACGATACAAATCACCGCGTTCAATATCAATATAATGCCTTAAAATGGTGCACCCATAGCGTAGATTAAGTCGTAAATGAAATAAATTATGATCATTTGTGCCGATACTACGCACCCAAAATGGCATCACTTGCATAAATCCACGCGCGCCTACGGATGAAACAGCATATTTTTTAAAGCCACTTTCAACTTGAATTAACCCTAGCACCATTTGCGGGTCAATACCTGCACGGGTCGCTTCATAGTGCACGGTACGCAAAAAATCTTCACGGTATTCTGTATCTGGCATACGCTTTTGTAAGCGCCTAGACATCTCATTTAACCAAGCACTGCCTTCTTCTGGCGTTGCAAACACCAGCCTTGGTGAGGCTCTATCGCTGATGCTACGTTGCATTAGCGCTTTGACACTATTCGACAACGGTTCTTCCTTTTGCGAACCCGCAAAGCAGGTTATCGAAACCAAAGTTCCAATAAGCGCCAACAACAGTATTTGCAACGATTTAAACATATTTGATTATAGTGCCACTTTTTGTAAAAACTCAACAACATTCATCAATGGGATCATTTTCGATTCTGCTTCCGTTCTCCCTTTGTACTCTGCTACACTCTCTGCTAGGCCACGCTCTCCGATGATAATACGATGTGGAATGCCCATTAAATCAGCTTCTGCAAACATGACACCTGGACGCTCACCTCTATCGTCTAGTAGCACCTCAATCCCTGCGGTCACCAACTCAGCGTACAAGTTATTTGCCGCAGTCGAAATTGTCTCAGACTTATCATAACCAATCGGACAAATGGTCACCGCAAATGGTGCCATGCTGGTCGGAAAAATAATGCCACGAGTATCGTTACCCTGCTCAATCGCAGCGCCAACAATACGCGACACGCCGATGCCATAACAACCCATTTCCATCGCCTTAGTCTCGCCGCTATCATCTAAATAAGTAGCGCTCATGGCTTCTGAATATTTTGTGCGCAACTGAAAAATATGTCCAACTTCAATGCCACGGCAAAGTGATAGCTTACCTTTGCCGTCTGGGCTTGCATCACCTTCAACCACATTACGAATATCGGCCACTAAACTTGGCTCTGGTAAATCTCTAGCAAAATTCACGCCAGCCAAGTGATATTTAGGTTTATTCGCACCACAAACAAAGTCAGACATTGTCGCAACAGTTCTATCAGCAACGATAGTCACGTTTTCACCCACATTCACTGGTCCAATAAAACCTGGTGGGCAACTTAAGTTGGCACGAATTTCTTCTTCAGTTGCTAACCTAAAATCTGACAGTCCTGTCAGTTTTCCGACTTTAATTTCATTCAAGGTGTGATCGCCGCGCAATAATGCTAAATAGAATTTGCCATTTGCCGTTTCATCTTTAGCAATAAGCGCTATTGCTTTCACTGTACGTTCAACACTAATATTCAATAACTTGGCTACATCTTCACAAGCGGTCTGTTTTGGCGTTTCCACCTCTCGCATGGTCTCAACGGCCGCGGCTCTGGCGTTGCTGGCAGGCAAGGCCTCAGCAAGTTCGACGTTTGCCGCGTAATCTGAAGCATCACAATAGGCCAAGCCATCTTCACCAGAATCAGCCAGCACATGAAACTCGTGCGAACCATCCCCTCCTATAGCACCTGTATCGGCTTTAACCGCACGAAACTTTAGGCCTAAGCGAGTAAATACATTGCTATAAGCTTGATACATGGTTTGGTACGTTTGTTCAAGTGATGCAAAATCGGTGTGAAATGAATAGGCATCTTTCATCATAAACTCACGCGCACGCATCACACCAAAACGCGGACGAATCTCGTCTCGGAATTTTGTTTGCACTTGATAAAAATTAAGTGGCAACTGTTTATAGCTGCGGATTTCAGAGCGGGCAATGTCAGTAATCACCTCTTCATGCGTCGGGCCAAAGCAGAATTCACGTGAATGTCTATCAGTGATTTTAAGCATCTGCGGGCCAAACACCGCCCATCGGCCTGTTTCATCCCAAAGTTCACGCGGTTGTACTGCTGGCATTAAAAGCTCCAACGCACCAGCTTTATTCATCTCATCGCGAACAATTGCCTCCACTTTACGCAACACACGTAAACCGAGCGGCATCCAGCTATAAAGGCCTGAACCTAAACGCTTAATCAACCCTGCACGTACCATTAAAATATGGCTTTGCAATTCAGCATCAGCTGGGGCTTCTTTTTGGGTGTTGAAGAAAAACTGTGAGGCGCGCATAGTGGTTTCAAATCTGAGCAAAAATCAAAGTCCGAATTTTACATATAATCAGTGATTTAGTCAGCTAAAGTTATTGCGCTATCAAGCAAATAAGTTTTGCTCAACGACTGAGAATTGGGCTATCAGCTGGAATATAACCTGATTTCCAAACCTCAAACGGTACAATAGTAGCGGGAATACCGTTATCATAAAACCAGCTGTCTACAGCAAAACGATTGCCACTGGCAATTTCATGAATCACGGCTGTTGAATGTGGCCAGCCATTGATAAAAAAGTTTCGTGTGCGCGTATCCTCCACTTCATGCAACTTAACTAGACCATAATGACGCATTAAACGCAGATAGGTTGTGGTGTTGATTGCCTCATCATTACAATCCAACTGACCAGGAAACTTTGAGTTATTAAAAGTACCTGCGCGATCGGAAGAAGTACCAATTTTTGTGCCAATAATTGTTTCTAAAAAGCCAATCGCTCTTGCTATTCTGCTTCGCTCTGATTCAGGATTGAGCATGGAATCATCTACAAGGCTGGCGAATATCGCTGAAACTTTTTTCCATTCGTCTTGACTGAGTGCCACTCGCCTGACTTCGGCGCATCCCCCGCCATAGCAGACATCAAAGGCCTGCAACGTAGGCACTTCATGATAAATTTTCGAAATATCTGTCACCGCCGCTTCGGCAGTCAATGCAGTCAGTAAGCAAGCGATTAAACTAAAGAATAATCGTCGCATTCGATAGTTCATTGTTGTTTTCACCCTTGGCTGGATAATGTAGCGTAAGTAGCACACCAATTTCAGCAACGCCAAACAACACACCTGCTTCAAAATCACCGCGTTTAAACATTAACTCCATCTGCTGGCTAATGCGCTCCCAACCAGCATTTCCTACAAGCTGATGAATACCACGATCTGCAATTATTTCAAAATCATGATCAGCCAGCAAAAGGTAAATCAAGACGCCGTTATTATGTTCGGTATCCCAAATATTGAATCTGCCAAAAAGCTCAATCGCACGTTTTTGCGGCGATTTTTTATAAAGCACATCCAGCGGATGCAAGCCGGCTTCAACGACAAAACGAATTTCACCTAAGTGTGTTTTTTCACTCTCAGCAATTGCATGCTCAATGTTGCGCAATACCGTTATTGGAAAGTGCCGCCTCACTTGCCAGGGATTGCTAAAAAAATGCTTTAAAAATCGAATGATAGGATGTCGTCTTTTCATATATTACCAATCACCTGAAGCGCCACCGCCACTCCAACCACTACTGCCCCCGCCGCCACTCCAGCCACCACCATCGCTCCAACCTCCGCCACCTCGGCCAGATCTATTTGACATTAATAATTCGAGTATAAAATTAATGGCTGAATCACTACCGTCCCGCCGATTGGAACCTGCACGTTTTACGCCTGAACTATAGGTTTTTGGTGCAGAAAACAGCAAAGCCACAAAAAATGCAACAAAGCCAGTGAATATCCCCACAGGCCAAATCGAGAGAAAGCCTGTTGCGCCACCCATCACCCCTGCTGTGGCGGTCGATCCAAAAAAACGGCCTAGAATCTTGGTAAAAAACTCGGATAAAAAAACCATTGCAATTAGATAAAAAACCCAATAATCAACGATATGTAAGTTTAAATTTAGCGAATCCTTTTGTGACGGCGCAGCTAAATTTTCACCCTTCACCAAACTAATAAGTTGATTAACACCTGCGTCGATTCCGCCGTAATAATCGTTGGTTTTAAATTTTGGAGCAATAATGTCAGAAACGATGCGCTTTGCATAAACATCAGGGATTGCACCTTGCAGGCCACTATCAACCTCAATGCGCAACTTACGCTCATTCTTAACTACTAACAACAAAACACCGTCTTGCTGCAGTTTTCGGCCTAATTTCCAGCTCCTTGCGACACGATTTGCATATTGCGCAATATCTTCAGGCTGTGTGGTAGGTACAATCAATACCGCAATCTGACTGCCTTTTTCCAGCTCAAACGCCATCAGTTTGGCATCAAGCTGGCTTTGCTCAGCTTGACTTAAGGTTTGAGTTAAATCGATAACGTGGGCTCTTAATTCAGGAATGTCCCTATTGACTAAGTTTGAGACATCTTCGGTACTTAATGCTGGTGATGGCGCAGATATAGGTGCAGTTGTTGCCGAGTGTATCGCAGATTTAGCGTTAATAGCTGGTTCTGCATGTGCTAAACAGGTCGCTAAAATCAGCGTCGTGCAGAGTGCCTGTAGACCTTCTGCCAAGCTAAATTTAAATTGAGAGAACACTTTAATATTAAAATTTAGACTTTAAACATGATTATTTTTTATCGCCAAAATCAACCGTTGGAGCTACTGAAATCGCCTTTTCATTTTCTACCGTGAAGGAAGGTTTAACTTGGTAGCCAAACAACTTGGCTGTTAAGTTCTCTGGAAATGAACGTACTGCCACGTTATATACTTTAATGGTATCAATGTAACGATTTCGTGCGACGGTGATGCGATTTTCGGTGCCTTCAAGCTGCGCCTGCAAGTCTCTAAAACCTTGATCCGCTTTTAAATTCGGATAGTTTTCAGCAACCGCCATTAAACGAGATAAAGCAGAAGTCATTTGCCCTTGTGCGGCCTGAAATTTTGCCAATAGCTCTGGGTCGTTAAGAACTTCAGCCGTTACTTGTATACTACCCACTCTTGAGCGAGCATCCGCCACCTGCGTGAGGACTTCTTTTTCATGTTCCGCATAACCTTTAACCACATTTACTAAATTTGGCACCAAATCAGCGCGACGTTGATACTGGTTAATCACTTCAGCCCAGCTCGCCTTAGACTCTTCGTCCAAAGATTGAAATTTGTTATAGCCACAACCTGACAAGTTTAATAACAGTAAAGCGGCAAATAGTTTTAGGTAAATTTTTTGCATGTTGATTCCTTATGAATAAATCAAAATTAAAAGCAAATTATACTTTCATTGATGGTGGTGAAGACTTTGTATTTCAAGAGTATACAATTCAGTGCGTAAAAAATTTATTAAATCAAGATTCAGCAAACTTAATCCTGAAATACTTGATCCTGCAACACTTGCAAGGCAAGACACAAATCCTGCCATGCCTTAGCCTTATCGGTCACATGGCGCAATAAATGGGTTAAATCATAAGTTACCACCAGTGAAATGCCCTGGTATGAATGCAACGTGCCACGCAAATCCTCTAGTAGGGCGGTAGATGCTAGTAGCGCCTGAGCGGTTGGTTCACCCAGTGCAATCAATACTTTAGGCTGAACACCCTGCAAAACATCTGCAGAATCCGCTAAGATTCGTCTAGTTTTAGCTTTAATACGTAAAGCCTGACATATATTTTGAAATAGCAAGGTTTCTTCAGCAAGCCATTCGGCATTCGGCATCACGAACATCCAATGTCCCTCTTCACTGTCAATCCCTAGCAATGACTGACTTATCGCGGACTGTGGCTCGAATACCCCTTCTAAATCTGAGTCAGATTCTGATATTCCTTTAGTTTTTCCGAGCTCTACCTGAACAGTCTCCAATTGAACTTCAGTGACCGAAGTCGTGACAGAAGTTTCAGATATAGCAGCTACCAATTCAAGTTGCGTTAATTCTGCTTGGCTAACTTTTTCAAGCGGTAGCAAGGGCGCTCGCAACTGCCACACAGGAAGCAGTTCCAGCTCACGTAACACATCTTCACGGTTCATCATATTATCAATATGCTCACAGTGCTAAGCCCATTAAAACAGCATCTTCACGACCATTTGCCGCAGGATAATAACCGCGACGGATTGCCATTTCATTAAAACCCATATTTTCGTAAAGCGCTATAGCAGAAAGATTACTAGGTCGCACCTCTAAAAACATATTGGCCATCTGATTATTTTTGGCAATCTCGACCATGTATTCCAATAGATAGCGCCCCAAGCCCTGTTTTTGGTAGGCTTTTGCAATACTTAAATTAAGCAAATGTGCCTCATCTAGCACGAGCATCATCAGCGAGTAGCCAATAATCGCCTCATTGTGCATAAGTAGCCAAGCGCTATACCCAGAATTCAATGCATCCTTAAAGTTACCACGCGTCCACGGATACGGGTAAATATGTTGTTCAATCGCCATTATCGTATCTAAATCTTCCATACGCATGGGGCGAAATTGATACTCCAGTTTCCGACTGTGGTGAGCTTGTCGAACCATTACAAACGCAGGCCTTGTTCGCGCTCTGCCGTTTTAAGTGCCACGCGATTACGAATATAAATAGGCATGGCCTCACTTGCAGATTTCGCTTCGCCTTTTGCAAATATTGGCCGCGCTAATTGAAGTATCGCGCTTGCACTAGGCAAAATCTCTGGCTTAACTCCCTGCAATTGCCCGGCATAACGAGTGCCAAGCTTGACACCATAAGCCTGCCAGCCGCTACCGGCACCAATCCAGCCTGCACCTGCAAGCACTGGCACGTCATCTGGCTTATACAAATTAGGCGCATTAATTGTGTGCCACTCCCCTGCTATTTTTTCATACGCGGCGTGGTAAACCTCGCCCATTCGTGCATCTAGGCAAGCAATAACTTTATCTGCGCCCGCCTCACAAGCCAAGGCCAATAATGTACAAACGCCCTCCACGGGCAAATTGGCACCGAACCCCAAACCCTGCGCTACACCTGCAGAAATACGCACGCCAGTAAACGAGCCCGGGCCAGCACCAAAAGCAAGGCCTTGCAGATCTTTGAATTGCAAATTTGCCACCTTTAGTAAAGCTTGAATTTGCGGCAATATAATTTGCGAGTGGGTTTGCCCTGCGTTAGCCTCATAGGTAAACGTTTTATCACCTTTCAATATAGCAAGTGACAGATATTCGGTTGAGGTATCAAAAGCTAATAAATGCATAGTAGTTTAATGCTCATTTTTATCAGACGCTATTTTGCCACGCAACTGCTTGATTTGCCCACGTTGTAATTTACTTTCTAAACGTCGCTGTTTAGAACCATAACTCGGGCGAGTTGCATATCGTGTCGGCTTAACTTGGTTTGCCACATTTACAATCTCGTGCAATCGCTGAACTGCATCTTTTTTATTCGCTTCTTGCGTACGATATTGCTGCGCCTTCAGCACCAATACACCTGCATCCGTAATGCGATTATCTTTTAAATGCAGCAATCGATCTTTAAGCCAATCGCTTAATGTTGAAGCCGAAATATCAAAGCGCAAATGAATCGCACTAGAGACTTTATTCACATTTTGGCCACCCGCGCCTTGGGCGCGCACTGCAGTCATTTCGTACTCAGTTTCAGGAATTAAAATCATCGCATTCAAAAGAAAATAAACATCGGGTGAATAAAAAAGCCTAGCCAACATTGACTAGGCTTAGAATTTGGTAGGGCGTGCGAGGATCGAACTCGCGACAAACGGATTAAGAGTCCGCTGCTCTACCAGCTGAGCTAACACCCCATTGAACATCTTTAATACACCTACCTGAAGTATACCAAAATAGCAGGTAATCGTCTGTTTAAGAAACGCATTTAATCGCGTTAAACAAAAAAGCCCAGTCATTTCTGACTAGGCTTTGAATTGGTAGGGCGTGCGGGGATCGAACCCACGACAAACGGATTAAAAGTCCGCTGCTCTACCAGCTGAGCTAACGCCCCATTGTGTAACATGGGTTTTCTGTGTTTCTGGTGATTTCGGGAGTTATTG
>NZ_JABFRA010000037.1 GCF_013141425.1 Methylotenera sp. | reverse complement strand
CATCAATCACAATTTCCATCACGCTTTCGATTTCAGGGGAAAGTTCGGTATTGGTAACACCTTTGAGTGTTGGGCAAAACGTGTCGTTGGTAGAAGCAAACATGGTTTTATATTTGCTGCCGACCTTAGAGCCAGAACGCACCACTCCACCCGGAAACGGCATAATCACATTCGGTATTTTTTTCATGGCTTCTATCGCCGCCTCTGCCGCTGCAAGCGCCGCAGGTTGTGACGCTGCCAAAATTAGAAAGTTACCCCCACCAATAGCGCGAACCATGCCTGTGGTTTCTTCGCATAAAAATTCGCCATCCATGACAGGCACCCGCCAGTAACGTTTTGCAGAAATCAGCTTAGAAGTTTGATAACCATCCCCAAAAAAGCGCAGATTCTTGCCAAGATTAATCTTTTCTTCGCTCTCAATGCCAGAAAAGGCTGCAGCAGTCGGGCAGGTGAGTATGCATTGTCCCATGCGCGTTTCAAGTTGCTGCATCAGCACTTTGCTGCCCATGGCAAACATTAAAATACTTACGCCTGGTCTGCCATCGGGGGTTTCATCTACACTTAATTCACGCTCAATGCCTGCTTCTACACCACAACCAATGACAGAGGTTGCAAAGCCGGTCATGGCATTTGCCGCATGATACGCCCACTTTAGGTTTTGAGCTGTGATGATGACACGCGTGCCTCGCATATTGAATGCTTCAGCAAAGGTATCATCAATTTGTACGCCGTTAATTTGCATTGAGTTTCTAGTGATTGGCTATTTGTAGTAAAAATTACGCGTTTTCATCGCCCGAAATAATCTTGCCTACCCATTCTTCAATTGGAATAATGCCAACTTCTTGCGCTTTTTTGGCGTCGGCTTCAAGCAGGATATCTTGTACCAAATCAACTTGTTTCCAACCAGCTAAAGGTGTTTCGCAATGCGCGCGCGGCACATAGCGAGAGTCACGCACCTTTTCATATTTGGGAATATAGCGTGGACAGTTTTGCCAGAATTCAGAGAGCTTAACGGTAACGACAAAATCGGCTTCTTTGTAATGTGCTAATAATGCAGGATCTTTTGAAATGCTAGCCGTACCTTGCACGCGTAGGCGATTCGGTGTTTCAAACGAAATAAATAATAAACCGACATTGGGGTTGGTGGTGATGTTGCCCATTGAAAAAAACATGCCATTGCCATCGTAGCTTGGAAAAATTAAGGTGGTGTCGTCTAACACTTTGACAAACCCCGGGTCGCCGCCTTTGTAGGAGGTGGTCGGGCGGCCTTGATGGTCAATCGTCGATAGAAAGAACATATTAACACTTGCAATAAAACCTTTTGCACCATCATCAAATTCTGTGCGGCAAACCAACTCTTCTACGCGGTCTGCCATGCCACGGGTGCCAAATTCATCTTGAATTTTACGGTGTTGCTCGCCATAGAGTCTGCTCATCATCTTTTCCTAAATTTTTGTCTATTGGGAGGGTTGTTTACCTGCGTGCACAATGACACTGCCGCGGCCATCATGACTGATTTCATCTTGACTGACTTTAAAATTATCAAGTCGAACGGTGTGATAGCGATCAAAGTAAGTTTTTAAATTGGCTTCAATGCTATTATCAAATGCGGGTTTAACAGTATGTGTAGCCCCCCAAACTACTTTCACTACCTTGCCGTCTTTCACTACCAATTGCCCATCTTTAAACACATAACCTGGCTTGGCAAACATCGCCTCTCGGTCTGCTAGCTCAGTGTAGACGGTAATATCTGCACCAGCGCCAACTCCCAGATGACCTCTATCATTCAAGCCAATTAGATTGGCCGCGCCTGCACGCGTCATAATGGCAATTTCATACAAGCTGTATTCACGGTTTAGTGAGGTTAAATTACTCATGGCTTGTGCATCTAAATTTAATTTGGTAAACGCCTCGTTTCTAAAACTTTTGTCCATTAGCAAGCGAATTAAATGCGGGTAACTAGTGAATGGCGCACCATTTGGATGATCGGTAGTGAGAAAGATACGCCAAGGATCTTCCACCGATAAGAATATTTCTAAACCTATCGCCCATTGCAAAGCATTCACATAATTTTGGTCTTTATACTTGAACGGCACCACGCCACAGCCTGCATCACACTCGATATCCATAATCACGGATTTCTTCGGGTTGGCATGCTTTGAATTCAGATGTTGCACCATGCTGTCGCCCGAGGCTGTTACGGTTTGACCAAATAAAATCTGCCCGACATCGGCTGTAATGTGTTTATGTTTATTCAGTGCTTCAGCGATTTGTGCAGCCGCGGATGAGAATTTTTTGTCGCCCTCAGCACCGTAACTATGAAACTGTATATGCGTGAGGTGCATCGGCAGCCCTTCAGAGGCGCCCATGGTGTTTAGCGTTGTTTCAAAATTACCCGCCGCACCAAGATTATTGCAATGCACGTGTAAGGGTTTGGCAATGCCTAAATCATGCACGGCACGGCTTAAGCTTTTTAAAATTGCACGCGGTGTTACTTGGTAATAGCTGTGGTTTTCATCTAAATCCAGCTTCCGCTGATTGAATTTAAACGCACTGATACCCCCAGGATTCACCACTTTAATACCAATTGCCTGTGAAGCGTGCAATATCCAAGCCACGTAGTCGTTAATGGTTTTTTGATTCGCATTTTGGCTGAGTAAACGCAAAAAGTAATCATCGCTACCCAGCATGGCATAGCCGCCCTTATCAATCATCGGCGTATCGCCCATTTCTAAGTGTGCTTGGCGGGCATTGATGGGCAATAAGGCTGGCTCAAAAGCCGCGGTATAACCCATTTCAATGTATCTAAACCCTGCATCAGTAGTGCTGGGGGTGGCATTGTGACTACAGTTGGGTGTACAAATATGCGCTTCAGGTTCACTGTAATTTTTTGTTTCCTGAAACTTTTTATCTTGAAACTCGGGCAACAGCATGCGCGCAATATTGACTTTTCCTCCACCAATGTGGCTGTGCATATCAATCGCACCTGCCATCACTATTTTTCCCGTTAAATCATAGGCTTGGTTAATTTTCTCATTGGCATTTGGCTTGCTGATAATCCGACCATCGCGGATATAAATATCCTGAACCACGCCATCTTTTCCATGTTTTGGGTCGTAGATTCTGCCATTTTTTAAATGAATAATCATGGCAGTTCATCCGTAAGCAGTTGAATCACTTGGCTCAAACTGGGTAGATCGGATTGGCGCAATTTTTTAAGCGGCAGCGCTACTACATTATCCATGCGAAATTGCGTGCCTGCATGGTCAATGCCCGGCACACCCACCGGAATGAACACATCCGGCATACGCTCAAATTGCAGGCTGGGATGGCCAATAACGATAGTCGGCAGAGAACAGTTTGGTGGCAATTGCGCATTAAACGTGCTTATCCAAATCAGCGCGTCGCTATTTTTGAGTTGCTGTTGGCAAGAAAAATGATGCGGGTCATATTCGAGTTGTTGATTTTGATTAATATTTTCAGGATTTGCATCACCTAGTTTGACGTGGCGACTGCGAATCGGGTAGCCGCTCAGCCAAGTGCTGGTATTGTTTACGCTTACGTCACCATCGCCCGCATTGAGAGGCAGACCTGCAATACGCGTGGTTTCGTTGATTTTAGCAATCAGTTGAATAATGCTCTGCACAGTGAGTTCAGCCTGTGAAAATTTAAAATTTCCTGCCGCCCATACAACTACCACATATTGAGCGGATTTTAGTTTTTCTAGAAGCGCCAGCAGGGTAGCAACCGCAATACCGCAAATAAGGGCATCAGGTGTTTTTTTATGCAGTGGATTCTTTTGGTTGAGTAAGGCGTTCAGCACATTCATGATTTCAGGAAGTTGTTTGATTTCCGCTGGAATTATCCAAGGTTTTTTGCCTTCAGGCGAAATGCCTGCTGTGGTATTTTTTTCATCTACGGCTAAATAAATCACTTCTGGTCGTGGCTTATTAAATAAACTTTCTGAATTCCAAACCAGTTTTTCAAAAAATCGCGGGTGGCTACTTACAATATCGGTGCCGATGGCAAAAATCACTGTGGCGCGATTCTTGACCTCGGTCAGCGTAGTGTTTTGCCAGCCACTGTTTTGCAAAGCCAGCGTGTTGCGAATCATACCTTCGCTGTGCATGTGGTCTAGCGTGGCCCCTGTTTTATTTGCCAATTGTAAGATAGCTCGCATGCCTTGCACTTCAGTGCCTAAGCCGGCAAATAAAGGCGTTTGACTTTGTTTTAGAATGGTGACAGCCGCTTGAATGGCCGTGTTTAAATCCGTCGCTTGACCTGCGACACTAGGTTGTCGAGGTGCCGCATTCAACGTGTATTCGAAAAAAGCGACGCCTTTAGTGCAACTGATATTTAGCTTAATGGGTGAAGCTGAAACCAAACGCAAATCATCGCATAGCAAGCCACAAGCGGGGCAGCTAATGCTTATTGATTTTTCGGAATCTTTACTTTGCATAGAGTAGGATTCTGCCACATAAATTAAACGAGATGCCAAGCTAATTGATAAAAAACTAAAACATAAAAACTTCAGGGTTGAGGTTGAATTAAATCTAAATCTTAGGTGAGTTTAGGATAACTATTTTTTGTGCTACTGATTGGATAAGCAAAAAGGCAATATGGGATTTGTTCTATGAATTAAATAAAGGG
>NZ_JABFRA010000052.1 GCF_013141425.1 Methylotenera sp. | reverse complement strand
AACGTCCAAGAACCACCGACCGCCACCCCAAGCACCTCAAGTGGCAATGAAGACACGCCAATTGCGGTCGGCTTAAGCGGCACAGACCCCGACGGCACCGTGACCAACGTCACCGTGACGACATTACCACCGGTCACCCAAGGCGTACTCTACCTTGCAGACGGCACGACCCCGGTATTGGCCAACACCCCAATCACCGCTGCACAAGCGGCGACCTTGGTATTTAAACCAGCACTGAACTACAACGGCCCGGTCACCATTCCCTTCACCGTCACGGACAACGAAGGCAATGTATCAACGCCCGCCAATGAAGTCATTACTGTTAATTCTGTAAACGATGCGCCAGTTGGCTTTGCAGACAGCGCTACTAAAGTTGAGGGTACAACTACTCTGCAAGCTTCTGTATTGGCAAATGATAGTGATGTTGAAGGAAGTCCGCTAACGGTCAGCCTGTTTGCAACCAACACCTCTGGTGCAAGTACACAGGTGGCTAATGGCAGCAACACTGTGACTACAGCTTTAGGTGGAACAGTGGTGATGAATACAGATGGTACTTATACCTATACAGCCCCAGTATTAAGCCACTCACTTGCTTCGACTGGAATTGCTGATAGCTTTGCTTATAAACCTAATGATGGCAGTTTGAACTCTGCAGCTTGGACAACGGTAACAATTAACGTCACGGATTCTGTCCCAATTGCTAATAACGATGTGGATAGCGTGGGTATTAATAGTACAGTCTCAGGTAATGTGATTACCGGTGCGGGTGGAGTAACAGCAGATACACTTAATGTTGATGAACCACATAGTTTAACCAACGTGGTGCTTACAGCAGGTACACAAGTTTCAAATACATTGGGAGCTGGCAACGTGCGCACGATTGTAACCACAAGAGGTACTTTGGCGATAGACCAAGATGATGGTAGTTATACCTATACTGCAAGTGTTTCACCTATAGTAGTGACAAACCCAACAGGTGCCGCAAGCTTTACTGCGCAAGGGATTAACTTGTTTGGTTTTGAAGGCACTTCGCCATTTACTGGTGCTAATCTTAATTTGGCACAACTCACTGGCGCAGCAGGCACGACCAATGCTGGACGCGTACGTTTTAACGCTGGCGCGGCTAACGGAGTTGGTGTTGATGATACTGCAGGTGGCGGTAATACCTCTGATAGTATTGAGAATGGTCAAGAGTTAGTCATTAATCTAGGTGTTACTTCTAAGTCAGTTAGTATTAATTTAACGGATTTAGTCACTGGTGAGCAGGCTGTGTGGCAAACATTTAATGCTGCAGGCACTTTAATCTCGAGCGGGACTACTGCAGGTGTTGCAAGTGGATTAACTAATATTAATATTTCCACTGGTACTGCAATTAGCTATGTTCTAGTGCGCTCTACCTCTGCTGCTGTATTTAAAGTCGACGGAATTACAGTAATCCCTGAGCCATCAGGCGTGTCAGATGTGTTTACCTATACGCTAACAGATAGCGATGGCGACACTTCAAATGCAACGCTTACGATGAATTATGATACAACTACGACTACAAATAGCGATACTGCAACGGTATATGAATCAGGCATCAATGCCAATGGCACTCAAGCCGGTGGTACACAAGAAGCACAAACCATTGAAATTGCAACAGGTAATGTTTTGGCCAACGATACTGGTGTATCGAGCTTTAGTACTCTCACAATCTCTGGCGGCGCTATTACAGGTGGAACGGTAACTGCTTCAGCGCCAGATGGCAACGGTGTGGTGACTGTCACGGTGACAGATACAACAAGTGGCTCACGCACAATCGCAACTATAACGTTATACACACAAGATTTTGGAGCTAATGTTAAGGGGGATTATGCGGTTAACTTGCTAGGTAGAACTACAGATGGAGCAGGTACAAACGATAGCTTTACAGTTAATTACACGCTCACTAACTCAGTATCAGGCGAGGTGGATAATGCAAGTCTTACAGTGGATGTGGTAGATGATGTGCCTACTGTGCAAGATGCCATTGTGCAGGTTCAGCAAGGCGTGCTGCCAAAACAAAACCTGGTATTTGTAATAGACAGTTCTGGCAGTATGGCTGGCGAGGTTAAAAACGTTGCAGCAAACGGCACAGTTACCATTCAAAACCGCCTGCAGGCAACACAACTTGCGGTAGCTGCTGTGATTAACGAATACTTTAGTCAAGGCGGCAACATCAGCGTTACCTTGATTGATTTTGATGCTACAGCTGCTAATAGAGGTACTTATACCACAGCGGCTTCAGCCATTGCAGCGCTTAATAATCCTGCGAACTTTACAGTTGGGGGCAGTACCAATTACGAAGCTGCGTTAACAGTTGCGCAAGCTGCAATGACGCCACCAGTTGTTGGTGAAAGATACACGACCTATTTTATCTCTGACGGTGTGCCTACTGCTGGTGATACTACTGACCCGGCAGCAAATGGGTACCGTGCTTTTGCAACGGCAAATAATATTACAACCTATGCAATTGGTATTGCATCAGACATCTCTAACCCAACAGAATTGAATAATATTCATAACGTTGATAGTGATAATAGTGGTGTTAAAGATGCTGCAATTATTGTAACAAACGTGGCGACATTAGATGATGTTTTGTTGGCTTCTGTACCTACCAGTTTTGGTGGTTCTGTGGCGGGCAGTACAGCTAATTCTAGCCTTAACTTTGGTGCGGATGGCGGCTACATTAGTCAATTAATTATGCGCTTAGATACTAATGGTGATAATGTGCCTGATGCGGATGTTACATTTAACTTTAACCCAATAACAGGGGCAATTACTATGGTGGGGGGTGGTGCACCTCAAGTAGGTATCCCATCACCCAGCGATACGCTCACTTTAAATGACGCTCGTGGATTTGAAGATGGTATCTTGATATTCAACTTTAGAACGGGTGAATATGTATACCAAACTGCTGGTTTTGCAACAGAAGGTGAACAGTTTGACATTAAATTTACCGCTACCGATGGCGATGGTGATACCGCTAGCGGTAAACAAACAGTGCAAATTGTCGATGGAAAACCTGATGCTAATAACGACATTGACACATTGCGAGGCGGACAGACATTCTTTGAAGGCAATGTCATATCTGCCATTGGGACTGATGGTGGCGATAGTGTCGCACTCACTTCCTTTAGCAGTAATCGCTCTGGCGAGGATAATCCGGGCGACGGTGGTAAAGTGTCATCCATTGTGTTTAAAGGTGTGACATTTGACTTAACTGCCTTAGTTGGTTCAACCCCAGCATTGGGTGGTAACTACACAGTGACTAACGTTGGTGGGGTGAATACTCTCACTTGGACAGCTAGCACAGGTGGATCATCCTTAGTGTTTAATGCTTCAGGTTATTACAGATACACCCCACCCACAGCTGAAATTTCTAACAATGTAGTCGGCGCGTCAACAAACTATAATCTTGATACTGCTGGTAACATTACCACTGCTGCAACCGCAGGGTTGACACTTACTGCAATAGCTAGAGCAAGTGCTACTGAAGGTAGTGCAACTGTGAACCCTGTCCTTGGTGATGGTACAGGCGTCACTGGTGGTGGAAATAACAACAACAAGATAGATGATTTGGAAAGCTTGGTGATTACATTTAACACAGCGCTTCATCCGCGTGGAGTTCAAGGTGTAGTGCTTAAAGTAGACAGCAACAGTAATTTAGGCGGTACTAACGCATTTAACTACAATGTGTATGATGTGCATGGTGATTTAATTGGCCAATTTGCATCCAACGCAGAAGGTAACGTAACAATACCATTTGCAGGTATCGGTAAGATAATTATTGATTCAGGTACTATAGACACTAGTTCATACCCAGGCAGTGAAGGCAGTATTTTCTCTGTAAGTTACCAAACAATCTTGGCTACAGCTGGTACGCCTGCACCTGCACCAGAGGTAATAAACTATACTCTACGTGATACTGACGGTGATACATCAACAGCAACATTAACGCTGAATAATATAATTGATGATTTCGTAGGTACTGCGGCTAACGACACCATCAACGGCACCGCTAAAAACGAAAATATTTCTGGCTTAGCGGGCGATGATACGATCAATGCTGGCGCAGGCTTTGATATTGTTCGTGGTGGTGATGGTAACGATATTATTAATGGTGATGCTAACGATGACCAACTTTACGGAAACGCAGGCAACGATACGATTAGCGGTGGTACGGGCAAAGACCAAATTTATGGCGATGCTGGTAACGACACCTTAAATGGTAATGATGGCGATGACTTCATATCAGGTGGTGCTGGCAATGACACGATTACTGGTGGTGCTGGCAATGATGTGATCATTGGCGGTGCAGGTGATGATAATCTTACCGGTGGGTTAGGTGCGGATGTGTTCAAGTGGGAGTTGGGTGATCAAGGTGCAAAACTTAGCCCAGCTAAAGATATCGTGACCGATTTTGATTCAGTAGCAGGTAATTTAGGTGGCGATGTCCTAGATTTGCGTGATTTACTGGTAGGTGAAAACACGGGAAATCTTGCAAATTATCTACATTTTGAGAAGTCTGTCTCAGGTTTGGATACCATTATTCACGTAAGTAGTAATGGTGAGTTTGCTAACGGTTTTAACGCAAGCAAAGATGTTCAAACCATTACACTGAATAATGTAGATTTGATACAAAGCTTTACGAATGACCAAGATATCGTAGCGGATTTAATTAGTAAGCAAAAGCTGATTACTGATTAACTTTAAGCTGGAGTTCTAAATTGAGAAAGGCCATGTAGTTGCATGGCCTTTCTTATTTTTAAAAAGAGACGCTTTGACTTACACCTAAAATCGTACCAATTTTTAATAAGTAAAATCAGTTTAAAAATCATTTATTCGTTCGAATGGTGCTATTTTTTATGGACAATAGTATTGTGCCTTGGCTACGTGCGATATAATGCGACCGTTTCTTAAAGTAAAATTAGGACGAGTGGCTGAGCTGGTTGAAGGCACCACCCTGGAAAGGTGGCACAGGGGTAACTCTGTCGCGGGTTCGAATCCCGCCTCTTCCGCCAATAATTGCATGTATATTATTGATTTATAAATATATTTAATTATATTATTTTTATAGTTCTTACCTAATTGATTTGCTTGCCCGTAAAAAGAGCCAAAATTACTATAATTAATTAGGTTTAATTACAAAAAATATTTTACGAGTAGTAAATAAATGACATATTTAAAGATATTCGCAAACATATTAACGATTGCAGCATCATTATTTCTATTGGTAGGTTTGTGGTTTGTATTTACAAGAGGGCAGTCATTAGCCGATCTAATCGCCCAAGTTGCGTTTTTCTATGTAGCGATTGCGGCATTCAATAAGGTGGTATTGGGCTTGCCAACGTTATGGCATAAACTTTAATTTCCTTGCCCGGGGGTGTAAATAATTTTGTGTAAACGTCATTTGGCAGGAAACTGTTCGCTCGTTTTATTGATAGTTGCCTCGGCAGAACCTCTGCCAAACGTTAGTTTTACTTGATCTTTCTCATTTAATTGCTGGCTCGAAGTGACAATTTCCCCCAGTTTGTTTTGTACAAAAGCGTACCCACGTGTAAGTACCGCTTGTGGATTCAAGTGTGTGAGGTTCTGACTCAGGCGCAGTAAATCATGTTGTTTGTGTTGAATCTGCAGGTGAATTGCATTGTTGAATCTATAGTTCAATTGAGAAAGTTGCGATTTTTGTTGTTCAATCAATTGCAATGGTGAAATCAGTCTGCGGGATAAATAATCTAGGGTTTGCTCACGTTGGTTAAGCTGATATTGCATTGTTCGCATTAACTGTTGATTAAGTTGACTGAGTGCATTTATTAGATTGTCACGAGACGGTGTGACTAATTCTGCCGCCGCGGTTGGCGTTGCGGCACGTACGTCGGCAACAAAATCGCAAATAGTAAAGTCGGTTTCATGGCCAACACCACTAATGGTTGGAATCGAACATTCAGCAACAGCGCGCGCCACGATTTCTTCATTAAATTGCCACAAGTCTTCAATACTGCCGCCACCACGACAAATAATCAGTACATCACATTCTGCACGCTCGTTCGCGACTTGAATCGCATCTGCAATCTGTGAGGCAGCTCCTTTACCTTGTACTGGGGTGGGATATATCACAATTGGAATACTTGGCATACGCCGCTTTAGCGTGGTCAGCACATCGCGCAAGGCAGCTGCGTCGGGTGAAGTGACTATGCCGATTTTCTTCGGCTGGGTCGGCAATGGTTTTTTTAGTGACGCATCAAATAAACCTTCATGTTGAAGTTTTGCTTTGAGTTTTTCAAAGGCTTCAAACAGCATGCCTAAGCCTGCGCGCTGCAGATATTCTATGGTTAGCTGAAAATCTCCACGTGCTTCGTATAAGGTAACCGTACAGCGAGCTTCAACTTTATCACCTTCTTTTGGCGCCCAATCCAAGTAGCTGTTACGGCCCTTAAACATCACACAACGTACCTGCGCATGGGTGTCTTTAAGCGAAAAATACCAGTGACCGCTGGCGGCACGGGTGAGATTAGATACCTCGCCCGATACCCAAAATAAAGGGAAGCTTTGCGTCAATACTTGATTGGCTAAACGATTTAGCTCAGAAACAGTCAGAATTTTTGCAGTGCGAATTTGCTTTTCGGCAAACAAAGTAGGTTCAGTCATTCGGCGTTATCAATTACAATGTTCAATAGTGCAATTATAGGCGTAGATTCAACTCAATAAAGGTATTTGATATGACAACACACATTATCAACCAATTTTTAAAAGGCAAGGCTGGCTATCTGCTTGGTTTCGTCGGCTCTTTTGGTTTAGTCGGTTTGGCTTTGTGGATACAAACACGTTATCAATTAAATCCTTGCCCACTGTGCATCTCACAACGCATGATATTTATGGGTTTAGGCGTTTTGTTTTTAATTGCCGTGTTTTTTAAGCCAGCTAGTATCGTCAGTAAACTATTCACATTGTTGCAGGTGTTAACCGCATTAGGCGGTGCAGGTGTGGCGATTCGCCATTGGTGGCTACAAGCGCATCGTGAAAGTGTCATTGCTGATTGTGGTGTTGGTTTTGATTATATGTTTGAGAATTTCCCGTTAAAAAAAGCATTGACATTGGTGTTTCGTGGCACGGGTGATTGCGCGGCGATTGATTGGACCTTATTAGGGTTGAGTATTCCACAAATGGCGCTAATCGCTTTTATTGGCTTCGGTGTATTTGCCGTTTATTTGGCTAAAATTAATAAATAAAAAATTAAGTATAGAAACCCAATATGTATAAAACATTAGACGATTACGTAGGTAACACACCTCTAGTTAAATTACAGCGTTTGGCGGGCAATACCAGCAATACAATTCTGCTGAAACTGGAGGGCAATAATCCAGCGGGTTCGGTTAAAGATAGACCTGCCTACAGCATGATTACCCGTGCCGAAGCGCGAGGCGATATTAAGCCTGGTGATACCCTCATTGAAGCTACGAGCGGCAATACAGGCATTGCACTGGCGATGGTGGCGGCCATGCGTGGCTATAAAATGATATTGGTGATGCCAGAAAACCAAAGTATGGAGCGACGTCAAAGCATGCGCGCTTACGGAGCTGAGCTGGTACTCACGCCAAAAGATGGCAGCATGGAATTGGCACGCGATGTTGCCATGAAACTGCAAGCTGAGGGCGAGGGTATGGTGCTAGACCAGTTTGGCAATTCCGATAATCCACTTGCTCATTATGAAGGTACTGGCCCCGAAATTTGGCGCGATACCGCAGGCAAGATAACGCATTTTGTTTCAAGCATGGGCACCACAGGCACGATTATGGGCGTATCACGCTACTTAAAAGAGCAGAATCCAAACGTGAGAATTATTGGCGTACAGCCTGAAGAAGGCAGCCAGATTCCAGGCATACGCAAATGGCCAGTAGAATATCTGCCCAAGATATATGATGAAAAACGTGTGGATGAATTACGCTATGTCAACCAGTACAATGCAGAAAATGTCACAAGAAAGCTCGCAACCGTAGAAGGTGTTTTTGCTGGAATATCCAGCGGTGGCGCGCTCTACACGGCCTTGCAGCTTGCAAAAGAAGTGGAGAACGCCGTGATTGTGACCATTGTTTGCGATCGAGGTGACCGTTATTTATCCACAGGAGTTTTTCCAGCTTAAAATGTACCGTCAGTTTTCAATTGTTTGCGCCTTATGGCTAAGTTTGTTTTATCAGCAAGCTTATGCCATCAGTGCCATTCATATTCAAGTTGGCGCGGTCGATGCCCCCGCCGGTAAGCTTAAAAATGCACAATTTCAGGTGGATTTGAAAGGGGTTGAACCAACCTTGAAATTGAAAGCAGAAGTTAAGCCAAGCAACGAAAAAAGTTTCATCGCTTTTGATTTACAATGTGGGCAATTCAATACTGAAAAAATTGGCCATGTCGAATGCCTAAATGGCAGCTTGGTGTCTAAGCAGATTAAAGCGCCATTTTCAGTGCATTTCGTGAGTTATCCCAATGACTTTTCACTTGATATTTTATTTAATGCGGCCAGCTTCACTGATGAATCGGGTCTGCATGCGGGCGAGAACCTGACGGGTCAAGTCAAACTAGCTGCAAAAAACAGCCAAAATACCTGGCAGTGGAATGGTTTAATTCGTTGGGATAAAGGGGAGTTGTTCTGGCAGCCTTTTTATTTTGGTAAAGCAGGTAACCAGTTTGAGATTAATGGTACGTTTAAACAGCCAATGCTGACGATTGAAAATGCCAGTTTGCTGGTGAATGAAGTTGGTAAAATGCATGCGAATGCCCAAATTAATACACTCACTAAAACAGTTGAAGATATAAAAGTTAGTGCAAAAGATGTTGATTTTGCGGGCTTGTATGCGGTATTTTTAAAGCCGATGGCTGAAAAATCAGTCTTTGGTAATTTGGATGTTTCAGGCAAAGCGGATTGGCAGTTCGAGATTAAAAATCTAGAACCGACAAGTTTTGAACTCAATTTGCGCGATGCCAATATTGACGATAAAAATGGCAAGTTTGCCTTTAGTAATATCAATGCGCATTTACCTTGGGATTACAACAACGCCAAAACAGTTAAAATCGACTATAAAAGCGGGCATTTGCTCAAAATGTCTTTGGGTGATACACATTTGAATGCCGAAATCAATCGTTATTCCTTTACAGCACCACAGCTCACATTGCCGATTCTTGATGGTGCTCTGAATTTTACCGATTTATCCGCCGCTGTAATTGCCGATAATTGGTACTGGCATTTGGCCATGAACTTAACACCGATATCCATGAATGAGTTTAGCATGGCACTTGGCTGGCCCACCATGCAAGGTAAAATTTCAGGGCAAGTGCCGCAAGTAACTTATGCAGGCAAACAGTTAGTAATGGATGGCGCCATGACTTTTAATGTGTTCAGCGGTACAGTGGGCATGGATAATCTTAAGATTGATGATCCACTCGGTGTGGCGCCGCGCTTGCATGCGGATTTGCTAATGCGTAATTTGGATTTAGGGGATGTTACCCGTACCTTCAAATTCGGTGATATTGAAGGTAAACTGGATGGCGATGTTAAAAATATGGTGCTGGAAAACTGGAAGCCGGTGTATTTGGATGCGTATATTCGCACTGGTGAAGGCAAGCATTTAAAGAAAATTTCTCAGCGTGCGGTTGAAAACATCACGGCTTTGGGCGGCGAGGGCACTGCAGCGGCACTGCAACGCACTTTTTTACGTTTTTTTAAAGAATTTAATTACGATAAGATAGGCTTAAGCTGTAAATTACGTCAAGATGTTTGCGAGATGGGTGGTGTTGAGTCAACCGCAACGGGGTACATCATCGTTAAAGGTAAAGGCATCCCGTCGGTCAATGTTAATGGCTTCACGCAAAAAATCAGTTTGTCTGACTTATTAGGTAGAATTAAACGAATTACTGATAGCAATACCAAAGCGATTGTGAAGTAACCTTTCAGTATTGGCATAGTCAAGGTTTTAATAGCTAGAATAAGGAAAAAATATGAACAAAAAAATTACAAAAATTACAGGGCTATTTGTAGTTGTTGCCGTTTTGTCGGCCTGTGTCACGATTAACATTTATTTTCCTGCTGCAGCGGCCGAAAAGGCAGCCGATAAAATTATCGATGAAGTGTGGCAGCTAAAAGAGGGTGCGCAAATTTCAGTTGAAAAGCCTTCAGAAGCACCTGCAACCAAGCCTGCAGATGTGCCAGCTAAATAAATGGCTAGTGTAATTAGAACAATTTCCCGCAATGCAAAAGGAATGAAAATGCAAAAATTAACAATGGGTTTTTTGGTGATGTGGGCGACTATAATCTCCATGAGTTGGGTTTATGCTGCACCGGATTTGGAGGTTAATACCCCTGCGATATCCGCAATTAAAAACAGTATGCAAGCTCGCCACAATCAGCTTGCACCGCATTATGCGAGCGGGGCAATCGGGCTAACCAAAGATGGCTTAATTGCTGTGCGTGACACAACAGCGGTGCCTTTAAAAGATAGGCAGGGTATCAATGCTTTGGTCGCGGCAGAAAATGCTGATCGCAACGCGCTGTACAAAGAAATTGCCGCTGGGAATGGTCACCCAGAATGGCGTGGTGATATTCAAGGCACGTTTGCTGGTCGCTGGATTGATAAGGCGCAGGGCGGTTGGTACTATCAAAATGACGCTGGCTGGATGAAAAAATAAATACTAATTAAATACTAATAAAGATTTGATAATAAAGATTTAATTTTATGATTCCAACCTTGGTTTTTGACATCGAGACCATCCCTGATACGGATGGGCTTCGCGTTTTGTATGATTTGCCAAAGCAAGTTTCTGCTGAAGATGTGGCTAATATTGCTTTGCATCAACGTCGCCAACAAAATGGCACCGATTTTTTGCCTTTGCATCAACACCGTATTTGTGCGATTTCCTGTGCGCTGCGCGAGGGGAACCATTTTAAGGTCTGGACGCTAGGCGATGCCGAATCTACTGAAGCTGAAATCATTCAACGTTTTTTTGACGGGATAGAAAAATACACACCGCAAATCATTAGCTGGAATGGCGGCGGGTTCGATTTGCCGGTACTGCATTATCGTGGGTTGATACATGGCATAAATGCAAGCCGCTATTGGGATTTGGGTGAGGATGATAAAGAATTTAAATGGAACAACTACATTAGCCGCTACCATACCCGCCATTTAGATTTAATGGATTTAATGGCTATGTACAACGCCCGCGCCAATGCGCCATTAGATGACTTGGCCAAGTTGTGCGGCTTTCCAGGCAAATTGGGTATGGATGGCAGCAAGGTTTGGGATGCATACAAAGCAGGCAAGATTGAAGAAATTCGCAATTATTGCGAGACCGATGTGGCCAATACACATTTGGTGTTTTTGCGTTTTCAGTTGATGCGCGGTCATCTATCACAAGCGGCATATGAAGCTGAAATTAAGTTGGTTCGTGAGACATTAAGTGGTTACAGCGCACCGCATTGGGTAGAGTTTTTAGCCGCTTGGTGAGGATAGTGTCATTGCGGACGCGTTCCGCAATCCGGTAGTCAAACCGACACAACATCCGGCAACTGGTAATTGCAATTTTGCGTTAAAATCTCACCTCACTTCGAAATTATAGAGAAATACAGGTTTTTTCATGGCACGCCGTTCTCGCAACCGCAATCAAACTCCAGTCGCACCCGAAATCAAGCTTGCCATCATTGAGTCTTTAGACCAAGAAGGCCGCGGGGTGGCGCATTTGGACGGCAAAACGATTTTTGTCGATGGCGCATTGCCGAATGAAAAAGTGACCTTTCAATCGATTCGTATAAAACCTAGCTATGAAGTTGCGAATGTTGTTGAAGTGCTAAAGCAATCAAATCAACGTGTTACGCCAAAATGTCCGCATTTTGGCTTGTGTGGCGGCTGCAAGCTACAACATCTCGATTTTGCGGCGCAAGTGGCTGCAAAACAGCGATTATTAGAAAATGATTTGTGGCATATTGGCAAGGTTAAAGCTGAAAATATACTACCACCACTGTATGGCCCAACCTGGGGCTATCGGCATAAAGCGCGTTTGAGCGTGAAATATGTGGATAAGAAACAGCGCGTATTGGTTGGTTTTAATGAAAAAGGCACGCGCTATGTGGCGGATATGAATTCATGCGAGGTGTTGGTGCCAGAAGTTTCTGCGCTGATTGAGCCCTTGCAACAAGTGATTGAGCAATTAAGTATACGTGATAAGTTACCGCAAATTGAATTAGCCGTTGGCGAAACTGCAGAAGAGGGTGGTGGCCCTGTGATTGTGCTGATATTGCGTATTATGGATGCACTTAATGCCAACGATGAAGCATTATTAAAGGCCTTTGCCAGTACGCATACCGTACAAATATGGACGCAAACCAAGGGCCCAGAAACGATTAAGCCGTTTTATCCTTTGCAAGCGCCAGCACTTAAATACCGCTTGCCAGAGTTTGATTTAACTTACCCATTCAAGCCGAACGAATTTACTCAAGTGAACCCACAAATCAACCGCGTGATGATACGCCGTGCCATGCATTTATTAGCGCCAAAACGCCATGAGGATATTGCAGATTTCTTTTGCGGTATTGGTAATTTTACGCTGCCCATCGCCCGCAGTGGTGCACAGGTATTGGGGTTGGAGGGCTTGGCGAATTTGGTCGATCGAGCTAATGAAAGCGCGGCACTCAATCAGATTGAAAATACAAAATTCGGCGTGGCTGATTTATTTAAAATGACACCAGAAACGCTTACCGAATTAGGGCGGTTCGATAAATGGCTAGTAGACCCGCCACGCGATGGCGCTTTTGAATTGGTAAAATCATTAGATGCAAGCAATAGCCCAGAGCGCATTGTTTATGTTGCATGTAATCCAGCCACTTTGGCGCGTGATGCAGGTGTGCTAGTGAATGAAAAAGGGTATATTCTAAGTGCTGCTGGGGTAATTAATATGTTTCCGCACACTGCACATGTAGAATCAATCGCACTGTTTGTGCGTGCTAACTGATATTGTTGCTAAAAAACAACGCCTAGCTATTTTCATGTGTCTAATTGATACATATCAAATTGCTTAGTGATATCACCTCGTAGAATTCGTACATCAAATTTGTTTGTTTATTTAAGTGGAGAGTTTAAAAATGAAAAAATCGTTATTTGTATTAGCAATGGCAGCGGCTTTTGCACCAATGTTAGCGCAAGCTGAAGCGGGTGATTGGGTTGTACGTGCACGTGCGGTAAATGTTGCACCAAATGAAGATAGTAAATTAGGTAAAACAGTTAATAATTTACTTGGTGCGCCAGTGATGTCTGCGGGTGCAGAACTAGCTGTTAGTGATAAAGTGATTCCTGAATTAGATATTTCTTATTATTTCACAAAAAATATTGCTGCTGAATTGATTTTAGCTGTAGGTACACGCCATAATGTAAGTATTCATAGTGATGCAAATCCGACAGTTGGAAACCAAGGTCTTGGTAGTGTTAATCTATTGCCACCGACGCTAACTGCTCAATGGCACTTCAACCCAGATCAAACTTTTGATCCTTATGTTGGTGCTGGTATTAACTACACTATTGTGCTTGATCGTAACCTTAAAGGTAGTGCAGGCGCAATTAACGGTAATAAGATTAAAATTGACAGTGATAGCTGGGGTTATGCTTTACAAGCAGGCTTTGATATTAATTTGAAAGATGGTTGGTTAATTAACGCTGATGTCAAATACGTAACGCTAGATACAGACGTTAAATTGAAGGGTGCTGTTACTGGAGGCGCATGGAGAAAAATCGATTCACTGGATATTGATCCATGGGTAGTTGGTATCGGTATCGGCAAAAAATTCTAAGACTCAAGAATATAAAATTAAGAGTTTTAAAATTTAAGATTTAAAGGCTCCACCTTAGCCTCTATCAGATTTGATAGGGGCTTTTTTTATGGCGTTTGCGGTTAGAATTTTTATTAGGGGTAAGTGATTCCCTTCGACAGGCTCAGGGAACGTCCACTAGATTAGTAACGTCGACTAGATTGGGGTGAATAGCTTGTAGCTCTAAGGAGCTTGGTTTAAATAGGCTAAGAACAGACTGAACAGTCTCAGGAAACGAAAAGTTTCGTTCCCTGAGACTGTCGAAGGGGTACAAACCGAGTTGAATTTACAACTTGCTTAGATGATTTTAGAAAAACGTGCGCGATTGCGGTCGGTTTGCAAATAACGGTCAAACAGCATGGCAACAGCACGTACAAAGAACCAGCCAGTTTCTGTGACTTGTAGACCGTTATCATCCAGCTCAACCATACCTGTGGCTTCTTGCTCTTTGAGTAAAGCCAGCTCATTTGCAAAGTAAGTTTTAAAATCAATCATGTAGGCCAGTTCGATGGATTCAAACTGCAGCGCACCTTGGCACATTATAGCCATGATGACGGCGCGTCTGACTAAATCATCCAGTGATAATGCAAGGCCGCGCACGACTGGGAATCGACCTTGATTAAGGTAATCGTAATACTCTTCAATGGTTTTCGCGTTTTGACTGTAGGTTGCCCCTACGCGGCCTATTGCAGAAACGCCTAGGCTGATTAAATCACAATCTGGCTGAGTACTATAGCCTTGAAAGTTGCGATGCAGCCTACCTTGTCGTTTGGCGATTGCTAAATCATCATCAGGTAAAGCAAAGTGATCCATGCCAACATACACATAACCTGCTTTCATAAAAGCTGATAAAGCACTTGAAAGCATGGTGATTTTATCTTGCGCTGCTGGCAACTCATATTCACTAATGCGGCGTTGTGGTTTAAAACGCTCGGGCAAATGGGCATAGCCATAAAGTGCAATTCTGTTTGGTCTGAGTTCAACCACTTGCGCTAAAGTGCGGGTGAATGATTCTGGTGTTTGCATGGGCAAGCCATAGATTAAATCGACATTGACCGAGTCAAAATTATAGCGTCGAGCGGCCTCAACCAATGAGAACACTTGTTCAGCAGGTTGAATACGATGCACGGCTTTTTGTACTGCAGGGTCAAAATCTTGCACGCCAAAGCTTAAGCGATTAAAGCCAAGGTCTGCCAAATGTTTCAGGCGTTGTTCATTTACAGTGCGCGGGTCGACTTCAATGGAATACTCACCGCCTGGCGCAAACACGAAGCTGCGCTTGAGCATGGTCATCAGTTCGCTGAGTTCATCATCGGAGAAGAAAGTAGGAGAGCCACCGCCTAAATGCAGTTGCGAAATGGTTTGTCCCGCACCTAGATGCTCGATATGCAAATCAATTTCACGGTTTAAATAGCGTAAATATTCTGTGCTACGTTCATGATGCTTGGTGACAATTTTATTGCAGGCACAGAAAAAACAGAGTGATTCACAAAACGGAATATGGACATAAATTGATAATGGCAGGTTGGCGCCACTGATTCTCCGCTGTTCTAGGGCTAATTTATAGGCATCTTCGGTAAAAGCTTCAACAAACCGGTCAGCCGTTGGGTAAGACGTGTAGCGAGGGCCTGAAACATCGTATTTTTGCAACATTTCTTTGGTTACGCCAGGCATGACGAAACTACTACCCGTTGTTGGGGCAAGCGTAACTAGATTTTTTTCTGGCGCAGTTAAAGTGCAATTAGTGGACATCTTAATACTCCTACTATTTCATTCAGGATGAGACTATGCCAGTTTTGCTAGTAAAACATCTTGATTCATATCAAATGATGATGCAGTTATATTTTTGAAAATTATATGCAAAACCAATCTAAAGTTAAAATTTCGCAGGATAATCTAGCAACTATTAAGCGAAAGCGGTATGCTTACAGCCATATCTCAATCGCCAGTAAAATATGAACTTAGCCCTTACCCCAGAAACCATTAAAGTCGCCTGCTCGAATTGTAATTTACGCGAGCTTTGCATGCCGGCTGGCTTTACGTCAGAAGATATGAAGAAGCTTGATGAGGTAGTGGCAACGCGCCGTCGAATCAAACAAGGTGACATGCTTTTTGGAAATGGCGATGCTTTCACCTCCCTTTATGCAATTCGCACGGGTTTTTTTAAAACCTGCGTTTCAACTGAAGATGGTCGTGAACAGGTGACTGGTTTTCAAATGGCAGGTGAAATCATCGGCTTGGATGGCATTGTGACTGACCATCATAGTTGTAATGCAGTAGCGTTAGAAGATGCAGAAGTCTGCGTGATGCCATTTGCTAAAGTGGAAGATTTGTCGCGCGAATTTCCGTTATTGCAGCGCCATGTGCATAAAATTATGAGCCGTGAAATTGTGCGCGAGAATAGTGTCATGATGTTGCTTGGCAATATGCGTGCGGAAGAGCGACTTGCGGCATTTTTGCTAAACTTGGTGCAGCGTTTGCATGCGCGTGGTTTTTCTCAGTCGGAACTGACCCTGAGAATGTCGCGTGAAGAAATTGGTAGTTACCTTGGCATGAAGTTGGAAACGGTAAGTCGTGCGTTTTCAAAATTCAGCGATGAGGGCATCATTGAAGTGAAGCAGCGTTATGTGCATATTCTTAAACCTGATGCATTGAAGAAAATATTCAATCCACAAACGTGTATTTAGTTGCTATTTTGGCGCCCAGCCATAATTTATCTCCTTTGCAATGACCCAACAAAATTTTCTCACCGTAGCAGACCACAACCGCGATGTCAGCGGCATGAAATATATTTACCCGGTAGTGTCGCGGCGTGCCGGTGGGGTTTCCATTGGCATCAATCTTAATATCAATAATGCCTGTAATTGGCGGTGTGTGTATTGCCAAGTACCCAATCTTACGCGTGGAACACCCCCAGCAATTGAATTGGATATTTTAGAGAAAGAATTGCGTGCTTTTTTAACGTATGCTTTGCATGGCGATTTTATGGAGCGCTATGTTGCGGAAGGCGATCGTCACCTGAAAGACATTGCATTTTCGGGCAATGGCGAACCCACCAGCGCTAAAGGCTTCCCGGAAATAGTGCTACTAGTGAAGAAGATACTTACAGAGTTTAGTTTATTAGAAGCAGGCCATGTTAATCCGATTAAAGTCAGGTTGATTACGAATGGCAGTTTGATGGATAAACAGGCGGTGATTGATAGTGTAAGCCATTTAGCCAGCTGTAATGGTGAGGTGTGGTTCAAAGTTGATGCGGGAACAAAAGATGGAATTGCACGGATAAATGATGTGAATTTAAATCCGGAAAGCCATATTCAACGACTTAAAAAGTGTGCTGCAGCATGTCCAACTTTTATCCAAACCTGCATGTTTGGCTTTGATGGTAAGCCACCACAAGAATCAGATATTCTGGCCTATTTGTCACTGATTTCTGAAGTTAAGGATGTTGTCCAAGGGGTGCATTTATATGGCTTGGCGCGACCTTCTTATCAGATTGAAGCCGCGAGGTTAAGCCGCCTGCCTGTGCAATGGCTAGAAGCGGTGGCACAGCGAATTCGCCAGCTTGGGCTTGTTGTTTACGTTAGTGAATAGCTCGCTAATTTAATTTAGCATCGGCTAAGAAACCTGCCACAGCGCGTTTGAAGGGTGCAATACGATTGCCAATTCGTAGTGCGCAACTTCGCAGAAAACGTGCCGGTGGACTATTGCTGCTGTAGATTTTTGCAATGGCATGTGTTGCAATAAATAGTGGGCGTGTGTCATGTCGATGTGTTTTTTCGTAACGCAATAGTCGGTTCTCATCGGCAATATCTTGGCCTGCCGCAATTGCAGCTTTAATTTCAGCAGATAAAGTGGCGACGCCTTTTAACCCAAAATTAAAACCATGCGCCGTCACAGGGTGCATGCCAACAGCTGCATCGCCGACTAAGGCAAATCGCTGTCCGATTAGGCGATTGGCATAGGCGGTCACTAAAGGGTAGGCATGCCGTGTAGAAACAAGTCGCATGGCACCAAGCCGATGTTTGAATCGTGCCGAAACTTCACGATTGAAATCTTCTTCAGGCAATTTCATTAGCCGATTCATTTCTTCGGGCGCTAGGGTAATGACTACCGATGAACGTAAGCCATTCATTGGCAGTAAAGCTAAAGTTTGCCCGTAATCAAACCATTCCCATGCAGTGTGTTCATGCGAAACGGGGTGTTCCATCACGCAGACCAGCATAGTTTTTCCAAAATCGTGCATGTCGGCTGCAATGCCCATGGCGCGTCGTGTTTCAGAGAATCGACTATCTGCGCCGATCAATAATTTCGCTTGGATGACTTCGCCATTATTAAGGGTGATTACCGCAAATTCGGCTTTCGTGGTGATATTGATTACTTGCACATCAGTTTTAAGCGTGATGGCGGTAGATTGTTTCACTGCATCATAGGCCGCTTTGCGGATGTGGTGGTTTGCGACCAAATAACCGAGTTCTGACTGCTTTGTTTGATTGTGAGAAATATTCAGTGAAAAGAGCGAGCTACCATTAAACACGCGTGCGTCACGTAGGGCTGAAATTGCATCGGGTTCTATGCGCTCCCACAAACCCATTGTACGCATGAGATTTGCCGAGTGATGAGTCAGTGCAATCTCGCGACCATCAAAAGCTGGATAGGCTAGGGCGTTTTCGGTTTGACGGTCAATGACCACAATGTTTAAATCCAATTCAGCCAATGATTTAGCAAAGCATAAGCCGGTTGGACCCGCCCCAATGATTGCAACATCGACTTGAGTTGTCATTAATTAGGGCTTATTAGTTTTATCTTGAGATGGCTTAATGCCTGTAGCTGCATGGTTGCGTGCTTGTAAAGCGGGTGCTAGGCCATCGCGTTCTGCATCCAAAGTTTTGTTAATCTCGATTCCTTTGCGATAATAATCATCATCAACTACCGGGTCTGGCCTGCTCACTGCCAAATACAAGGTAATAAAGCCCGCAATAACCACCAACAAAGGTCCAGCAATGATGAGCCATACATGTCCGTATTGCCACCATGGTTTTGTATCGAGTATTTCCATTATTTTTCCTTAATTAGTCGGTGATTACAGATTAGCTACTGGAAATTATTGTCTAGGGATTAAGAATACCGATTTTTCAGTCACTGTTTCTTTGCTTTCAAGCGCTTGAATCTCGAACTTAATTTTGTGTGAGCCAGATTTCTCAGTACCATCTGGTATTTTTAAATCAACAATAATCCAGCGTGACTCAGCTGGCTTTACTACTATTGCTCGATTTTCATCTTCTTCTTTTTCAATGTGTTTATCGTCATCTGACTTTTTGGTATGAGATTTTTCAACATATTTTTTGTCTTCATGTTTATTGCCGTGATGTTTATTTTTGGCAACTTTTGTTTCAATTTCCAAATCTTTCAGGCCGCTGACATTGAGTTGGAAAGTCTGTGTACTTTCAGTACCATTCATAATCTGCAAACGATAAACATTCTCTATCTTTCCATCACTGGTCATGCGCGCAATTACACCATCACGCACCACATCTACTCTGAAAGGTGTTCTTAACCACAAGCTTGTCAGCAAGCCTACGACTAATAATAATAGCACTGCAGAATAAATTAGAACACGTGGTCGCAGAATGCGTTGCAACATTTGCTTGTGCGACCACTTATTATCCATAGCATTCTGTGTAGAGTATTTGATTAGACCACGCTCATAACCCATTTTATCCATTACGGTATCGCAGACATCGGCACAGGCACCGCAACCTATACATTCGTATTGCAAACCTTTGCGAATATCGATTCCCGTCGGACAAACCTGCACACACAAACTGCAGTCGATACAAGCGCCAAGTTGTTTGCTATCCACATCTGCTTTGCGTGAACGACCACCACGTGGCTCGCCACGGGCTTCATCATAAGTCACAATTAAAGTGTCGTCATCAAACATAGCGCTTTGAAAACGGGCATAAGGACACATGTATTTACAGACTTGCTCGCGCATGAAGCCTGCATTGCCATAGGTTGCAAAACCATAAAATACTACCCAGAAGGCTTCCCAAGGACCAAGATGCATGGTTAAAACGGAATTGCTGAGTTCACGAATCGGTGTGAAATAGCCGACAAAAGTAAAGCCTGTCCATAGGGAGAATGCAATCCAAACGAAATGTTTAAGGGTTTTCTTTGTAATTTTATGGGATGACATGTTTGCGGCATCAAGCCTCATGCGCGTAGCACGGTCACCTTCAATTTTTCGTTCGATCCACATAAATATCTCGGTATATACCGATTGTGGGCAAGCGTAGCCACACCATAGTCTACCTGCGATTGCGGTAAATAAAAACAGTGAAAGTGCTGCGATAATGAGAATTGCCGTGAGGTATATCAGGTCTTGCGGATACATTACCAAGTTAAAAATGTAAAAGCGCCTAGCTTCCAAATCAAACAAGAGTGCTTGACGATTGCCCCAGTCTAACCAAGGCATGCCATAAAAAAACAGCTGGGTCAGCCAAATTATGACCCAGCGCCAGTTGGTAAAGTAGCCTGAAACACTCCGCGGGTAAACCTTCTCTTGCGATGCATACAGCGGAATGATGGTTTCGGTTAATGGAATCGATTTTTCCGCTGCTTTTGCTTCAGGTGCTACTTTCATGCAACCAACTTTCTAGAATCACTTACGAACTACGATACTACTACTAATTACTATTTCTAGTAATTAGTAAATTACTTGTTGTTTGAAATGCCCCAAACATAAGCCGTTAATACACGAATTTGTTCTGGGGTAAATTTATCCTTCCAAGCAGGCATTTGATTTACTTTGCCTTCATTAACACGTTTGATAATGGCCGCTTCACCTGCACCATGTAGCCAAATGTTGTCGCTTAAATTTGGTGCACCAATGTCTTGGTTGCCTTTACCTTCTGCACCATGACAGGCTGCACAAACAGCGAACTTCTCTTTACCTAAACCCGCGCGGCCTGAATCTGCGATACTGCCTGATAGCGTGAGCACATAGTTAGCAACATTTTTGACATCTTCTGCGGTGCCTACTGCTGCTGCCAAAGGCGGCATCATGCCAATGCGGCCATTTACAAGCGTTTCATGAATTTTTTCAGGGCTACCGCCGTGAATCCAGTCATTATCTGTCAAGTTTGGAAAGCCGCGACTACCACGTGCATCTGAACCATGACACTGTGCGCAGTTGTTCATAAACAAACGCTCGCCAATGGCTTGTGCTTCAGTGTTTTTAGCTAAATCTTCTATTGATAAAGCCGCAAATTTAGCATAGAGAGGCTCCAAGGCTTGATTGGCGCTAGCTACTTCTTTGTCATATTGGTTATTTTGCGTCCATCCCAATTTACCTGCAAAATTGCCTAAGCCTGGGTAAGCTGCTAAATAGAACAGTGAGAAGACAATCGTGATTACAAACATGCCCACCCACCAACGCGGTAGTGTATTGTTCATTTCACGAATATCTTCATCCCAAACATGGCCGCTGGTGTTGTCACCACTGGCACTAACCACTTTAATTTTACTGGTTAGCCACAACACTAGAGCACAGCCAAATATGCCACCTAGTGCAATGACAGTAATAAATATCGGCCAAAAACTACTTGTAAAGTCACTCATTTTATTTTCCTTTATTCTTCATCATGTGAAGTTTGCTTAAGCTTAATCTTCTTTAAAAGGCAGATTGGCTGCATCTTTAAAGTCGGATGTATTTCGATTGCGCCATACCCAGACTAGGATGCCAACGAACACTATAAAACTAATAATTGTCGCCAAAATTCTAAGTGTATTAATATCCATGCTGGGTTTCTCCTATTACTTAAGATTGAGCCTATTTTAAGTGAATGCCTAACACCTGCAGATAAGCAATCAGCGCATCTAATTCAGTTTTGCCTTTTACGTCTGCCGCAGCACTAGCAATTTGTTCGTCGGTATAAGGTACACCAACTTTGCGTAACGCTCTCATGTTAGCGGGAATTGCATCTGCATCAACTATCGCTGTTTCTAACCATGGGTAGGCAGGCATAATCGATTCAGGTACCAAGTCACGTGGGTTAATTAAGTGAATACGCTGCCAGTCATCACTATATTTTCCACCTACACGATGTAAATCTGGGCCGGTACGTTTACTTCCCCATTGGAATGGGTGGTCGTAAACAAACTCACCAGCAACTGAATAGTGTCCATAGCGCAATGTCTCAGCACGGAATGGACGTATCATTTGTGAGTGGCAGTTGTAGCAACCTTCACGTGTGTAGATGTCGCGTCCCGCGAGTTGCACTGCGGTATATGGCTGTAAGCCTTTGATTGGCTCTGTGGTTGATTTTTGAAAGAATAGAGGGACGATTTCTACTAAACCGCCAAACGCTACTGTAATTAAAATCAGCACAACCATTAAAAAGCTATTGGTTTCAATTTTTTCGTGGCTGAATCCACTTTTTTTATCATGATTTGACATAATTGTTATCCTTAAGCGTGAGCAGCAACAGGTGGAATCGCAACAACAGCAGCTTTACCGCTTGTTGCCGTTTTAATCACATTCCACAACATAATAATCATTCCGCTCAGGTAAAGCAGACCACCTAAAGTACGGATGATGTAGTACGGTTGTTTAGCTTTAACGCTTTCTACAAAGGTGTAAGTCAATGTACCGTCAGCGTTAATTGCGCGCCACATTAAGCCTTCCATCACGCCAGAAATCCACAGCGCAGCGATGTACAACACGATACCAATTGTTGCTAACCAGAAATGCAACTCAATAGCTTTGATGCTGTGCATTTGTTTTTGACCAAATAAACGTGGCACCATGAAGTACAGTGAACCCATTGAAACTAAACCTACCCAACCTAAAGCACCAGAGTGAACGTGACCTACTGTCCAGTCTGTATAGTGAGAGAGAGAGTTGACGGTTTTAATTGCCATCATTGGGCCTTCAAATGTACTCATGCCGTAGAAAGACAGTGAAACAATCAAGAAGCGCAAGATTGGGTCAGTACGTAATTTGTGCCATGCGCCAGACATTGTCATGATAC
>NZ_JABFRA010000080.1 GCF_013141425.1 Methylotenera sp. | reverse complement strand
TGGAGCTGGTTACGCGCGAAGAATTTGATGTACAGGCCGAAGTGTTGCGCAACACCCGAGAGAAACTTAGCCGGTTGGAAGAGAAATTGGCTGAATTAGAGTCGCAGAAAAAGTAGCACAGATGAGTCTAGCTGTACTCTACAGCCGCGCTTTAAACGGCATGGAAGCCCCCGAAGTGGTGGTAGAAGTGCATTTGGCAAACGGTTTGCCAAGTTTTACGATTGTAGGTCTTCCTGAGGCGGAAGTAAAAGAGAGCAAAGACCGGGTGCGTGCCGCTTTGCAAACTGCGCAGTTTGAGTTTCCAGCCAGGCGTATTACCGTCAATTTGGCACCAGCAGATTTACCGAAAGAAAGCGGCCGCTATGATTTACCGATTGCACTTGGCATATTAGCCGCTTCTGGGCAGATTCCAATTGCACCACTAGTAAACTATGAATTTGCGGGTGAGTTGGCTCTCACTGGAGAGCTGCGACCGATTCGTGGTGCGTTGGCAATGACCTCCAGCATGATGGGTAGAACTGAGAATAGCCAAAATAAAAAAGCGCCACAAAAGCGTGCATTTATTTTGCCTCAAAGCAGTGCGGCTGAAGCCGCACTAGTGCGTGAGGCTATTATCTATCCAGCCAATTCTTTACTAGAAGTCTGCGCACATTTAAGTGGTCATACTGAATTAACACAACTTGAAGCTACAGACTTGGTCCATGAAGTTGAATATCCTGATTTTAGCGACGTGAAGGCGCAAAGTATGCCGAAGCGTGCGCTGGAAATTGCGGCGGCAGGCGGCCATAGTGTGATTATGAGCGGACCGCCTGGTACAGGTAAAAGTATGCTGGCTTCACGTTTTGTGGGGATATTGCCAGAAATGACTGAGTCAGAAGCATTAGAGTCGGCAGCTATACAATCACTTAACGGTAATTACAAGCTGGAAAATTGGAAACGCAGACCCTATAGAGCGCCACATCATACGGCTTCGGCGGTAGCCTTGGTTGGCGGTGGTGGCATTCCGCGGCCGGGTGAAATCAGTTTGGCGCATCATGGCGTATTGTTTTTAGATGAACTTCCAGAGTTTGATCGAAAGGTGCTTGAAGTGCTACGCGAACCGCTGGAAAGCGGTCGCATTACTATTTCGCGGGCGGCGAGACAGGCGGATTTCCCCGCTAATTTTCAGCTAATCGCTGCCATGAACCCCTGCCCATGCGGTTATCTTGGGCATTTCAATAATAAATGTCGCTGCACACCAGACCAGATATCACGCTATAAAGCTAAAATTTCAGGGCCGCTACTAGATAGAATCGATTTGCATATAGAAGTACCTGCGCTCAAAGAAGAAGAGCTATTAGCAACAAATGATAGTGAGCACTCACAGGTGATTAGGGCAAGAGTAAAAGCAGCAAGAGCAAGGCAGTTGGAAAGACAAGGTAAGTCGAATAATTTACTGGGGACTAAAGAAATTGAGCTATATTGCGTAGCCGATGAAGCAGGTTTGCAACTTTTGAAGCAGGCCATTAGCCGATTAAGCTTATCTGCTCGTGCTTATCATCGCATTTTAAAGGTGGCTCGTACTATTGCAGATATTGCTGGGGATGACGCGATTAAGCCAGTCCATATTGCCGAAGCCGTGCAGTATCGCCGAGCAGATAGGGTGACTTAAGTTTTAGAATTTATTAATACTCATGCTTTGATAGTGAGCAAAAAGCGCAGGCCACCAATAAAGCAAAGGCTTGGCATGGTAAAATGCCAGATTAAAAACAACATTATTTGCTGAAAGTTCTAATCTCAATGTCTGCAATTTCTTCCACTGAACAGCAACTGCGTGCACTGCTTAAGCAGCGCATCCTTATTTTGGATGGCGCAATGGGCACGATGATTCAGCAATACAAGCTGTCAGAGGCAGATTATCGCGGCAAACAGTTTGTAGACTTTAAAGCACCAGCTGGTGAGCGTGAGCTGTTTGTAAAAGGCAATAATGAATTGTTAAGTCTGACTCAGCCGCAGGTGATTCAAGAAATTCACGAAAAATATCTAGCCGCAGGTGCAGATATTATTGAAACGAATACTTTTGGTGCAACCAGCGTAGCGCAAGAGGACTACCACATGGCGCATTTTGTGCATGAAATGAATGTGCAAGCTGCCAAGCTGGCAAAAGCAGCTTGCGACAAATATAGTACGCCAGATAAGCCGCGCTTTGTGGCGGGGGCTTTAGGACCAACACCTAAAACTGCCAGTATCTCGCCCGATGTGAATGACCCTGCCGCGCGAAACGTCAGCTTTGACCAGTTAGTAAACGCTTACTTAGCACAGGTGCGTGGTCTGGTAGAGGGCGGTGCGGATATCTTAATGGTCGAAACCATCTTCGACACGCTTAACTGTAAGGCGGCTTTGTTTGCCATTGATGCGTTTTTTGAAGAGCAAGGCAAAACTTGGCCGATTATGATTTCTGGTACAGTGACCGATGCCTCAGGACGTATTTTATCAGGTCAAACTGTCACGGCATTCTGGAACTCTGTACGCCACGCGAAACCACTCACGATTGGTCTTAATTGCGCTTTAGGTGCAACCCTGATGCGCCCTTATGCGGAAGAGCTTTCAAACATCGCCGATACGTTTGTCTGCATTTACCCGAACGCCGGCTTGCCAAACCCGATGTCAGATACGGGCTTTGATGAAACGCCAGAGGTGACCTCAAGCCTCGTAAAAGAATTCGCAGCCAGCGGTTTCGTGAATATCGCAGGTGGTTGTTGCGGCACCACGCCACCGCATATTGCAGCGATTTATCAAGCCATTAAAGATATTCCACCACGCCAAGTGCCAACCATAGCGCCGAATACCCGTCTAGCTGGGCTTGAGCCGTTTGTCATTGATGATAACTCGTTATTTGTGAACGTGGGTGAACGCACAAACGTCACGGGTTCTAAAGCCTTTGCGCGCATGATTATCAATGAGCAATACGAAGAAGCGCTCAGCGTGGCACGCCAGCAGGTGGAAAATGGCGCGCAAGTGATTGACATCAATATGGACGAAGGCATGTTGGACGCTGTTAAAGCCATGACACATTTCTTGAATTTAATCGCCAGCGAGCCTGATATTGCACGCGTGCCGATAATGATTGACTCTAGCAAATGGTTAGTGATTGAAGCTGGGCTTAAATGCGTGCAAGGTAAATCTATTGTTAACTCAATCTCGATGAAGGAAGGCGAGGTGGAGTTTTTACGCCAAGCTAAACTTTGTCGCCGCTACGGCGCGGCTGTGATTGTGATGGCGTTTGATGAAAAAGGCCAAGCAGATACTTACGCGCGCAAAGTTGAAATCTGCAAACGCGCTTATGACCTGTTAGTGGGTATAGATTTTCCGCCAGAAGATATTATTTTTGACCCGAATATTTTCGCCATTGCCACAGGTATTGAAGAGCATAACAATTACGCGGTAGATTTTATTGAGGCTACGCGCTGGATTAAGCAAAACCTGCCACATGCCAAAATTTCAGGTGGAGTAAGTAACGTTAGCTTTAGTTTTAGAGGCAATGACCCCGCGCGTGAGGCAATTCATACCGTGTTTTTATACCATGCTATAAAAGCGGGCATGACAATGGGTATCGTCAATGCAGGCATGATGGGCGTTTACGATGACTTGGCGCCTGAGTTACGTGAGCGCGTAGAAGATGTGGTGCTAAACCGCATTACCGACCCTAATAACTTGCTAGCGCCAACCGAGCGTCTCATTGAAATTGCTGGTACTTTGGTTGCAGGTGGTAAAAAAGAGGCTGCAACATTAGAGTGGCGCGGCACAGCAGAAACCCCAGTACCAGTTGCAAAACGCCTAAGCCACGCTATGGTGCACGGTATTACTGAATTTATTGTACAAGACACCGAAGAAGCACGTGCGACGGCTGAAGCCAGTGGCGGCAGGCCCATTCATGTGATTGAAGGTCCGCTAATGGACGGCATGAACGTAGTGGGCGATTTGTTTGGCCAAGGCAAGATGTTCTTGCCGCAAGTGGTGAAGTCTGCCCGTGTGATGAAAACCGCAGTGGCGCATTTAATTCCGTTTATTGAGGCCGAAAAAGCCGCAGAAGAAGCGCGTACTGGCGTGGTTGCAAAGCCTAAAGGCAAAATGGTGATTGCCACCGTGAAAGGTGATGTGCACGATATTGGCAAAAATATCGTCAGCGTGGTGTTGCAATGTAATAACTTTGAAGTGGTCAACATGGGCGTGATGGTGCCAGCAGCGGAGATTTTGGCCATGGCCAAAGCCGAAAATGCCGACATTATCGGCCTAAGCGGCTTAATCACGCCAAGCTTAGAAGAAATGACTTACATTGCCAAAGAAATGCAACGCGACCCGTACTTTGTGAACGCCAAAACGCCGCTGCTAATTGGCGGAGCAACTTGCTCGCGCGCCCATACGGCGGTAAAAATTGCACCACATTACGATGGTCCAATTGTGTATGTGCCAGACGCTTCACGCTCCGTTTCTGTAATGCAGAATCTCCTCACGCCAGAAACACGCGGTGCGTATTTAGCAGAAATTCAAGCAGATTACGAGAAAGCGCGTAATCAACATGCCAATAAAAAAGGCGTGCCATTGCTGTCGATAGTGGACGCACGTAAAAATAAACTGCAATTAAGTTTTACAGGCGAATTTGCGCCAGTAAAACCAAAGTTCATTGGTCGTCGGGAATTTAAAAATATCGATTTAAGCCTCATTGCTAAATACATCGATTGGGCACCGTTCTTCCAAACTTGGGATTTAGCGGGCGCATACCCCGCAATTTTGAGGGATAAAGTAGTAGGCGAAGCCGCAACAAAAGTATTTGCCGAAGCGCAAGCCATGCTGAAGAAAATCATAGATGGTCGCTGGTTAAGTGCCAACGGCGTCATTGCTTTGCAACCAGCCAATAGCGTGAATGACGACGATATTGAAATTTACACCGATGTAACGCGTAGCAAAGTAGCATTCACCTATTACGGCATGCGCCAACAAAGCGCTAAACCTGTGATTGACGGTGTAGCACGCCCAAATCAATGTTTAAGTGACTTTATCGCACCAAAAGGCACAGAGGATTATGTGGGTTTATTTGCCGTTACCGCAGGTTTAGGCACACAAAAAATCGAAAAACGCTTTATTGATGCTCATGATGACTATAGCGGAATTATGTTCAAATCTCTGGCAGATAGATTGGCCGAAGCGTTTGCGGAGTATATGCACGAACGCATTCGTACCGATTTTTGGGGTTATGCAGCAAATGAAAAGCTAGAAGTTGGTGCTTTAATAAAAGAGCAATATCAAGGTATTCGCCCCGCCCCAGGTTACCCCGCCTGCCCAGACCATACGGTTAAAGCCGATATGTTTAAACTACTGCAATCCAATGAAATCGGCATGACACTTACTGATAGCTTCGCCATGCAGCCCGCTGCAGCAGTTTCAGGCTTTTATTTTGCGCACAAAGAAGCCAAATATTTCAGTGTGGATAAAATCGGCAATGACCAGCTAGAAGATTTGGCTAAACGTAGAAGCCTGCCTAAAGAGTATTTAGAGCGTTGGTTAGCACCCAATCTTTCATAAAACCATTAAAATTAACACTATGCATATTCACATTTTAGGTATCTGCGGTACATTCATGGGCGGCATTGCGGTGCTAGCTAAGCAGGCAGGTCACCGCGTCACGGGGTGTGATGCCAATGTTTATCCGCCGATGAGCACACAGCTTGAGGCGCAAGGCATAGAGCTGATTGAAGGATTTTCGCCTGAGCAAACCAAGCTGAATCCTGATATTTATGTGATTGGCAACGTGGTTTCACGCGGCAATCCGTTAATGGAAGAAATATTAAATCGAAGTTTACCGTATATTTCAGGCCCTCAATGGTTGGCTGAGAATGTGTTGCAAGGCAAGTGGGTGCTGGCTGTAGCAGGAACGCACGGTAAAACGACGACAAGTTCTATGTTGGCGTGGGTGTTGGAATACGCAGGTTTAGCACCAGGCTTTTTGATTGGTGGCGTGCCTGAGAACTTTGGTGTTTCTGCGCGTTTGCCAAAAACTCCTAAACAAGATGCTAAGAGCACTTCACCATTTTTTGTGATTGAGGCAGATGAATACGACACGGCCTTTTTCGATAAACGCTCTAAATTCGTTCATTACCGCCCACGCACTGCGGTATTAAATAATCTTGAATTTGACCACGCTGATATTTTTGACGATTTGGCGGCGATAGAAAAACAATTCCACCATTTGGTACGCACTGTTCCGCAACAAGGTTTAGTGGTGAGCAACAAGCAGCAAAGCTTACAGCGTGTGATTGATAAAGGTTGCTGGAGTAATCTGGAATACTTTAGTGCGGATCAATTAAAAACAAGTGATGGTTGGGCAATACAAAATGTAGATGCACAAGGTCGGTTTGATGTGATCTTTAAAGGAGAACGTCAAGGAAATTTAAGTTGGGATATTCTCGGAGAGCATAACCGTATGAATGCACTAGCGGTGGTTGCTTCGGCTCGCCATGTAGGCGTTGCGCCTTGCATTGCCATTGAGGCGCTAAGTGAATTTAAAAACGTAAAACGCCGTATGGAAATCAAAGGTGTGGTCAATGACATTAGTGTATATGACGATTTTGCCCATCACCCAACGGCGATTGATACGACAGTAGCAGGCTTGCGCAGCAAAGTGGGTAAAGCGCGTATTTTGGCGGTGTTAGAGCCTCGTAGCAACACCATGAAGTTAGGCGTCATGAAGGATGCATTGCCAGCCAGTTTGAAGGAGGCCGATTTAGTATTTTGTTATGGTGCAAATCTCGGTTGGGATGCGGCAGAAGCACTTTTGCCAATTCAGGCAAAGGCCGCCGTGTTTGATGATTTAAATGCGCTTGTTGTGGCTATTGTAAATCTGGCAGAATCAGGCGATTCTGTTCTGGTCATGAGTAATGGCGGCTTTGGTGGCGTACACCAAAAAATATTGGATGCGCTCCAAGTAAAATTTGCAAAAAGTTGAGGATTAAAGGCTAGATTTTGGCTAAACCCATTAATAAAAAAAAGTTAAGCGTGCTCGATTCCCTAGTCGTTAAGTTGAAAACGATGAGTGTGATGGCTGTTGCTATTTGGGTTTCAATATTGGTGCACGTTGTGTTATTAAGCATTCACTTTGAGCCAGAACTAAAAAAGTTTAGAGATAATTTACCCACTTTGGAAGTGATGTTGGTTAACTCCAAAACCAAGACGAAACCCGAAAAGGCCGACGTGCTGGCACAAGCTAATTTAGATCGCGGCGGCAATACTGACCAGAATCGCAAAATGAAAACAGCCTTGCCTTCGCTTAAGCAGCAACAAACCGAGTTTGTGGTTAAGCCGATGGCGGAAGTTAAATCTGGCCAGAAAGCAGCCAAACTGACAGCAGAAGAAATTAAAGAACAAAAACATGTGGCAGACCTTGAGAAGCAGGCGCAAGAACTCATGACGCAACTTAAATCTACTAAGTCGATTGAATCGCAGCCCGTACAAAAAGCCGCAGCAAAAGAAGCTGAAGCGGGCAGTCAAGATACGCCGAATAAAAATTTGAATATGCGTGATTTAACCGCCATGGCGCTTGAAATGGATAGGCTGGAAGCGATTATTGCAAAGCAGCAGGACGATTATCAAAAGCGTCCAAAACGTAAGTTCATTGGCGCGAGGGCGCAAAAATATCGTGATGCGCTCTATGTGGAATCGTGGCGACAAAAAGTTGAGAAAATCGGTAATTTGAATTATCCCGAAGCCGCAAAAAATCTTAAAATGTACGGTCAATTACGCATGACCGTGTCGATTCATGCCGATGGCAGTATTGAATCGATCGAAATTGATAAGAGTTCTGGGCATAAGGTATTGGATGAAGCAGCCAGGCGCATTGTAGAGCTAGCTGCACCTTACGCTAAATTTCCCGATGAAATGCACAAAGAAGTCGACATTTTGAGCATTACACGGACATGGACGTTTACTAAAGAGGACAGCCTCGCCACTGAGTAATTCTGCTTGAAAATTGCAATACTCGGTGTCAGATTCGCCTTTCAATATTTATTGTGCTGTCTGTGCCTCTTTCTTGATTATTCAATTTTGAAGCAGAATTAAGTCGCCAAGACCTTCATTGAGAAAATTAAATGATCAACTACTTTCAACACCATGTTTTTTTCTGCCTCAATCAGCGCGCCGATGGTGCAGCTTGTTGCATGAATTTAGGCGCAGAAGCCGCATTTGATCACATGAAGGCTCGCGTTAAAAAATTAGACTTAAATGGTCAAGGTAAAGTGCGCGTTAACCGTGCAGGCTGTTTTGACCGCTGTGGAGAGGGCCCTTTGTTAGTGGTTTATCCGCAAGCCATTTGGTATACCTTTATCGATAACGACGATATCGACGAGATAATCGACAGCCATTTAATGAACGGCAAGGTGGTCGAACGATTGGTGGTCAGCTAGGGTTTAATGCACATTCAATCAGTGCTGTTATTTTCTCAGTAAGCACTTTTTTTGTTTGCTCATCCAAAGCTTTGTTGTGGCTTTCACGCTGAGCTTCACCCCAATGCGAATTTGGAAAATGCATATCGTTTTCAAAACGTGGAATCACATGCCAATGGATATGCGGTGTTTTATTGCCCAAGCTGGCAAGGTTGATTTTGTCTGGATTGAAAATTTCACGAATCGCGGTTTCAACCGCAAACACGACTTTCATCATTTGCGCTCGTTGTTGCGGTGGCAAGTCCGACATTTCTTTCACATGCGCAAGTAACTCCACGCGGCAATAAGCCGGGTAATTTACATCATTAATTAACACCACCCGGCAAAAGTTATCTTGCCACAAAATTACGTGCGGGGTTGGTTGGCAAAGTGGGCAAGACGCATTATTCATTTTTTTTTATATGCTTCGTTTTAAGTATCCATTCGACAGGCTCAGGGAACGTTTAGTGTCAGTGAACAATAAATGAAGTAACTATTTAAAATAACTGCGTTCCCTGAGCTCGTCGAAGGGAAAATAGAAGCTACAAAGTTCCGCAAATCTTAGGATGCCGCCAGCATACGGTCTAGCGTTAACTTGGCAAGCTTGGCTTCATGCACGGGCACTTTGATTTGATTCACTACATTGCCCTCTACCAAATTTTCTAGCACCCAAGCCAAATGTTGTGGATCAATGCGTGCCATGGTGGAGCACTCGCAAACTACGTGACTCATAAATTGCACCAGTTTTCCCTTTGATTTCATTTGTTCTGCAAGACGATTCACCAAATTAAGCTCAGTGCCGACTAGCCATTTTGTATTATCAGGCGCATCGCTGACGGTTTTTAAAATGTATTCGGTAGAGCCGACATAATCCGAATTCAAGCACACTTCAAAAGGCGCTTCAGGGTGCGAAATCACAATGCCATCTGGATGCTCTGCACGGAATTTTGTGATGTTTTGCGGGCGAAACATTTGATGCACCGCACAATGGCCTTTCCAAAGCAGGATTTTGGCATTTTTGATTTCATCCTCAGTAAGGCCGCCCATTGGCTGGTCGGGGTCCCAAATGGGCATTTGTTCGAGTGGAATGCCCATTTTATAGCCAGACCACCTGCCTAAGTTTTGGTCAGGGAAAAACAGTACTTTATCACGCTGTTTAAAGCTCCATTCCAAAATTTTCGGGGCATTGGTGCTTGTACATACAATGCCGCCATGCTCACCGCAAAATGCTTTTAAATCGGCGGCGGAGTTGATGTAGGTGACTGGTGTAATGGTTTCATCAAAATTAAGCACTTTGCTAAGTTCGCGATAACTGCGCTCTACTTTTGCAAGGTTTGCCATGTCGGCCATCGAGCAACCCGCCGCAAGGTCTGGCAAAATGGCAATCTGATCTGGGCGACTTAAAATATCAGCCACTTCCGCCATAAAATGCACGCCTAAAAACACAATATATTCTGCGTCTAGCGTTTCACAATAACGCGACAATTTAAGTGAGTCGCCCGAGTAATCGGCATGCCGATACACGCTCTCATTTTGGTAATGGTGGCCTAGAATCACCAGACGTTTACCTAGTTTTTCCTTGGCTGCGATAATCCGCCGTTGGCAGTCCGCATCTTCGCTCGCCTGAAAGCGTTCAAATTTGATGGGGATGCTTTTCGCTGATGAGTGATTGATAGTTTCTGTTTGCATGATCTTTAATGGGTGAGTAATTCACTTCAAAGCAATAGTTTACAACTTTAAGCCGTGTCGTTCACCTAATTTACTAAGCGCATCGACATTCGTCCATGAAAAAACCCGTTTAGCCGCCTCACGCCAGTCTACCCACTGATAGCGCACATGCTCATTCAGAGCTAGTTTGATTGGTAAAGGTGTGGGAAGTTCTAGTCCGAACAAATGTTCGGTATTTTTAACTACGCCAGGAGCATAGCGGTGACGCCAATGCGGGTAGATTTCATACACATTTGAAGCTTGCCAATCTTGAAAGTTATATTGGTTGGCATCTAAACCCGTTTCTTCCAACACTTCACGTATCGCCGCTTCATACGGTGTTTCACTGCCTTCAATGCTGCCCGTAACGGATTGCCAGAAGTCTGCTTTATCTGCGCGCTCCATAATCAGTACTTGCAAATCTGCCGTATGAATCAGCACCAACGCAGAAATTGGGGTTTTATAATTTGTCATTGCTTCAGTTAAAAATACGTGGTGCCGGAGAAGGGAATCGAACCCCCGACCTTTTCATTACGAATGAACCGCTCTACCAACTGAGCTACAACGGCTGAATGTCACATACATTATTTTGTCTTGTCGGGAGCTGACGTTAAATTTTTTGGCAATTGGAAAATCACGTTTTCCACAACGCCTTGTAATTCTTTTACTTGCAAGGCCCCCAGCTTTTGTAATTTGGCGACTACTTCTTTTACCAAAATTTCAGGCGCAGAGGCTCCTGCTGAAACGCCAATTTTCCTTTTATTCAGCAACCACTCCGGTTGCAGGTGACTGGCGTTATCCACCATATGGGCTTCAATTCCTTGATTTTGTGCGACTTCTCTTAGTCTGTTTGAGTTCGAGCTATTCGGTGAACCAACAATTATCACTAAATCACAATCTTGCGCCATGATTTTAACGGCATCCTGACGGTTCTGCGTGGCATAGCAAATATCATCACTTTTTGGAGCAATAATATTGGGGAAACGCGCTTGCAAAGCCTCAATAACCTTTGCTGCATCGTCCATCGAGAGTGTTGTTTGCGTAACATAAGCCAGCTTATCGGGATTTTGCACTTGCAATGTCAATACATCCTCAGGGGTTTCAACTAAGTACATACCTTGTTCGGCTTGGCCCATGGTGCCCTCAACTTCAGGGTGACCTTTATGGCCAATCATAATGATTTCTAGGCCCGATTTTCGCATTTTGGCCACTTCAATATGCACTTTGGTAACGAGCGGGCAGGTGGCATCAAACGCGATTAAGCCACGTGCTTCAGCCTCTGCACGTACAGCTTTGGACACGCCATGCGCGCTGAAAATAACCGTATTGCCAGCAGGAATCTTGTCTAACTCATGGACAAAAATGGCGCCTTTTTTACGCAACTCATCCACCACAAATTTGTTGTGTACCACCTCGTTGCGCACATAAATTGGCGCACCGAATTTCTCTAAGGCTTGCTCCACAATGATAATCGCGCGGTCAACGCCTGCGCAAAAGCCACGCGGGTTTGCCAGTAAAATTTCGGCCGAGAGTTTGCTGTTTGAATCGTTATCTAACATACACACTTTTATTCATTAAATTCACTTAAGGTATAATGCACATATTAACCTAAATTTGGACACGCTTAAAATTCAGGCGTGCTTAAAGCATGAATAAAAACACGGCTACACTTCTGATTACCTGCCCCGATAGTAGAGGCATTGTTGCGGCAATTGCCGATTTTTTGTATCAAAACAATGCCAATATTTTGCATGCTGACCAGCATCAAGACGCAGAAAACAATCTATTCTTAATGCGTGTCGAGTGGGATTTGGCAGGATTTTCAATCCCAACCACTGATTTTGAGCTGCATTTTGCGGCGATAGCGCAGCGCTTTAATATGGAATGGCAACTCAAACTCTCGCAAAAACCAGTGCGCGTTGCGATTCTGGTTTCGCAATATGACCATTGCTTGGCTGATTTACTGCATCGTCATAAAAACGGTGAATTGGTTTGCGAAATTCCGCTTATCATTAGTAACCATCGTGATACCGAAGCACTGGCAAAATTTTACGGTGTTGATTTTCATTATGTTCAAGTTACAAAAGATAATAAAGCAGACGCTGAGGCGCTGCAATTTGCCTTATTTGACCAATATGAGATTGATTTGATTGTACTAGCACGCTATATGCAAATATTGTCGCCTAATTTTGTGGCGCGTTATCCTAAGCAAATTATCAATATTCACCACTCATTTTTACCCGCATTTATCGGTGCACGGCCTTACCATCGCGCCTTTGAACGTGGCGTGAAATTGATAGGTGCAACGGCGCATTATGTAACAGAAATATTAGATGAAGGCCCAATCATTGAGCAAGACATTGACCGCATCTCGCACCGCGATCAGGTAGAAGATTTGATTCAAAAAGGCCGAGATTTAGAGCGCATCGTGCTTTCAAAAGCGGTGAGCTGGCATATCGAAAATCGTATTTTGCTCTATGCAAATAAAACAGTGATTTTTGATTAGTCTGAATGGCCGTTGTGTATGTAACGCAAGCTTTAGCAGCAGTTGTGATATTGCCTAGGTGTTTATCATTACAACTATCTGAAATCGGGTATATTGAAATTACGTAAGAAGTAAAAAAGCGAAGCTTCTCTGCTTCGCTTTTTTACTTACTGAGCATAAGATTATGTTCGCCAGATTAGTTAGCGGCTGGTGCATCCAGTGCAGGAATCGCAGGTTCTTCAACAGGTGCAATTTCAGGCAATGCATTTGCATCTGCTGAAATATCCTTAACTGCAACATCACCAAACGCAAACTCTGGCACTTCTAAAGCTGGAATTTCTGGCTCATCGTACGGCGCTATTTCAGGTAATACCCCATCATCAGCCAAGTTCTGGCTCGTAGCAGCTTCTACTGCTGGACTCGCTTCTTGGCTACCTGTCTTACCAATACCTTCATCAGTATAAGACTCGCCAGTGGTGGCACAGCCAGCGATGAATGACATACTGACAGCGATGATAGCAATTATTATTTTATTCATTTTTCATCTCCCAAGTTTATAAACCAAGTTTATCCCCTAGGTTAATCGCCTAGGTTTACAAAACTCACATTTTTACAGCCAATTCAACTTAATAAAAATTTACATTAAGAGTTGTAAATTTACACCCAGTGCATGGCAAGCGCAACCTAAATAATGCATACCTGAATGGATGCCAAATTTAGGGTAAGCGCTGCTCCAACGCAAACAAATCCGCAATCTCTTCACGTTTTCGAATTAAGTGGGGTTTGTTGCCGTCCACCATCACTTCAGCAGCGCGTGGCCTTGTATTGTAATTGCTGGCCATGCTCATGCCGTAAGCGCCTGCAGACATAATCGCCAGCAAGTCACCTTCTACCAGCGCTAGATTTCTATCGTGGCCTAAAAAGTCACCGCTCTCACAAACGGGCCCAACAATTTCATAATTAAGCGCTTCATTTTTTTTGTGCGGCGCAACCGCCTGAATGTCATGATACGCGTCGTACAAGGCTGGGCGCATTAAGTCGTTCATGGCGGCATCCACAATGGCAAAGTTTTTACTTTCGGTATGTTTTAAATATTCCACTTTCGTCAGCAACACGCCCGCATTGCCCACCAACGCACGGCCAGGCTCAAATACTAGTTTAATATTGCGCTTACCCAATTTGGCACGCATGGCAGCGGCATAGGCGGTAAACTCGGGCGGCGTTTCATCGCTATAGCAAATGCCAATACCGCCACCCGCATCAATGTGTTGAATATGAATGCCATTTTCTTCTAGCGCATCGACCAATGACAATACCCGGTCAAAAGCATCTAAAAAGGGTGACAGCTCAGTAATTTGCGAGCCGATATGGCAATCAACGCCATGTATCGCGATATTCGACATTTTTGCAGCCTGCAAATAAATGTCCAGAGCATCTTCATACGCCACGCCAAACTTATTATTTTTTAAACCAGTAGAAATATAAGGGTGCGTTTTCGCATCCACATTCGGGTTTACGCGCAATGAGATAGGAGCCACTTTCCCCATAAAATTGGCCACATCATTTAAGCGCAATAACTCGCTGGCCGATTCCACATTAAAGCAAAAAATGCCCGCGTTTAGTGCCGCTTGTATTTCTACTTCTGTTTTACCTACGCCAGAAAAAACCACTTTTTTCGGGTCGCCGCCAGCTGCTAAAACGCGGGCTAATTCACCGCCAGAAACAATATCAAACCCCGCACCAAGCTGTGCAAACAAATTCAAAATAGCGAGGCTTGGGTTAGCTTTTACCGCAAAACAAACCAAGTGGTTACTGCCTTTAAAACCTGCACTAAAGTTTTCAAACGCCTGCACCAGTGCAGATTTTGAATACACATAGCAAGGCGTGCCAAAGGTATTGGCAATAGTGTCTAGCGCCACGTTTTCGGCATGTAAAGTAGAATTTTTAAGCTTAAAAGAGTTCACGGAATTGACTTATATAAAATGAAAAATGAAGGTAAATAAAATCTCGGAGGCTACTTAGCAGCACGCGTATCTTGCGGGTATTGCCGCTCAGGAATATACAATGGGCCTTTGGTGCCACAACTCGAAATCGCAAGGCAGATAGATAAAAAAAGTAAGACGCGAGCGGTATTTTTTTGCATACGTTAAAGCCCTTAATCAAGGTGTTGCAAGATGGGTAACTTTCATACCACTAGATTTTAACATAAAGGTCAGCCGCTGTTATTTTAAGCTTACGTTTTACCTAATTTAATGATATGAAATCATAATCTTACGCCGCTTATCCGTTCGGTCTCGCCGATTGTCGGCTGTCGCTAGACATTGACAAAGCTGATGGGCATGATGCAACTAAGTAAAAAGGAGAAATCTGATGTGTACTGTATTGCAAAGAAAAGTGAATGCAAGTTCAACCCAGAAAGGGTTTACCTTAGTTGAGATTATGGTGGTGGTTGCTATTGTTGGCATTTTAGCTTCAATTGCATTCCCGTCGTATACGAATTACGTTAAAAAAGGCAAAGCAGCCGAAGCTACTTCAACCTTAGCGGATTTGCGGGTGAAAATGGAGCAGTTCTTTCAGGATAATCGTACTTATGAGGGGGGGGCATGCGCGCCAACTAGTGGAGCTAAATATTTTACCTACTCTTGTACTACTCAAACAGCAACTGCTTACACATTACAGGCGGCAGGCAATACGGCTGAAGGGATGGGTGATTTTAATTTTACGGTGGATCAAAGTAATGCTAAAACATCTAAATTCGATGGTAGCGCAACGGTTACAGGGTGCTGGTTAAACAAAAAGGCTAGTGCATGTTAAGGCCTGTTCCAAATCTTAGGGTTAAAACACAAGGCTTCAGCTTGGTCGAACTGATGGTTGGAATTGCTATTATGGCAGTTCTCGCATCATTGGCTTTGCCAAGCTACAAGGTTTGGATGCAAAACTCACGCATTCGTGCTACAGCAGAATCTATCCAAAATGGTTTGCAAATTGCACGTGCTGAAGCGGTTAAACGTAATTTGCCAGTGCAATTCGAACTTAGTGATGATGCTAGCTGGACGTTCGGTTGTGTAACGGTTTCAGCGGATTGCCCTGGTACAATTCAAAGCCGAGCTGCTGGTGAAGGCTCCTCTGCTGACGTTACGGCCGTAACTAGCCCGGCTACTTCAGATACTGTTGAGTTTAATGCTATGGGACGAGTAAGTGCAGCCCCAGTGCCATTTACTCAAGTGAATATTGACTCCAGTGCATCAGCAGATGATCGACCACTTCGAGTTACGCTTGGCGTAGGTGGTAATACTCGGATGTGTGATCCGTATTCTGGTTTGTCAACATCCGACCCGCGAAAATGCTAACAAGGAAAATGTAATGATCAGTCAATCACGTCAATATCTTGTTGCACCAAAACCAATTGCAAAATCTCAGCAAGGTATCGTGTTGCTAGAAGCACTTATTGCAATACTGCTGTTTTCATTAGGAATTTTAGCGCTTGTAGGTTTGCAAACGGCCATGGTAAAAAATACCTCTGATTCAAAATACCGTGCCGATGCTGCATTTATTGCGCAACAGAAGCTAGGACAGGTGTGGGTTAACGCCAAAAACTTTGCCTCACTTGCCGACTATGCCATAGTTAATGAAGATATTTCCGCCGTTTTGCCAGCAGGCACAACTACAGTGGCTGTTTCAGCTGAGCGCGTAGTGACGGTAACTGTTAGATGGCAATTGCCAGGTGAAGTGCAACATAACTACAGCACCAATGCGCGTATTGAGGGTATTTAATCATGCCTACAAATAATAAAACTAGAATAAATAAAAATAGCAGAATCAATCAGTCGGGTTTTAGTTTGGTAGAGATTCTTGTTGGCCTCGTAATCGGGTTACTAGCAACTTTGGTAATCATGCAAGTCTTCGCTGTGTTTGAAGGCCAGAAGCGTAGTACCACAGGCAGTGCTGATGCGCAAATTAACGGTAGTGTAGCCTTGCTTTATATCCAACGTGCTACGCAAATGGCGGGGTTTGGCCTACCCATGCCAATGGCAGATAAAGAAAACGCCTCACTTAAATGCAGTGATGTTTCTCTCTCACTATTTCCAGTGGTTATTCAAAATGGCGCTGCGGGTGCAAGCGATATAGTCATCGTGCGTTACAGTACAACCGCACTGGGTGCTGTGCCAGTTAAAATTACCAACCCTGCAAATGCCATTGGTGCTGCTGGACTGACAGTTGATAATAATATTGGTTGTAAAAACAATGACGTAGTTTTAATCAGTCAAGGTACGTCATGCGTCATGACATCTGTAGTAGACGAAAATGGTAATCCGGATACCTTGATTAACATCACTCTTAAAAATACCACGCCATTAGGTGCACCACTATCAAGTGCGGGAGCCAAACTCAGTTGTATGGGCAATTGGCAAGATTATCGATACGAAGTTGTAAACAATCAGCTTCAACTTAACGGCGAACCAGTTGTTGCAGATGTAGTGAATATTCAAGCGCAATATGGCGTAGCAGCTTCGGCTAACAGCAACCAAGTAAACGAATGGGTAGAGCCTACAGGCATTTGGGCAGCCACCGCAACTACGCCTACGGTAGCAAATAGAAATCGCATTAAAGCCATTCGTATTGTTGTAGTTGCGCGTAATGGCCTGCGTGAAAAAGAAGTAGTGACAAACAGCTGTACTACAGTTAAAGGTACTGTTAACAATGGACCTTGCGCTTGGGATGATACAGATTTTAATGCAGCGCCTAAAATCGACCTTTCGTTAACAGATGCTGCTTGGCAAAATTATCGTTTCAGGACTTTTGAAACCATTATTCCGTTGCGCAATATGCTTTGGTCTAAGGATGCATTATGAGTAAAAAAGCTTTTAAACCCGCTGTGCAACAAGGTGTTGTGCTTTTTATCGCACTCATTGCCTTGGTGGTCATGTCATTAGCCGCAGTGGCGCTTATCCGTTCTGTTGATACTAATACCATGATTGCCGGTAATTTAGCCTTTAAGCAATCTGCCCTAGTTTCATCTGATAGAGGTGTGGAAACAGCATTAGCTTGGGTAGAGGCTAAAACAATAGCAACCCCCGCAGACCTGAATGCAGATACTACGGCAAATGCTGACAATGGCTATTATGCGACTTACCTTACACCTAATTTAGATAGCGATGCCGTTTTAAAAGATAGTGATACATGGGCCGATGCCAAGAGCGCATACGCTACGGGTGCTGATATTGCTGCAGGCACGGGGCCAGATGGCAATAATATTCGCTATATTGTTCAGCGCATGTGTCGAGAAGCCGTTGCACCTACGGCAGATAAATGCCTATTTGGTGAAGCCGAATTAGGTACTGGAAGTAAAGGCGTCAAAGATGCTACCGAGGCAGGCGCCATTATTAATTCACAACAAAGCCCCATGTATCGGGTAACAGTCAGAGTGACTGGCCCCAAGAATACAGTTAGTTACGCACAAACATTTGTATATTAGGAGTTAGCCATGCAGCGCTATCAAATTAAATATTCTCAAGTAATTCGCATTTTATTCGGATTGATATTCACTATTAATCTTGGCTTGCCAATCTTGGCAAATGCGGCAGCTGTGGCAAATCCATTAGACTTTGCAACAGTACCACTTTCCAATAGTCCTACTATTAAAATACAGCCTAACTTACTCTTTGTGCTGGATGATTCGGGGAGTATGGATTGGAATTATTTACCTGATTGGGCAAACGACAGCTTGTGTAGAAACACTACAGCTGGTAGCTTTAATCTGAATTGTGAAAATCAGCCACCTTTCCGCAGTAGTGATTTTAATGCGATTTATTACAACCCTGCCATCACTTATACTCCAGCGGTCAATGCCAGCGGCGGTAAAGTTAACAGTAGTGGCGATAGCAAAGGCAGCCAGACCACTTGGACATCGGTGAAAAACGATGCTTATAATATTCAAGATACAAATTCAACGAATTTGCTTACCGGGTATACCGATGTTGAGTGGTGCACAAGCACCGACTATACGGATTGTTTAAGGAATGATAATTACATTTTGCCAGGTATTGTCAACGGCAAGACTTATGACAAGGCTAGATCTGGCGTAAAAGCAACGGGCACAGGTACTGTAGCAACGGGTTCATTATTGGCACCTACCACAGCGAGCCGAAGTTACGGGCCGCACTATTACAATATTACGCCAGGTGAATATTGTGACTCAGCAAAATTAACCAATTGCCAGCTTACTGAGACGGCAACTTTTAAATACCCCGCAAAAGTGCGCTGGTGCAAGGCTACAAGCAGTCCAACAGTATCTGCAGAAGATAATTCAAAGTCATTAAATCCAGCCGCAGGTGTTTGCCAAGCTACGCGTGTGGGTAGTTATTCAGCAGCACGTTATCCGACTAAATTCTTTCAGCCAGCAACGGCTGCAGTGCCAGCAGTACCAGCAGTGCCGGCCAGCCCAGCGGTTGCGCCATCAAATGGCACTATTGTTGTAAAAGATGTGAATAATGATAATAATGTTTCAATTTTTTGTGGATCAGCTGTAGTTTTAGCGAAATACAAGTCATCAAAGACAGGTAATACCTCTACTAAATTAAATGAGCTATTTACTAAAATTGTCGGCACTTCGTCAGGCGGATTTACCACCAGTTGCACTAAAACACTCAGTAGCGGTAGTACGACAAAGTTGACATGTACTGTATCTGCCCCAGCAGGTGCCTCAGCCTGTAGCGGTGGCTTTAATATAGACTCAGACATCGACGATACAACTAATACTGGGCCATCTGGCGGTGCTGATGCAAATCCTGGTAGCCCTTTTATTCCAGCCAAGCCAGCACAAGCTGCTAGCTACCCAGGAAGTTTTAGCCGCGTTGATATCGTCACTGGTAATAGCTACCCTAAAGCGATTACACGTAGCGATTGTACAGGTGTAACTGGTCCAACTGGTTGTAGCTATGCTGAAGAAATGACTAACTTTGCTAACTGGTGGACCTATTACCAAACACGCATGCAGACCATGAAGACCGCCGCAAGTCTCGCTTTTAAAAATATTGGCGAAGATTTTCGAGTCGGCTTTATGACCATTCACCCTGCTGCAGCGGGGGCAGTGAAATTTGATACTTTTAACGCGACACATAAAGCGACTTGGTACAATAAATTTTTTAGCATTAACCCCGGTTCCGCTACGCCACTTCGCTCTGCACTTGCTAAAGCAGGGCGTATTTATGCGAATACAGAAAATATTGGAGGTGCATTTACAGACCCTGTGGAATACGCTTGCCAGCAAAACTTTACGCTGCTGACAACCGATGGGTTATGGAATACAGATGTTGAGGCCGATGTTAAAAAAGTGGGTGGTAGTCAGGTTGGTAATCAGGATGCCTCGCCTGCCTTACCACCTTACTACGAAGGCGCGACGGCAAGTAGTAACAGTCTGGCTGACGTGGCAAAATATTATCACGACACTGATTTACGGACAGTTGCATTCGGCAATTGTGGTGGTGCTTTAAGTCTACCTGGTGATGGGGTTTGTCAAGATCCTGCGCCTTCTACAGCCAATCAAAGACAAAATATGGTAACTCTGACTTTGGGCTTAGGTGTTGATGGTGAGTTGGCTTACAGTACTGATTATAAAAATGCAGCAACAGGGGATTATGCTGAAATTAAAGCAGGAACATTAAATTGGCCAGTACCCGCCGAAAATGCTGCATCAGCAGTCGATGATTTATGGCATGCTGCAGTGAATGGCGATGGCACATACTTTAGTGCTAAAAGTCCAGCAGAACTGGCAAATCAACTTAAAGAGGCGCTCGCTTCGATTAAAGTGAAGGTTGGCGCAGGTGCCGCTGCAGCAACCAGTACATTAAACCCAGTAGCGGGTGACAATTATGCTTACGTGGCAAGTTATACCTCAGGCTATTGGACTGGCAACCTAGAAAAACGCCAAATTGAGACCGTAGGGGCAAACGCTGGTGCGGTGAGCATTTCTGCGGAAAAATGCGTTGAAGATGTACCCGATGTTTCGAATTGTGCGCTGTCTGCTAGCACTAGTATTGTTGGCAATGATTGTGTAACCACTGGCGTAACAGTTTGCCCTAGCCCAGGGATTTTGGTTGGGACAACTTGTAAAGTTCCGATGACAAACGCGTGTAGTGGAACGTTAAAAAATCAGCTTTACACTACGCGCAATATAAAAATGAGCAGTGGTAGTAGCTTGGTGGATTTTAACTTCACCAACATTTCTGCGGTAGGTCTTGGTGAAACTTTCAAAAGACCATTTCTTGAGCTTAACTTAACACAGTGGCCAAGTTTGGCGGCGACTAGAACAACCTCACAGTTGGATGCGGATGTTGCAGGTGAAAATTTAGTGAATTATCTGCGTGGAGATACTACTTATGATGAAGGCGCTACTAACCCGGCGAATAAACTCTACCGCAAGCGTTTTGCCATCATGGGAGATGCAGTGAATTCGAAACCAGCCTTTATCGGTAAGCCAACTTTTAGCTATACAGACCCAGGCTACGATACATTTAAAAATGGTATCGGAAGTTCGCGCGGTAAATCAGTCTACATTGGTGCTAATGACGGCATGTTGCATGCGTTTGATGCGGATACGCTAACGGAGCGTTGGGCTTATGTGCCGAGAGCAGTGATTGCGAATATGTGGAAATTGGCAGATACCGCCTATGAAAATAAACATAGTTTTTATGTTGACGGCGACCCGGTGATTTCAGATATTTGTGTGGCATCTTGCTCTAGTGCGAGCGCAGATTGGCGGACGATATTGGTTGCTGGCTTAAACAGCGGCGGCCGTGGCTATTATGCCCTGGATATTACCGATCCAACTAATCCAAGTCTATTGTGGGAGTTTGATGCAAGTACAGAGCCAACTTTAGGTTATACCTATGGAAATCCAATCATTACCAAAAGGCCTTCAGATGGTAAATGGGTTGTGTTATTAACTTCAGGTTACAATAATATTTCGGATGGTAATTCGTTTTATGATTTAACTTCAACAAAATTTAAACCCTTCAATGCTCCAGCCACTCCACAATTTACAGGTGGTGACGGTAAGGGTTATTTGTATGTTCTGGATGCCAGTACTGGAAGCCAACTTACCTCAGCTATTAGTACTGGTGAAGGTACAATAGCGAAGCCAAGCGGTTTAGCTAAAATTAAGGGTTTTGCCGATGATGCAGAAAAAAACAATACTACTACCTACGTTTACGGCGGAGACTTGCTTGGTAACGTGTGGCGTTTTAACCTTTCAGATAATACAGTATTGAAGTTTGCCACTCTTCAAGCGGGTGGAGCTCAGCCTATTACTGCTCGGCCAGAATTAGGGCTGATTAACAATAAGCGAGTGGTCTTTGTCGGTACTGGTAAATATTTAGAGGTGAGTGATCTTACCGACACGAGTCAGCAAACGCTGTATGCGATTAAAGATGATAATTCTGGAAGCACTTTAGTTGACCCGCGCAGCACATTGGTAGAGCAGAAGATTGTTGGATCAGGTGCAAATAATCGTAAAAGCGATACTAATAACCCAGTAGATTTTAATACTGGCTTAGGTTGGTTTATAGATTTACCAGATAGTGGTGAACGACAAAATGTATCATCACAATTAGTGCTTGGTACGTTGTTGGTACCAACAACTGTGCCAACTTCTTCTGCCTGCCAGCCAGCAGGTTATGGATGGTTCAATTACTTTGATTACAAAACAGGGCTTGCAGTAGTTGAAAAAAATCCAGGTGTAATTGTTTCTGCTAGAACAAACTCACCGACAGTTGGTTTTAATGTTGTTTATGTAGATGGTAAACCTAAAGTTTCTATAGTAACTGCAGATGATCCAACGCCAAAACTATTGCCAGATGTACCATTCTCTAGTTCTGGTGCGGGCTTCCAAAAGAAAAGGTCAATCTGGCGTGAGTTGATTAACTAGTAGGGAATGATTGATTGATTATAAAAAAGAGCGGGTAATCCGTTCTTTTTTACGTGTGAGACTTAATGTTTAAGATTTATTTGTTAATAATTTTGCAGTAATTAGTCCATTAATCAACCCAAAAAATAAAGCGGCTACGGCGAATATGGGGATTAAATAACTCACCCCGGCATGCGGAATTAGCCAAAGTCGCACAATCAACAATTGCCCTGCAATGTGAGCAAATGCAGCGAGTATGCTGAGTGAAACTGGGCTGAACCATTTTTTGGGTAGGTGTACGCCTAGCCATAGCACGCCTAAACTTAGCAATGCGCCACTTAAACTTAAAATAAACGTGGGGGATAAAA
>NZ_JABFRA010000085.1 GCF_013141425.1 Methylotenera sp. | reverse complement strand
TGATATTTAAGGCGATTAAGGTAGAAGTGCCAAAGATGTTGGCTGAAATACTGAAGGCGCAAAGGGTGCGCATGTGTGTAATCTAACGATTATAATTTTAAGAAACTGGTAACAGATTAACTGTATTTTTCTTAAAATAAACTATTATAAATTGACTGATTGGGCGTGCTTTACTTAAAGAAAGCATGCAGTGATAGCCAATTTTTTAAACTATTATTTCACCTGAATAAATCAAGTAGAAATTTGTTTATTGGTCGTTAAATTTTACTAAATTATTAAATTTATGCCAGTTGAGGCGTAAATTCGTTAAAATTCCATCTTCAGTAAATGTTAATTATTAGTAAGTCAAAATGACATCACTGCAAATTTACTTTTCCTTAAGTCGCGCTTTATGTTTATTTGTCTGCGGCGGCTTGAGCGCTAATTTTACTTGCTGCTACTTTATAATTATGGCGAGCGGCGTTAACCAAGTGTCTGTTTTCACTTTAATTACATAGAGTTACGTTTTTTAAAGCGCAATTGTGTGTATTTAAGTGTATTCTCTCGTATTGATTAAATTATGATATTTAATCAATACGCGTATAAGTATAGGCTACAACTATCATTTAAGCAAAGTATGAACAATATAAGTACACAAGATCAAAGTATTAAGGCAACTAGTGTAAGTGAATTAGCAGCTGCATTTTTAACCGTGGACGAGGCGAGTGAAGGGCAACGCGTTGATAATTTTTTGACCAAAACACTTAAGGGTGTACCAAAAAGCCATGTGTATCGCATATTACGTAGTGGTGAAGTACGTGTTAATAAAAAGCGCATAGATGCGGATTTTAAATTAAGTTTGGGCGATGTGGTCAGGATTCCGCCAACCAAATCTACTGCAACAGAGAAACCCGAACAAACAAATCCTGTCCGGCCTAAGTTTGAAAATCACATTATTTTTGAAGATGATGCTTTATTGGTCATTGATAAGCCCGCAGGTTTTGCTGTGCATGGCGGTAGTGGAGTGAGTCTTGGCGTTATTGAGCAACTGCGTTTAGAGCGTCCTAAAGCAAAATTTTTAGAGCTGGTGCATCGCTTGGACCGTGAAACTTCAGGCGTGCTGATGGTAGCAAAAAAACGTAGTGCATTGGTTGCTTTGCATGAGGCGATTCGCAATAATCAAACCGATAAACGCTACCTGATGTTGGTGCTGGGCGAATGGACTGAGCAGAAGAAACGTGTGGTGTTAGATTTGCAACGCTATTTGCTACCAAATGGTGAGCGGCGAGTAAACGTGGTGACGGATGCGAGCAAAGATAAATATAACGAGCGCCAGACCTCAGAAACATTCTTTAAATTACTCAAGAATTTTAATCATCCAGCTCTCGGTAAATTCAGTTTGCTTGAAGCGCAGCTGGTGACAGGACGCACTCATCAGTTGCGCGTGCAGTTAGCGCATTTGGGCTTTCATATTGTCGGTGATGACAAATACGGTGATTTTACAGTTAATAAAGCGTTAGTAAAACATGGTTTAAGGCGTATGTTCTTGCATTCTGCCATTACCAAAATTCGCCATCCACTTACGCAAGATAAGTTAGAATTGGCTGCGCCATTGCCAGCTGAGCTCGCTAAATTTTTAGCAAAATTAGAGGCTTAATTTTTACGTTTTTTAAAAGTTATGAAAGTGCAACTTTAAAGTATGTCCAAGCAGTTTGATTTAATCGTGTGGGATTGGGATGGCACCTTAGCCGATTCTACTGGAATGATTACCAACTCCATTCTTAAAGCTGCTGAACAAGTTGGCTTGCCAGCGCTTACGCCACAAGCTGCCAGTAGTATAATCGGGCTGGGCTTGCGCGAGTCCATTGAAGCTTTGTATGGTGAAATCCCCGTAGCACAATCGCAGGCGCTTGCTACGCAGTACACGGCTAATTATTATGCTGGCGAGCGCGAGATTCCATTATTTGAAGGTGCGGCAGAGACAATTATTGCTTTGAATAAGCGTGGCCATAAGCTTGCAGTAGCCACGGGTAAGGGACGTCGTGGGCTGAATCTTGCACTAGAGCATAGTGGGTTAGCGCACTTTTTTCATTCAACACGCACGGTGGATGAATGTTTTTCAAAACCGCACCCACAAATGCTGCATGAGTTAATGGATCACTTGGTGGTAATGCCAGAACGTACTTTAATGATAGGCGACACCAGTTATGATTTGCACATGGCGCAAAATGCAGGGGTTAAATCGGTTGGCGTGAGTTATGGCGCACAATCAGCTGAGCAGTGGCAACATCTTAATCCAGTACAACAGTTTTCTGACTTTGCCAGTTTAAGCAACTGGTTGCTTGAAAACGCCTAAGTGATGCAATATGACTGACAATACCATTGTTTTTAAAAGTGAAGATTTGCAGGATTGCGCAAAAGGCTTGCGTTTTCCATTACCTGCTTTGGGTGAATTTACCACGGGCTTTGTGGTGCGTTTTCATGGCAAACCTTATGCATACGTTAATCAATGTGCGCATGTACCAGTAGAACTTGATTGGAACGAAGGCGACTTTTTTACGGTGCAAAAAGATTATTTAATCTGCTCCACACATGGTGCACATTATCGGCCTGATAACGGTTTTTGTGTAATGGGGCCGTGCAAGGGTCGAAGCTTAAAGCCTATAGCGGTGATTGAACAAAATCACGAAATTATAATCAACTTAGCTTCGTTAAAAGATTCGTTAAAATAATACTTTAAGAAAGAACCATTAAATGTCAGAAGATACGCAACAAACCCCCACGCCCAATTCTGTGCCACAAGATACCAAGTGGCAGCGCGATGTCATCGAAAAGTTAGCTAACTCGGCACAGAGTGAGCAAAGAACAGCACGTCGCTGGGGTACTTTTTTTAAAGCGCTCACATTTACTTACTTATTTATTATTCTGTTTTTTGCAATTGGTTGGTTGGGCGGTGACGGAAAAAATATTGGATCGCATACCGCGCTCATTGAAGTGGCCGGCGTGATTGAAGCGGGCGGTGACGTAAATGCCGATTCATTTATGACCAGCCTGCATGATGCGTATAAAGACAATGGCACCAAAGGCATTATTTTACGCATTAATAGCCCAGGTGGTAGCCCAGTGCAAGCGGGTATTATTTATGATGAAATTAAGCGCCAAAAGAAATTGCACCCCAAAATACCCGTTTATGCGGTGGTAGAAGATATTTGCGCGTCGGGCGGATATTACATCGCGGCCGCAGCTGACAAAATCTATGTGGATAAAGCCAGCATTGTCGGCTCAATAGGCGTGCTGATGGATGGCTACGGTTTTACTGAAGTGATGAAGAAGGTAGGGATTGAACGTCGTTTATTGACGGCAGGTGAAAACAAGGCAATGCTAGATCCATTTTCTGCCATTAATCCAAAACATCAAGCGTTTGCGCAATCCATGCTCAATGAAATACATGAACAATTTAAAACCGTGGTGCGTCAAGGCCGTGGCGCGCGGCTAAAAGAAACTCCTGAAACGTTTAGCGGCTTATTCTGGAGCGGTGAACAAAGTATCAAAATTGGCCTTGCCGATGCCTTTGGCAGTGCAGACTTTGTTGCGCGGGATGTAATTAAACAAGAAAAGATTGTCGACTTTACCAGCCAAGAAGACTTTGCAAGTCGCATCGCTAAACGTATCGGTGCAAGTGCCAGTGCAAGTTTCGGCGAAACGTTAGCTAAACAAATGATACAGGCGGGTGAAGTAAAATTAAGATAAATTAAACTAGGGCCGATTTAGAAATTGCATAAAAGCGTAATTAATGGATGCCTGCGAACCAATAACCATGCGGCTTGCAGAGCAATGGTTTTTACGGCCCCTAAAGAATGAATATACAAGGGGCGTGCCTTAGGGTTATGGGTTGATTGTATATTCATTTATAAATTTTCTGTAATCGTTGATTGATTTGTCATAGCCTTGTTTTGAGCGCGAACTAATAGTGAATATTAAATAAAAGTCACCTTCCTCGCCATAGGTTACTTGTTCCCAATTTCCATTTTGCATTGGGGAGAAACTGAATGATTTTAACGGGATATTACCTTTTGTATTTATTTCAGTTGGGTTACTAACATTAATGGTTGGGTCTTGAGTTTTGAAGTCATTAATATCTCTGTTTATCAATTCTTCAAGCGAGGTTTGTTTGGGTTCTCTGGGTTTGTAAATTGCTTTCGCATAAATGACTGTTTCAGCATTTGAAAACGTAAAGCCCTCAGGTGCTTGTGCATTTATAGAGTTACTAAAACTTTGCTCTTTATCTTGATGCCACCCAGAAATGATAGGTAATTTTGGCCACCAGTGAAAACATATTGAAGTCTCGCAAGGGGAAGCGAACTTCTCAATTTCACCATGTGAAACAGTTGATAAAGTCAATAAAAAGACAATTGAAATAAGGCGTAACAATTTAATACCCCAAACGTAAAGTAGACCAAAAAAGTACTAAATCTTTTATTGGAGTGGTTTGAAATTCGAATTAAAAGTGTATGGTCTTAATAATATTTATATGTTAATAAATTTTATTACTCCTAATTTTGGCTACTTTACAATGCTTAACGCACCTCTACAAGCTGAACCTGCAATTAAACAACCTAAGCTACTTGAGTGCGACTTACTAAATCAATCGGCAATGGTGATTGATTTGTAGTCGCTTGGCACGGCTGGATACTTTAGTTTTAAGTTTTTAAGCGTGTTGAGTAGCAATTTTGAAATCAGCAGATTTCGATTGGTTTTGGAATCTGCTGGTATTACGTACCAAGGTGCGTATTCAG